>JBMOJU010000395.1:0-4605 GCA_049315625.1 Paracraurococcus sp.
CACCGGTCCGAAGATACGGGTCCTGATCGGCTCGCCCGCCTTGTTGATCAGCACCGCGGCGTTGTTGTCGAAGCGGATCGCAGTGCCGTCGATGCGCCGCACGGGGTAGGCCGTGCGGACGATGACGGCGCGATGCACCTCGCCCTTCTTCACCTTGCCGCGCGGGATCGCTTCCTTGACGGAGACCACGATCACGTCGCCGACGCTGGCCGTCTTCCGCTTCGAGCCGCCCAGCACCTTGATGCACTGGACACGACGGGCGCCGGAATTGTCGGCCACGTCGAGGTTGGCTTCAACGCCGATCATGCCGCCACCGCCTCAGCCGGCGCGGTCAGCGCCGCACCGTTGCGGACGATGACCTGCCAGGCCTTGCGCTTGCTGATCGGCGCGCATTCCTCGATCTGCACCAGGTCGCCTTCCTTGCAGAGGTTGGCTTCGTCGTGCGCGGCGTACTTCTTCGAACGCCGGATGAACTTCTTGTAGAGCGGATGCATCACGCGACGTTCGACAAGGACGGTGACCGTCTTGTCCATCTTGTCGCTGACCACCCGGCCCGTGAGGACTCGCTTCGGCATAGCCGCCGGTCTCCCCTTTAAGCCTTGGGTTGCTGGGCTGCCGAGCGCTTCCGCTCGTGCAGGACGAACTTGATGCGCGCGATGTCGCGCCGCACCACCTTCACGCGTCCGGTCGCCTCAAGCTGGCCGGTCGCGCGCTGGAAGCGCAGATTGAACTGCTCCTTCCGGAGATCGAGAAGCTGCGTCTGCAGCTCGTCCGCGGTTTGCGCGCGGATATCGGCAATCTTCGTCATGGCCTCAGGCCTCCGCGCCCAGGCGCTGCACGATCTTGGTCTTGATCGGCAGCTTGGCGGCGCCGAGCGTCAGCGCCTCCTTGGCGGTGTCCAGCGACACCCCATCGATCTCGAACATGATGCGGCCCGGCTTGATCCGCGCCACCCAGTATTCGGGCGCGCCCTTGCCGGAGCCCATGCGGACCTCGGCCGGCTTGGTCGAGACCGGCACGTCCGGGAAGATCCGGATCCACACCCGGCCCTGCCGCTTCATCGCGCGGGTGATCGCGCGGCGGGCCGCCTCGATCTGCCGGGCAGTCACCCGCTCCGGCTCCAGCGCCTTCAGGCCGAAGCCACCAAAGGACAGCGTGAAGCCGCCCTTGGCCAGGCCCTTGATCCGGCCCTTGTGGGCCTTGCGGAACGTCGTGCGCTTGGGTTGCAGCATCTCACATCATCCCTCAGCGCTGCGGCGCCTGTTCGGCGGCGCGCTTGTCCTGCGCCATCGGATCGTGCGCCAGGATCTCACCCTTGAAGATCCAGACCTTCACGCCGCAGGTGCCGTAGGTGGTCTTCGCCGTCGCCACGCCATAGTCGATATCGGCCCGCAGCGTGTGCAACGGGACGCGACCCTCGCGGTACCACTCCATCCGGGCGATCTCGGCGCCGCCCAGGCGGCCGCCGCAATTGATCCGGATGCCGCCGGCGCCGAGGCGCATGGCGGACTGCACCGCGCGCTTCATCGCACGGCGGAAGGCCACGCGGCGCTCCAGCTGCTGGGCGATGTTCTCGGCCACCAGCGTCGCATCGATTTCCGGCTTGCGGATCTCGACGATGTTCAGCGAGACCTCGGCCCCGCAGAGCTTCGCCATGTCCTTGCGCAGATTCTCGATGTCGGCGCCCTTCTTGCCGATGACGACACCCGGCCGCGCGGCATGGATCGTCACGCGCGGCTTCTTCGCCGGGCGCTCGATCACCACGCGGCTGACGCCGGCGCCCTTCAGGCGGGTGCGCAGCGTGTCGCGCAGCTTCAGGTCCTCATGCAGCAGCTTGGCGTAGTCGCCATCGGCGAACCAGCGGCTGTCCCAGGTCCGGTTGATGCCGAGCCGGAAGCCGATCGGATTGACTTTGTGACCCATGTTACGCGGCCTCCTGCTGGGCCGGCGCGACCACCGGCTGTTCGGCCACGACGATCATCAGGTGGCTGAACCACTTCTCGACGCGGGCGGACCGGCCGCGGCCGCGGGCGTGGAAGCGCTTCATGACCTGCGAACGGCCGACCTCGACGCGGGACACCACGAGCTGGTCGACGTCCAGCTGATGGTTGTTCTCCGCGTTGGCGATCGCGCTCTCCAATGTCTTCTTCACGGTCTGCGCGATGCGGCGCTTGCTGAAGGTCAGCGTGGCGACGGCATCGGCAGCCCGGCGACCGCGGATCAGGCCCGCTGCCAGGTTCAGCTTGCGCGGGCTGACACGAATGTTCTTCGTGACGGCCTGCGCCTCGGTCTCCGCCAGGGAGCGTTCGTGCTTCGGCTTGCTCATCGGATCAGCCCCGCTTCGCCTTCTTGTCGGACGAGTGCCCGGTGAAGGTCCGCGTCGGCGAGAACTCGCCGAACTTGTGGCCGACCATGTTCTCCGAGACCTGCACCGGGATGAACTTCTTCCCGTTGTAGACCCCGAAGGTCAGGCCGACGAACTGCGGCAGGATCGTGCTGCGACGCGACCAGATCTTGATGATCTCGTTGCGCGTCGAAGCCCGGGAGGCCTCCGCCTTGGCAAGCAGGTAGCCGTCGACAAACGGCCCCTTCCATACGCTGCGCGGCATCGCGATCAGCCCTTCGTCGCGTTGCGGCGACGGACAATGAGACCGTCCGTCCGCTTGTTGTTGCGCGTCTTCGCACCCTTGGTCGGCTTGCCCCACGGCGTGACCGGATGACGGCCGCCCGAGGTCCGGCCTTCACCACCACCATGCGGGTGGTCGACCGGGTTCATCACCACGCCGCGGTTGTGCGGGCGGCGGCCCAGCCAGCGGGAACGACCGGCCTTGCCGATCTGCTGGTTGGAATTGTCCGGGTTCGACACCGCGCCGATGGTGGCGATGCATTCCGCGCGAACGGTCCGCAGCTCGCCGGACATCAGCTTCACCTGGGCGTAGCCGGCATCCTTGCCGACCAGCTGCACATAGGTGCCGGCCGAGCGGGCGATCTTGCCACCGGCGCCCGGCTTCATCTCCACATTGTGGATGATGGTGCCGACCGGGATCGCCGCCATCGGCATCGCGTTGCCCGGCTTGATGTCGGCCTTGTCGGCCGCCAGCACCTGGTCGCCGGCCTTGAGCCGCTGCGGCGCGATGATGTAGGCCAGCTCGCCATCCTGATACTTCAGGAGGGCGATCCAGGCGGTGCGGTTCGGATCGTATTCCAGCCGCTCGACCACCGCCGGAACGCCGAACTTGGCCCGGCGCTTGAAGTCGACGATGCGGTAGGTCTGCTTGTGTCCGCCGCCGCGGAACCGGACCGTGGTGCGGCCGTGGTTGTTGCGGCCGCCGGAATGCGACTTGCCTTCGGTCAGCAGCTTGACCGGCGCGCCCTTCCACAGCTCGTCGCGCTTGACGAGGATGGTGCCGCGCAGGCTCGGCGTGACCGGATTGAAATTCTTCAGTGCCATGACGTCACGCCAGCCCCGTCGTGAGGTCGATGCTTTGCCCTTCGGCAAGCTTGACCATCGCCTTCTTCCAATCCGAGCGCTGGCCAGGCCGGCCCTTGAAGCGCTTGGTCTTGCCCTTCACCACCAGGGTGTTGACGGCCAGCACCTTCACGCCGAACAGCGCCTCGACCGATGCCTTGATCTCGGGCTTGGTGGCCTCGAGCGACACGCGGAAGACGAACTGGTTCTGCTCCGAAAGGGCCGTCGCCTTCTCCGTCACCAGTGGCGACAGGATGGTCTGGTACATCCGCTCCTTGGAGATGAGCGGACGGGTCGTTGCCTCGCTCATGCCAGGCGCTCCTTCAGGGCCTCGACGCCGGCGCGGGTGACCGCGAGCACGTCGTACTTGAGGATGTCGTACACATTGGCGCCGATGGTCGGCAGCACCTGGACATGCGGCAGGTTGCGGACGATCCGGCCGAAGCCCTCATCGACCGCAGCATCCACCACCAGCGCGCTCTTCCAGCCGAGCGCCTTCAGCTGCTTCGCCACCGCGGCAGTCTTCGGGGTCTCACCGGCCGAGGCGGATTCGAGAACCACGAGCTTGCCTTCGGCGGCCTTGGCGCTGAGCGCCGAGATCAGGCCGAGCCGGCGGACCTTCTTGTTGAGCGAATAGCCGTGGTCGCGCACGACCGGGCCATGGACCACGCCGCCCTTGCGGAACTGCGGCGCGCGCAGCGAGCCCTGGCGGGCATTGCCCGTGCCCTTCTGACGGTAGGGCTTCTTGGTGGTGCCGGAGACCTCACCCATGCCCTTGACCTTGTGCGTGCCGGCACGGCGCTTCGCCAGCTGCCAATGCACGACGCGCGCCATGATGTCGGGGCGGGGAGAGGCGGCAAACAGCGCCTCCGGCAGCTCGATGTCGCCTGCCGAGCCGTTATCCAGCGTGATGACCGGAACCTGCATCGTATCTATCCTCAGGCCAGACCGGCGGGGAACGGCGCTTCGGCGTGGCGGGCGCGCTTGACCGCGTCCCGCACCAGCACGTAGCCGCCCTTGGAGCCCGGAATGGCGCCCTTGATCAGCAGCAGGCCCTTCTCCAGGTCATGCCCGGCCACTTCCAGATTCAGGGTGGTCACGCGCTCGACACCGAGATGGCCGGCCATCTTCTTGTT
>JBMOJU010000396.1:0-4600 GCA_049315625.1 Paracraurococcus sp.
CCGCCGAACGGGCCACGTCAAACACCGCAACGTCGCGGCCCGCGCCGCCGTCGATCACGTCGTTGCCCGCACCGCCCGCCAGCGTGTCGTTGCCGGCCAGGCCATGCAGCGTATCGGCGCCGATGGTGCCGGCCAGGCTGTCCGCACCGGTCGTGCCGGTGAGGCTGATGGCCGGGTTGACGGTGAACTGCGCCGCCACGGTTGGCGTCAGCGCCGCGATCGCGGCGGGGTTCGCCGCCGCGTCGGCCGCCGAGTAGTAGGGCACGTTGTAGGTGGTGACGGTCAGCTTGCCGGCCGTATCGACGTCGAACTTCGTCCAGCCGTAGCCATGCGTGACCAGGTAGTCGCCGGTGACCAGGGTGGCGTCGACCAGCCCGTTCGCCTGCGCCAGGTTGCTGTTCAGGCCGATCGGATCATAGCCCAGCGCGGTGACCTGCTGGTTGATCAGCGACTTGATGAAGTCGTCCTTGTCGAACGCCAAGTTGTCGGTATCCGGCGCGACCGGCAGGCTGTTGTAGAAGTCCTGCTGCGCCGGGCTCATCAGGCCGGCGGCGGCGGCAAGCTGCGCCACCGTCTGGCCGAAGGGCGCGTCGAAGGCGACGGAACCCGTGGTGATCTCCCAGGCCGCGACGGCGATCTGAGGGCCGCCCGGGGCGTCCTGGTAGGTCAGGTTGTTCACCACGCTGCCATGGATGTCGGCGCTGACGAAGACGACGCCGGTGATGCCCTGGGTGTGGATGAACTTGAGGATCGCCGTCCGCTCGGCGGCATAGCCTTCGTAGCGGTCTTCGGCGCCAAGGACGCCGAAGTTCTGAATCGGCTCCGGCAGCTGGATGAACTTCCAGAGCGTGCCCTTCGACTGGGCATCGAGCAGGTCCGCCTTCAGCCGGTCGAGCTGGGTGGCGCCCAGCATCGTCCGCGTCGGATCGAAGGACTGCACCAGGAAGTTGGTGATCTGGCTGGTGCTGGTCAGGTCGCTGACCGAGTTCAGCTCGGTGTCGCGGAAGCTGCGTGCATCCAGCACAAAGACCGCCGCGTCCTTGCCCTGCTGGCTGTAGCGATAGAGGTCATGCTCGCCATCGGTCCGCGCATCCATGCCGGTGTCGGCGTAGGTGCGGTCCTCGATCGCGTTGTAGTCGACGAAGGCGGTCAGGCCGTTCTCGTACAGCGGCGAGTCGTTGACCAGGCCAGTGGTGGCGCCGACCCGCGGGTCGGACGCCGCAGGCGCACCGCCGGCGAAGTCGTTCGTCACCTCGTGGTCGTCAATCATCGCCAGCACGGCGGTGGTCTTCTGCAGGTCACCCCAGGGGTCCAGCCCGGCATGCGTGCTGTAGACCTCGTTATGCTTGGCCCGGTAGTCGGCCAGGGTCGTCGCCTGGGCGATGTTCACCGCCGGCGAGGCATAGTCGGCGTAGATGGTGTCGCCGAGCTTGACAAACAGATCGAGGCCGGCGGTGTCGGCGTTGCTGATCGCCGGGTAGGGCGCGGTCTCGCCACGCCAGTCGCCGGTGACGCCCATGCTGAAGCCGTTCTGCACGCCGGCCGCATCCGCCGTGCGGAAGCGCGCGGTCTCGACCTCGCCATCGGCGCCCATCGCGCGCCAGTAGTAGGTGGTGCCGGCGGCCAACGTACCGTTTGCGAGCTGGAGCTTGGCCGGCACCAGCGCGTCGGCCACCGTCACTGCCTGGTTCACCAGCAGCGCGCCGAAGCCCGCATCGGTCGAGACCTGGAAGGTCACGCTGCCCGCGGCGCTCAGCTTGGCGAGCAGTACGGCGCTGTCCTGATCAACATCGCCGGCCGAGAGCTGCGAGACCGGGTGCACCGCGAAGAGCCCGGAAATGTCGAGCCTGCCGTCGTCGAACTTCAGCGTCTCGACATTCGCCAGCGTGTCGGTGCCGCCGGTCGCGGTCGTCACCGTCCAGATGCCGCTGCTGCTGCGCACCAGCGTCGCCGCGTCACGCGACCCGGCGTAGACCGCCACGTCGGCACCCGCGCCGCCATCGATGCTGTCGTTGCCGGCGGCACCGTTGATGGTGTCCGCACCGGCCGCACCGTTGATGGTCTCGTTCCCGGCGGCGCCGGCCAGGCTGTCATTGCCCGGCGTGCCGATGACCAGCAGCGGGTTGGCGGCGATCCCGCCGGGGGAGCCGACCTCGTTCAGGTCGGCCGCCGCGACGAAGGCGCCCTTGCTGCCAGCCACGCTCAGCGCCGAGATTGTGGCGTTGTTCAGGGCCGCGGCATTGTCGAAGCTGGCGAAGGTCCCGGTCGGCGAGGCGCCGAAGGCCACGCTCGCCTGCAGGATGTTGGCCGAGTTGTAGAGGTTGACCGCGTCGCCACCGGTCCCAAGGCCGACGCCGGCGCCGCTGTAGGAACCGATCTTCAGGCTCGATGGGGCGCTACCGCCGAACCAGGTGCTGATGAACGCCGCCTTGGTCGCGGCGAGGTTCGCGGTCTCGAGGAAGATGACCGATTCGCCCGCGCCGATGCTGGTGATGCCGGTCAGGGCGACCGCCGCGGCCGGGGAGCCGGAGTTGTCGTCGATCTTCCAGCCGGTGATGTCGATCGCCGAGGCGGTCGTGTTCGTCACCTCGAACCAGTCCGCGGCCACGGGGCTGTTGCCGCTGGACCAGGGCGCCACTTCGGAGATGAAGAGCTTCCCGACAGTGCCGGGCGAGCCGATCTCCTTGGTGTCGTTCACCGCTGCCGCGGCGCCGTTGGTGCCGACGGCGCTGAGCGTGGTGATGGTCGCGTTGTTCAGGCCAGCCGCGTTGTTGAAGCTCGGGAAGTTCGGGCCAGCCGGCGAGGCACCGAAGGTGACGCTGGCTTGGAGCAGGCCGGTGGCGTTGAACAGGTTGACCTTGTCGCCGCCGGTGCTCAGGCCGACGCCGGCGCCGGTATAGCTGCCGAGACGCAGGCCGGCCGGCACGTTCGCACCGAACCAGGTGCTGAGGAAGCTGGCACCGACGGTGGCGAGGTCGGCAGTCTCCAGGAAGATGACGGATTCGCCGGCGCCGATGCTGGTGATGCCGTTCAACGCGACCGCCTGGGCGAAGAGGTCGGAGTTGTCGTCCATCTTCCAGCCGGTGATGTCGATGGCGGTGGTGCCGCCATTCGTCACCTCGAACCAGTCGGCGGCGACCGGGCTGTTGCCGCTCGACCAGGGCGCGACTTCGGAGATGGTGAGGATCGGCTTGGCCGGATTCTCGTTGATCACATCGGTGACGGAGAGCGTGAAGTTCGCGCTCGCATCCGGCGTACCGCCGACGCTGGCATCGTCGACATTGACGGCCACTGCGTAGGACGACTTGGTCTCGTAGTCGAGCACCGTGCCGGCCTTGATATACAGCCCGTTGGCATCGGCCTCGAAGGAGGCGGCGTCGGCGCCGGTTACGGTGAACACGTTCGTGCCAATGCCGTCATCGGTCAGCGCCACGTCGGCAACCTTGATGCGCGCCGCGGTGCTGGTGTTCTCCAGGATCGCATTGACCTGGTTGTTCAACGCCAGCGCGGTCGGCGCCTGGTTGGGCACCAGAGAAGGCTTGTAGACCCAGAGCTGCGGGTGGTCGAAGTCGCCGCCGCCATTCTCCGCCACGGTGTACAGGGTCCCGTCGGCCCCCATCGTCATGCCTTCGTGCTGCTGGTCGGCGACCGACAGCGGGTTGCCGGGGTTCGAGACGATGCTCAGCGAGCTGTAGATGTTGCCGGCACGATCGACGTTGATGATCTTGCCGGATTCCTGGCTGAGGATCAGCAGGTGGCCGGCCTCCGCCGTGCCGCCGAGCGCCGTCAGGTTGGACAGCGCGAAGATGTCGGCGAAGTCGAGCAGGTTGGTCTTGGCCGGATCGAACATGTCGATCGAGTTGACGGTCGTCGCCGAGCCGTTGCTCGCGGTGCCGGCGGCGAAGTCGACCGTGGTCTGGAAGATCGACTTCGGCGTCGTCTCCTTCACCAGGATGTAGCCGCCCGTCTGCGGGTCGTAGCTGAGACCTTCGAGGCCGACGTTACCGACGAAGGTGCCGAGCTTGACGGTCTGCGCGTCGGCGCGGTGCAGCGTGGTGCCGGCGGCATAGGTGAACTGCACGACCTGGCGGTCGCGCTCCTCGGTCATGACGAACCTGCCGCCGCCGACATAGGTCAGGCCTTCCGGATCGTAGAAATCCGTGCCCTGCGGGCTGCCGCCCGGCGCCAGGGTCATCGAGTTGATAAGCTGGCCGGTCTTCGTCACCTGGACGATGGAGGTGCCGCCGTCGCCGACGACGAACAGGGTGTCCGTATCCCAGTCGTAGGTGACGGCCGAGGCTTCCTGCGCCAGCAGGCTGTTGGCCGGCGCCGCGGTGCGGGTCGGCTCGGGCAGGTCGTAGCGGCCGACCAGCTTGTAGGTGGACAGGTCGATGGTCGACTGCGCCTCCAGCGAGGCACCGCCGTACTGGCCATCGGAGAACTGCAGGACCTCGACGCCCTTCAGCGTGTCGGTGCCGCCGGTTGCCGTCGTCACCGTCCAGGCGCCGATGCCGGTGTTGACGATGGTCGCCGCGGCGCGCGTGCCGTCGAACACCGCAACGTCGCGGCCCGCGCCGCCGTCGATGACGTCGTTGCCACC
>JBMOJU010000397.1:0-4592 GCA_049315625.1 Paracraurococcus sp.
CGTGCATCTGGATTCGGACAAAGGGTCAGCGGCGCGCCGGGCCCTGCGCTCGCCCGGGTGGGCAAGGCGATGGCCGTCCGACCATGGCCGCGGGACGCAGGCCGGCCCGTCCGCGTCGGCCCCCGCATCCGGCCATGATGCGGGAGGCGGCCGGCGCCGAGCGGGACGAGGCCGATGCGGAGGGCGCGGCCAGGGGAAGGATCGGGACGGCGGGGCATGGGCGGGGTCCTCGGCGGCGGCACCAGCGGGAATCAAAGCAGAAAATAGGAAAATAGTCAAGTCCATACAGGCATCGGTCGTGTCTCGGGTTGAAGACCAAATGTGAGCTTGGGCGCATGTAACTACGAGAGCCGTTCGACCACGCTAAGCCGGGTGCGGACATGCAGGTTTACCGCCGCAGACTTCAGGAGCGGCCCACCGTGCAATCGGCTTGACGCGAGGTATACAAAGCAACGACGCGCAAAATATTTCGCATGGTGATCATGATTGAGGGAAGCTATGCTGGTTCGGTAACGCTGTCTGGCAGTCGGCGCCGGCGGAAGCTTGGACGCGTGAGAGGTACGGCGCGACTGTCGCCCCCTGACGCGCAGTTAGCTTTGCCGTCTGACGTCGCTTAGTTGCGGCCGCAGCTTCAAGACGGGGGCTCTGCCCAAAGAGAGGTGTCCGTTGGACGTTATGTTGAATGGCATTACGCTTCAGTATGCGGGGCAAGTTTTGCTTCCCGACGAAGGAACGAAATCGTCGATAATAGATCATCGTAATGCTTATATTTGTTGCCTTGAGGATTTTACTTTTGGTATGCTCTGTGGCAGGCAAATCATCGTGAGCGGCGAGATGCCGCCGCGCGGCGGTCGGGCGCCGGGCTCGCAGTTGGCAGCCCGTTTTAGGGGTAACGTGGGGTTCACCGGGCCGGTCAAAGCTGGACGTCCGGAAGCTCTGCTTTCGGATGTCCCGATCCGCGCGCTGGCGAAAAAGCGGCTGGGCGCATTCAACCAAGTGGTCGAAAGCTTCCCGCTGGTTTTGCGAGACTGGATCGTTCCCGAAGCGGAGGCGGGATTTGGTGCGCACATATCGCTCTGCGACGACGAGTTGCCGGCCGACATGTACGTCTTCGCCAAGGAACCACACCCCTACATGATCGATCGTGAGTTACAAGATGCTATCCCGAAAAGGGCGATCCGTAGGCTTTCCAAGTTTGTCGAAACCGCGCTTCGTCGGAACAACCCGTCGTTCGACGTGGCATGGGCTGCGGTAGACGAGTTCGTTTCGCGCAACATCCTCACGCATCTCATAATCGACCTCTGGTATGATTGCGTCTTCCGTACGATGCAACCTCGGTCAACTCGCTTCTTGCCCTACGTCACCCGCCGATTGAGCTCGCGCGCGGCGAAACGGCCGCTTGCACAAATTCTGATGCCGCACGTGCTGCAAGACGTTTTACGCGAGTCGACTCAGCATGATCCCAGCTCGTTCGCGGACGTCGTCCTCCAAAAGCGCGACTCAACCGAATACAAGAAACTACGGACACTCTTCGCCGAGTTGTCCGACCTCGAGCCTGAGAGGCATAAACAGAGCGAAGATCGGCTGCGGGAGGCGATCAACGAGATGACTGCGCGCGCGCGACTCCCGCCACGGCCCCTTGAATGCGAGCCGGACGGCTGGAGAATCGACCTTGC
The DNA here is from genome assembly GCA_049315625.1 of Paracraurococcus sp. Lineage (GTDB taxonomy): Bacteria > Pseudomonadota > Alphaproteobacteria > Acetobacterales > Acetobacteraceae > Paracraurococcus. The sequence goes on from JBMOJU010000397.1 coordinate 1,677, forward strand.
TGAATTCGAGCCATATCGCGAGGCACTTGAGGTTGTTTCTAAGCCATTGACGACGTTCGAAACCGAGCTGGGTCGAGTCTTCCCATTACTCTCACCCGCACTAAAAGAGATTGCAACATCGGCAGCGGATCGGTATGATAGGGTTATCGTCCAGGTGCAGCCAATGATCAACATAAAAAACAAGGGTGTGGTTGGCGCGATTGGTTACAACGTGCAGGCACACAACTTCGTTCAAAACCAGGGCTCGCCGCCGACTGACATGGACTTTGCAGCGCTAGCCCGCGAGCTGGTGGAGTTGCAAAAGGCGATTTCCGCGCGAGGACTTGCGACGGATGAGCACATCGCAGCCCTCGACGCGATTGGTGACGCTAAGAAGGCCGCCGCAGCAAGCGACGGCAACGCCGTCTTGTTGGCACTGTCGAAAGCAGGAAGGTGGGCGCTGGACGTAGCGAGTTCCATCGGCGCGAATGTTGCGACGACTGCCTTAAAATCGGCGCTCGGTCTGTAAGTTTCGGCCGGCTCGGCCAACAGCCGACAGCGACGGCTTTGCGCGAGTGCCAAGCGTTCCTGAAAGACCAAGGTGGGCGCAAAGCGGACCCAGCAGCGTCACCGGGCTAATAACCAATTCCAGAATTCGAACTGAGACACTACTCAGGCATCATCTGCCCGGTTCGGGGGTGGTGCGGCCTGCCCCGACCCCGCCGGCGTCGGGCCACGCCGATCCGGCTCAGCCGGCCTGCGGGTGCGCCACGGGGGCCGCGCCGGCGTCGCTGCCTTCGCTGTCATCGACGCGAGCCCTTCAACGGCACGTCGCTTGCTGGCCCGATCCGACTGCTGGGAGGGCTGATGATGCTGCGTCGAACCGCGTTGATGGCCGCCGGCCTGCTGGCGTTCCGCCCGGCCCAGGCCCAGACCCAGCCCCAGGGCTGGACCCCGGACGGGCCGCTGCGCGTGGTGGTGCCCTTCCCGCCCGGCGCCGGGATCGACGTGCTGGCCCGGCAATTGGCCGGCGCGGTGCAGGCCGATCTCGGCGCGCCGCTGGTGGTGGAGAACCGCCCCGGCGGCGGCACGCTGGTAGCGACCGAGGCGATGCTGCGCACGCCGCCCGATGGCCAGGCGATGCTGATGGTGGCCAACAGCTTCACCGTGAACCCCAGCCTGCACCGGCCCTCCCCCTACGACCCGCTGCGGCAATTCACCCCCCTCGCCCTGCTGACCGAGGTGCCGCACGTGCTGGTGGCGCATCCGGCGCTGGCGGGCGACTTCGCCGGCTTCCTGGAGAAGGCCCGCCGCGCCGGCCCCGGGCTGAGCTTCGGCAGCAACGGCCAGGGCACCAGCCTGCACCTGGGCGCCGAGCACCTGAAGCTGCTCGCCGGCTTGAACGCCACCCATGTGCCCTATCGCGGCACGCCGCAGGTGATGACCGACCTGATCGCCGGCCGCGTCGACTGGATGTACGGCAACCTGCCGGACGTGCTGCCCATGCTGCGCGACGGCCGCCTGCGTGCCCTGGCGCTGGCCGCGCCGAAGCGCAGCGCCTTCCTGCCCGACGTGCCGACGCTCGGCGAGCTGGGCTTCCCCGCGGCGATCTCGGATAGCTGGTACGGCGTGGTGATGCCGGCGGGCGGCCGGCCGGAGGTCGCGGCGCGGCTCGGCGCCGCCTGGCTCGGCGCGCTGCGCCGGCCGGACGTCGAGGCGAAGCTGCGCGACCAGGGCTTCGACATCCTCGGCCAGGGACCGGAAGGCTTCGCCGCCCGGATCCGCCGCGACATCGGCGTCTATGCCGAGGTGATCCGGGTGGCGCAGCTCAAGCCCGAGTAGAAAGCAAGGCCAGGGAGGAAGTATCCTCCCTGGACCCTCCTCTATTTCTGTGAGTCCGGCACCCTCCGCGCGGCGGCGGTCGACTCAGAAAAAGGAATGGAGGGGCTTGGGGAGGAAATACTTTTTCCTCCCCAATCTTCCTTACCCCGCCTTCGCCCCCGTCGCCCGCAGGATCGGCGCCCATTTCGCCGCCTCCGCCCGGATGAACCGCGCCGCCTCGGCCGGGCCGCCGCTCAGCGGCTCGATCCCGGCCTCGACATAGCGCGCCTGGGCCGCCGGCTCGGCCAGCGCGGCGGCGGCGGCCTCGGCCAGGCGAGCCAGGACCGGCGCCGGTGTGCCCGCCGGGGCCTGCAGCGCCTGCCAGGAGGATGCGGCGTAGCCGGCGACCCCGGCCTCGGCCAGCGTCGGCAAATCGGGCAGCAGGCGGGACCGCTGCGCGGTGGTGACCGCCAGCGCCCGCACCCGGCCATCCCGCGCCAGCGGCGCCAGCAGGGTCTGGCTGTCGATCATCAGGTCGGCCCGGCCGGCAACCAGGTCGGTCACCGCCTGCGGCGTGCCGCGATAGGGCACCACGGTGAAATCCACGCCGGCGAGCGACTTCAGCAGCTCGCCCGCCAGGTGGCTGGCGGCGCCGATGCCGGTGGTGGCGAAATTCGCCGCGTCCGGACGCGCCCGCAGCCAGGCCAGCAGCTGCGGCACATCCTGCGCCGGCACGCCGGGATGCACCGCGACGACGAAGGGCTGGTCGCCCAGCAGCGCGACGGGGGCGAAATCCGCCAGCGGGTCGAAGCCGAGATCGGCATAGAGCACCGCCATCACCGCATGCGCCGCACCGCTCAGCAGCAGGGTGTGGCGATCGGGCGCCGCCCGGGCGACGGCGCGGGCACCGATGGTGGCGCCGGCGCCGGGCATGTTCTCCACCACCACCGGCTGGCCGAGCCGGCGCGCCAGCGGCTCCGCCAGGATGCGCGCGACCACGTCGATGATGCCGCCGGCTGCGAAGGGGACGACGATGCGGACCGGCCGCGTCGGAAAATCCTGCGCCGTCGCGACGGCGGGCGCAGCGAGCGCGAGGGAAAGCAGCGTGCGGCGATG
>JBMOJU010000058.1:0-20246 GCA_049315625.1 Paracraurococcus sp.
AAACCGCCCGGCACCATGGACACCATCGCAAGCCACTCCCGATCCCTGCCTGGCGACGACGACGCCGATTCGTTGATCGCAGCCAGGGACCTGGAGTTCAGGGTGGCGGGGGCGGCTGGCGAGGTCAACATTCTCCGCGGGGTCGACCTGACCATCCGCCGCGGCGAGGCGGTGGGGCTGGTCGGGCCGTCCGGGTCGGGCAAGACCTCCCTGCTGATGCTGCTGGCGGGGCTGGAAAAGCCAAGCGGCGGCCGCCTGCGGGTCGCCGGGCATGACCTGGCGCAGATGGACGAGGACGCGCTGGCCCGCTTCCGACGCGAGCATGTCGGCATCGTGTTCCAGGCCTTCCACCTGGTGCCGACCATGACGGCGCTGGAGAACGTCGCGGTGCCGCTGGAATTTGCCGGCCGGCGGGACGCCTTCGCCCGCGCCGAAGCAGCGCTGGCGGCGGTCGGACTCGGCCACCGCACCGGGCACTATCCCGGGCAGCTTTCGGGCGGCGAGCAGCAGCGCGTGGCGCTGGCCCGGGCGACGGTGGCGGAGCCGCCTTTGCTGCTGGCCGACGAGCCGACCGGCAACCTCGACCGCGCCACCGGCGCGGCGGTGATGGACCTGCTGTTCGGGCTGCAGGCCCGGCTGGGGACGACGCTGCTGCTGATCACCCATGACGAGGCGCTGGCGGCGCGCTGCGGCCGGGTTGTGCGGATGGAGGATGGCCGGGTGGTGGAGGATGCGGCCGGCTGACGGGCTGGCGCGTCGCGTGGCGTTTCGATGAAATCTTCAGGGGACCTGCCGATCCACGCCGTCGGCTGATCGTCCCCCGCCCCCGTCAGCGGGTGGCCTGGCCGTCCGCGCGTCGCCGCTCGATCTCCCGCCAGCGGGCGACGTTGCGGTTGTGCTCCTCCAGCGTGCGGGCGAAGGCGTGGCCGCCGCTGCCATCGGCGACGAAATACAGCTCCTCCCCCCCCGCCGGCCGGGTCACCGCGCGCAACGATGCCATGCCGGGTGCGGCGATCGGCGCCGGCGGCAGGCCGCGGATGCGGTAGGTGTTGAAGGGGTGGTCACGCTCCAGGTCGGCCCGCGACAGCGGCCGGTCCAGCGTGCCGCCGCCCGCCGCGGCGTAGGCCACGGTCGGGTCGGATTGCAGTGGCATGCCGCGCCGAAGGCGATTGAGGAAGACCGCGGCGATGCGCGGCCGTTCCTCCGCCAGCGCCGTCTCGCGCTCAACGATCGAGGCCAGCACCAGCGCCTCCCGCGGGGTCGCCAGGGGCAGGCCTTCGGCGCGCTCGGTCCAGGCGGCGTTGAGCGCCACCAGCATCGCGCCCTCCGCCCGGCGCAACAGCGCGGCGCGGTCGTCGCCCCACTGATAGGCGTAGGTTTCCGGCAGCACGGCGCCTTCCTCCGGCACCGCCACCTCCCCGGTCATCCCCGGCGCCTCGCGCAGCACCCCGGCGATCTGCCGCGCGGTCAGCCCTTCCGGGATGGTCAGCCGCCGCTGCACCGGCCGGGCGGTCCGCAGCACGCCGAGCACCTGCTCGATCGACGCGCCGGGCGGGAAGGCGAGTTCGGCGGCCCGCAGCGGCCCTTGGTCCCGCGTCGCCCAGGCGGCGGCGGCAAAGGCGCGCGGGTCGTCGATGATCCCGGCCCGCAGCAACGCGGCGGCGATCACCTCCGTCCCGCCGCGCGGCACGACAAGCTGCGCCGGCGCCGCCAGCGGCCCGGGCGCGTTGTAAAGCCGGAGCGCCTGCCAGCCAGCCAGGCCGGCCAGGATCGCCAGCACGGCCACCACCGCGACGAACGACCGGAGCGCCCTAGCCATGCCGGGCGCCCGCCTGGATCGGGGGCGTCATCGCGCCGCAACACCCCGGGCGGCGCGCCGTGCCCTCAGGGCGCGGCGCGGAAGACGATGCTGGCGTTGGTGCCGCCGAAGCCGAAGCTGTTGGACAGCGCCACCTCGATCGGCCGCTCCTGCGCCACCTTGGCGACGCGGTCGATCGCGCTCTCGCGCGACGGCGTCTCGAGGTTCAGGGTCGGCGGCGCGACGCGGTCGCGGATCGCCAGCACCGAGAAGATGCCCTCCACCGCGCCGGCGGCCCCCAGCAGGTGGCCGATCGCCGATTTGGTGGAGGACATGGCCAGGTGCCGGCCCTCCTCGCCCCAGAGCCGCTCCACCGCGCCGAGTTCCAGGTCGTCGCCGAGCGGCGTCGAGGTGCCGTGCGCGTTGACGTACTGCACCTCGGACGGCGCGACCCCGGCGCTGCGCAGTGCCGCCCGCATGGAGCGGAAGGCGCCGTCGCCGGTCTCGGACGGGGCGGTGATGTGGTAGGCGTCGCCCGACAGGCCGTAGCCGACGACCTCGGCGTAGATCTTGGCGCCGCGGGCGCGGGCATGGTCCAGTGCCTCCAGCACCATGACGCCGGCGCCCTCACCCATGACGAAGCCGTCGCGGCCCTCGTCCCAGGGGCGGGAGCCCTGCTGCGGGGTGTCGTTATAGGCGGTGGACAGGGCGCGGGAGGCACAGAACCCGGCCATGCCGATCTCGGACACCGCGGCCTCGGCCCCGCCGGCGACCATCACGTCCGCGTCGCCGAAGGCGATCAGCCGCGCGGCATCGCCGAGCGCATGCACGCCGGTGGCGCAGGCGGTGACGACGGAGTGGTTCGGACCCTTGAAGCCGTAGCGGATCGAGACGTGGCCAGAGGCCAGGTTGATCAGCGCGGAGGGGATGAAGAAGGGCGAGATCCGCTTGGTGCGGCCGGCAGCGATGTGCTGCGAGGCCTCGTGGATCGTCTGCAGGCCACCGATGCCGGAGCCGATCATCACGCCGGTGGCGCAGCGGCCTTCCTCGTCCTCCGGCTTCCAGCCGGAATCCTCGACCGCCTCCACCGCCGCCACCATGGCGAGCTGGATGAAGCGGTCCATCTTCTTCTGGTCCTTGACCGGGATCCACTCGTTGAGATCGAGCTTCCCATCGGCCATGGCACCGACCGGCACCTGGCCGGCGATCTTCGCCGGCAGGTCCTTGGTATCGAAGGACTGGATGGCGGAGATGCCACTCTCGCCCGCGATCAGCCGCTTCCAGACACGCTCAACGCCGAGACCGAGCGGGCATGCGATGCCCATGCCGGTGACGACGACACGCCGCGGCGCGGCTCCATTCGCGAACACGCTTGGCCTCTCCGTCCCTGCCCTGCGGATCTCAGGCCTTCTGGCCGTCGATGTAAGCGATCGCGTCCTTGACGGTCGTGATCTTCTCCGCGGCGTCGTCGGGGATCTCCACGCCGAAGGCCTCTTCGAAGGCCATGACCAGCTCGACGGTGTCGAGGCTGTCAGCGCCCAGGTCGTCGATGAAGGAGGCGTCGTCGGTCACCTTCGCCTCGTCCACGCCGAGGTGCTCGACAACGATCTTCTTAACCTTCTCGGCGGTATCGCTCATCGCCTGGTGTTCTCCTGATAGCGGCGCGTGACTGCACCCTGGCGGGGCCCCGGGCGGGGCTCCCCAAAGAGCCGGGGGGCTTAACACGGAACCCGGAGCGGGCCTAGGCGGTGTTTGCGGGGCTGGCAAGCCCCCCGGCGGGGATCGCCGGGTCCGGACCACCCGCCGCGGCGGCCTCAGCGCGGCGGCGGCGCCATCGCCAGGGCCAGCCGGGCCAGCCCCAGCAGCGCCTCGATCGCCGCCCCGGGCGTCGCCAGGCAGGCCACGGAGGCCAGCAGCGCCACATGGAGATCGCCGCCCTGCCAGACCACCGCGGCCGGCGCGGCGCCCGAAGCGAGGCCCAGCAACCACCAGGGGCCCTCCGGCCAGGGGCCAAGGGGAAATCCAGGGCGACGTGCCGAGTCTGCGGTTCGGCACGTCGCCCTGACCTGGGCTTCGCCAAGCAGCGCGACGGCTCCAGGCGGTCCCGCCTTGCGGCGATCTGCCTTAGGCCGGGTAAACCGGGGCCTGTCCAAGCGCGCCATCCGCCGCCTCGCCTGCTCGGGGGAGAAAGCGAGCAAGCCTAGCGGAGGTTGCCTCACGGAAGCCCGAACAATCGGGCGACGGGCAGAAAACGCCGTCGCGGCGCCCTATAGTGGCCGGTTGGCCCGGGCCAGCGCCGCCTCGAACAGCACCTGGCAGCCGGCCGCGGCTTCGCCCGGCTCGATGCTCTCGGCCTCGTTGTGGCTCAACCCGTCCTTGCAGGGCGTGAAGATCATGGCCGTCGGCACGCTGCGCGCCACGTAGACGGCGTCATGCCCGGCGCCGGAGACGATCTCCCGCGCCGCCAGGCCGTGCCGCGCCGCCGCCTGGCGCACCAGGTCGACGCAGCCGGGATCGAAGGGCTGGGCCGGCAGGCGGAACAGCTCGGTCAGCTCCAGCGGGGTGCCGCAGTCACGGGCGATGAAGCCGGCCTCGCGCGGGAACTGCGCGGCCAGGCGTTCGATCTCGGCGAAGTCGGGGTGGCGGAACTCGACGCTGAAACGGACCTCGCCGGGCACCACGTTGCGGCTGTTCGGCAGGACGTGGAGCTGGCCGACGGTGCCGCGGCCATCCTCCCCGCGGGCGCGCATCATGCGGTCCACCAACTCGATGATCCGCGCGGCAGCGACCAGCGCATCGCGCCGGGCGGAGGGCGGCGTGGTGCCGGCATGCGCATCCTGGCCGGTAACCACGGCGTCGTACCATATCTGCGCCTGCGCGCCGGTGACGATGCCGATGGCCTTGCCCTCCCGCTCCAGGATCGGGCCCTGCTCGATATGCAGTTCGAAATACGCATCGGCCGGGAAGGGCTGCGCCGGTTCCGTGCCCTTGTAGCCGATGGCGGTCAGCGCCTGCTCCACGCTGACGCCGTCCACGTCGCGCAGGCCGTAGACCTTCTCCAGCGGGTAGACGCCGGCCCAGGCGCCGCTGCCCATCAGCGAATGGCCGAAGCGGCTGCCTTCCTCGTCGGTCCAGTTGACCAGCTCGATCGGCGCCTCGGTCTGGATGCCAAGGTCGTGCAGGCTGCGCATCACCTCGAGGCCGGCGATGACGCCGAGCGCGCCGTCGAACTTGCCCCCCGATGGCTGGCTGTCCAGGTGGCTGCCCAGCAGCACCGGCAGCCGGGACGGGTCGCGGCCCTCCCGCCTTGCGAACATGTTGCCGATGGCATCGACCCGCACCGTCAGGCCGAGCGCCTCGCACCAGCCGCGGAAGCGGTCGCGGCCGGCGCGGTCGATATCGGTCAGCGTCAGGCGCTTCACGCCGCCCTTCGGCGTGGCGCCGATCTCCGCCATGGCCATCAGGCTGTCCCACAGCCTGACCCCATCGATGGGTTGATTGCTGCCGCTCATGCTGCCCGGGCCTCCTGCAAGGCCGCGGGTCTAGCGCGGGCGCGGCGTCGGCGGAACTATGCCTTGACCAGCGGGCAGCCACCCTGGTCGAGCGGCCGGAAGGCCTCCGCCGCCCCGGTGGTCTGCAGCAGCTTGTAGTAGTCGAAGGGACCCTTCGATTCCTCCGGCCGCTTCACCTCGAAGAGGTAGGCGGGGTGCAGCTTCCGCCCATCCGCGCGGATGCTGCCCGGGCCGAAGGCGTCGTCATCGGTCGGCAACGCCTTCATCCGCGCCACCGCATCGGCGCCGCTGGCCTTGGCCGCCGGCACGCCCATGTCCTGCACCGCCTTCAGGTAATGCAGCGCCGCGGCATAGGTGCCGGCATGGGTGCTGGCGATGCCCGGATTCGGGCCGACCTGCTGGCGCAGCCGCGCGGTGAAGGCCCGCGTCCGGTCGTTGAGGTCCCAGTAGAAGCTCTCGGTCACGATCAGCCCGGCGGCGGTGCGCAGGCCGAGCGAGTGGACTTCCGTGATGAACAGCAGCAGGGAGGCCAGCCTGATGCCCTTCGCCGTCAGGCCGAATTCCGCCGCCTGCTTCACGCAATTGGTGGTATCGGTGCCGGCATTCGCCAGGCCGATCACCTTCGCCTTGCTGGCCTGCGCCTGCAGCAGGAAGGAGGAGAAATCCTGCGTGCCGGGGAAGGGCGTCCGCACGCCGCCGAGGATCTTCCCGCCCGCCGCGCGGACGAAGCCGCCGGTGTCGCGTTCCAGCGCATGGCCGAAGGCATAGTCGGCGGTGATGAAGAACCAGGTGTCGCCGCCCGCCCGCACCGTGGCGCCGCCGACCGAATTGGCCAGCATCCAGGTGTCGTAGGTCCAGTGCACCATGTTGGGCGAGCAGCCCTTGCCGGTAAGGTCGGAGCTCGCCGCCGAACTGTTCAGGTGGACCTTGTTCTTGTCCCGCACCAGGTCGTTGACCGCCAGCGCGACCGAGGAGGTGGCGACATCCACCAGGCAATCGACGCCGTCGCGGTCGAACCAGGCACGGGCGATGCTGACGCCGACATCCGGCTTGTTCTGGTGGTCGGCGGCGACGATCTCCACGTTGAAGCCGCGCGGGCCGAAATCCTGCACCGCCTGGCGCACCGCGGCGACCGAGGTCTGGCCGGTAACGTCGCGGTACATGCCGGACATGTCCACCGGCACACCGAGCTTGACGGTGTTCGCCGCCTGCGCCCTGGCGCTGCGGAAGGGCAGCCCGCCCAGCGCCGGCAGCGCCGCCGCCTTGATCATTGTCCGGCGGTTGAGATCAGCCATCGTCCTGTCCTCCCCTGGCGGCGGTGTCTTTGGCACCACCTGTCGGAGAGAGGCTAAAACATCTGCTCGCCCGAGCGTAAGCCCCAGCGTTACACCCGCCGGAACCAGACGCCGGAGGCGATGACCGAGACGATCACCACCCCATAGGCCACCAGTGCCACCGCCAGCGCGGCGAAGACCCAGGTGAGCGATCCGGTCAGCACCAGCGCCGCATAGCCGCCGGCCACCGCGATGATCAGCCGCAGCAGCCCGGCCAATAGCGGCCAGAGCAGCCGCCCGGCCCCCTGCGAGGCGAAATACAGCGACAGGCCCAGCCCGAAGAAGCCATAGGCCGGGCCGACGATGCGCAGATAGGCCGCCCCCGTCTCCAGCATCGCCGGGTCGTCGCCGAACAGGCCGAGCCAGGCTTCCGGCCAGATCGCCGCGGCCAGGCCGACGGCCTCGGTCAGGACGAAGGCGATGCCGCCGCCGGTCAGCGCGATGCGCAGCGCCCGTGCCCCCTGCCCGGCGCCGATATTGGTGCCGACCAGGGCCACCATCGGCGCGCCGAGGCCGAAGACCAGCGGGATCAGCAGGTATTCAAGCCGGTTGCCGGTGCCGTAGCCGGCGATCGCATCCGGCCCGCCGGCGGCGGCGACCAGCGCCGTGGTCAGCGCCACCGTCGCCGTGGTCTGGAAGGTGCTGACCGAGGCGACGGCGCCGACCTTGAGGATATCGGCGAACATGGGCCAGCGCAGCCTCGCCCAGCGCAGGCGGGCGATGCTGCGGCCGGAGATCACCGCCCAGCCGAGCAGCGCGGTGGTCAGCGCCGAGGTCAGCACCACCGCCCAGCCGGCGCCGGCGATGCCGAGCGCGGGGACCGGGCCCCACCCGAAGATCAGCAGCGGCGAGAGCGGGATCAGCAGCACCACGCCGAGCACCACGGCGACGGCCGGCAGCAGCATGTTGCCGGTGCCGCGGAGGACGCTGGCGAAGGCGTTGTACAGCCAGACCAGCACCGCGCCGGCGAAGACCACGTCGGAATAGGCGAGCGCCGCCTCCAGCGAGGCGCCCTCCCCGCCCAAGGCCCGGTAGATCGCCGGGCCGAAGCCGATGACCAGGCCGGAGAAGAGCAGCCCGAGCGCGCCGTTGATGACCAGCGCATGCAGCACCAGCGCATCGGCATCCGCCTGCCGGCCGGCGCCAAGGGCGCGGGCGATCGCGGAGGAGATGCCGCCGCCCATGGCGCCGCCCGAGAGCATCTGCATCATCATGAAGCCGGGAAAGACCAGCGCCATGCCGGCCAGCGCCGCGGTGCCGAGATGGCCGACCCACCAGGTCTCGATCAGCCCGACCGAGGCCTGCGCCAGCATCACCAGCGTGGTCGGCCAGGCCATGCGCAGCAAAGTGGGCACGATCGGCCCCTGCAGCAGCATGCGCGTCCGCGGGTTCATGGTCGCGCCCGGGGGGGTGGCAACCGGGGCAGGCGCGGCAGTCGTGACGGCGGTCATGGCGCGTCCTCTCCGGAATCGGCCCGGCTGCGCCGCGCGAGGCGGCGGCGCACGCCCTCCCCGGCCGCGGGGCCGGGGGCGAGGATGAAATCGGGCCCGATGATCGGCCGCAGGCTGGCGCGGTCGACCAGCACCGGGTCGGCCGGGGCGCCGGTGCAGGCATCGACGAGCTGCACGCTGGCGCCTTCCGGGGCGAAATGGCGGTTGCCCCAGGCCATCATCGCCAGCAGCACCGGGCGGAAGTCGCGGCCACGTTCGGTCAGCACGTATTCGTGCCGCGGCGGGCGTTCGGAATATGGGCGGCGTTCCAGCAGCCCGTCCTCGACCAGGGCCGTGAGGCGACGGGTCAGCATGTTCGGGGCGATGCCCAGGCTGTCCTGGAATTCCTCGAACCGGGTGAGGCCGGCGAAGGCGTCCCGCAGGATCAGGATGCTCCACCACTCGCCGACCCGTTCGAGGGAGCGGGCGATCGGGCAGGGCATGGCATCGAAGCGGGTACGGCGCATGCGGGAAGGCTAGGCGGGGTGACTATCGATATGCAAGGCACTATACGCGGGCGTATGGCCACCCCCGACCCCGGCCAGCCCCGCGCATCGGGGGAGGGCCGGGGTTGGGGGTGCTGCCGCCGCCGCGCTATCCGAATTCGACGGTCAGGTTCATCGCGAAAAGGTTGAAATCCTCATCCATCCGCAGCCGCCCGGCGTCACCCGCCGCCCGCCGCAGCTTCGGCAGCTTGAGCACCGCCTTGCAGATCTGCGGAATCATCACCCGGTTCATATAGACGCCGAAACATTCATGCATGCCGTAGCCGAAATGCATATAGGCATCGGCCGGGCGGTCGAGGCGGAAGGACCGCGCATCGGCCAGCTTGCGGCCATCGAACATGGCGGACCGCGTCGCCGCCATGACGAAGGCGCCGGCCGGGATGGTCCTCGCCCGCCAGGTGCCGGCGGCGACCCGGTAATCCTCCAGGCAATTGCGGAACAGGCCCGGCGTCAGCGGGTAGAAGCGGGACGCCTCGAAGACGTAGCGCGCGACCAGCGCATCGTCGTCGGCCAGGGCCGCGGCCTGCGCCTCGGCCAGCACCGATGGGCGGTCGAGCAGCACGTCGAAAAGCTGCGGGATCACCATCGGCGGCTGCGGCAGCGCGCCGACGATCAGGCCGATCAGGTTGTTGCGGATTTCCCGGTCGGAAAAGCCGGGCAGGCCGAGATCCTGGAAGCGCAGGCAACGCTCCAGGATGTCGTCATGCTGGCCGCGCGCCAGCTTGCGCGCGGCGATGGTGTCCTCAAGGTAGCTGCGCATCGCGGCGGCCAGCGGCTCGGCTGCCACCTTGCGGTCCGGGTCGTTGAAGAGATCCGCGAACATGAAGCCGAACAGGCCGCGCGCCTGGTCGGAGAACTCCTTCACCGATCGCCCGGGCGTGCCGAAATACGGGCCGAAGAGTCGCGTCGTGACGTCCTGCGTCAGTTCCATCGCCAGGTCGATCCGGCCATTGGGCCGGGCTCGGTCGATCACCTCCGCGGCCAGCCGCGCCGTCTCCGGCCCGACGCGCGCCACCGCCTCGCCACGCGGCGCGGTCATCCGCATGTTGGTCTTGTCGCGGGTGTAGCTGTCCTCGTCCTTCATCCCGAGGAAGATGTTGCCGCCATCCATGATGGTGGCGATCTTCGGCGCATAGGTCACGTCGAAGACATTCGGCCGCGTCAGCACCTCCTCGACGTCGTCGTAGCGGGTGACGAGCGCCCAGGTGCGGCCCTGGAACCTGACCACGAGGATGGGCAGGAGGTTCCGCGCGATGCGGAACATCAGGTCCATGTGGTCCTTCAGCCAGGCGAAGATTCGCTGGCCGGTGCTGGCACTCTGCGCCATCGCGCGGACTCCGTGCAGGGGGTCAGGTCGGGTCGACGGAGCCCATGGCCATCATCCGCAGCGCCGTGATGCTGGGGATGAAGAAGTAGTCGCCGCCATGTGTCTCGACGAATTGCGGCAGGTCGGCGGCAATGTAGGGCGCCTTGCCGGAGGCCGGGTCCGTCTGCACGACGAATTTGTTGGCCTGCGGGTTGGCCGGGTCGCGCCGCCCGGTGATCGGGCAGGAATCATTCCCGGAATCGAGGTCTAGCCCGTACTGGATCCATTGCTGCTGGATGAACTCGAACTGCCGGAACAGGCTGGTGCAGAGCGCCATGATGAAGACGCCGTGCTCCGCCTTGTCGTCCTGCCGCGCCGGCGCGACGAGCGAGCCTTCGCCGTAGGGCAGGCCGCGGCGCAGGATGCGGCGGCGGTTGGTCAGCGCCGTCGTCGCCAGGCCCTTCGGATGGTCGGGGTCGAGCATGTCGCGCGGATTCACCCGGCGGACATGCGCGCCCATCGGGCATTTCACCCCGTCGGGGTCGTCGACGTAGCGGTAGTTGCGCTGCATGCGTTCGAAGGCGGCGTATTGCAGCTTGTCGTCCGTGGTCAGCGGCTGCCGCGTGGCCAGCTTCACCAGCACCGGGTACTCCGCCAGCACCCGCGCCTCGTCCGCCATGGTCGGGGCGACGATCAGCGGCACGCCGCTCGGCCAGCGGCCGACCATCTTCGACTTCAGCGTGCGCAGCGCCTCCTCGGTCGAGGCAAGGCCGGCAACCTTGCGGTAGGTCTCGGCCTGCTGCGCCATGGCCCCGTCGAAGGCTGCGGTGTTCTGGTGCAGCTTGCGCAGCGCCATGAAGGTGCCGTTGCGCATGAAATTGGCCGGGACCGAGGCGACGGGCAATTCCTGGCCCTCGCTCGGCAGGCCGAGGATGAACTCGCCGGCGGCCAGCGGCTCCCAGCTCTTGATCGGGTCGAACGGCCCGCTCCTGATCTTGCCGGAGCCGACCGCCGCGGTCGGATCCTCGTCCAGCGCGTCCTGGCCGACGAAGATCGGGTCGGAGATGCCGTCGACGAAGCCGAAGGGCTCGAACGGCGTCGGCACCAGCGCGCCGCCCTCCAGCGTCTCCATGATAGTGCTGGAATCCTGCCAGCGGGTCTCGTTCGGCGCCGGCCCATCCGGCCGCTGGCCGTGGCCGGCCAGCAGCAGCACCTTGCCGTCGGCCTCAGGGTAGGTCGGCAGCGTCAGCAGCCACTGCGTCCAGGCGTCCAGCTCCGGCACCGGCCGGCCCATGGCATCGGCCTGGGCATTCAGCGAGACCCAGATATGCGCCGCATGCTCGTCCGATTCCGCCGCGGCCTTCCACACCAGGTCCCAGTTCGCCGGATCGCTGGCCTCGAGGTCGCCGAGCACGCTCTTGCGCGCCGCCATGCCCTCGATGAACTCATCCGGCATCAGCCGCAGCGTCGAGGTCGGCAGCTCGAGCGCCGAGAGCCCCTTCCAGGTGAAGGCGATGTTCACCGCCACCGCCGGCTTGTCGCGCACCGGCGCGTCCTTCGGCGTCGACGAATTCCGCCAGGGCTCCGCCGTCGTCACGCTCGGGCGGATCTGGTCGATGAACCAGCGGCCCGCGGCGCATTCGCCGTGGCGGATATGGAACAGGAAGTAGCGCGCATAGGGGAAGCCGTAGCGGCCATAGGGCCGGTGGATGTTGCCCTGGATGTCGTGCAGGTCGAGCGCGCTCATGCCGAGGCTCCCTCAGGCGTGGTGGGTGCGAGCCGGATGACGCCCGGCTTCTGGGTCGGCGCGGCCTCGTCGCCCGGCGCGTGTTCTGCGGCGAAGCGGCCGAAGGCGGCGTGCAGCGCGGCCGGCTCGGCGCCCTGGTTGGCGATGACGAAGTCGAGGAAGCGCTGCTGGAGGTAGAGCGACTTCAGCACGTCCGGCAGTTGCGCACCGCGCGGGAAGCTCTGCTGCCCCTTGGCCTTGAAGGCGCTGTAGAGCGAGTAGAGCCAGGCGCCGAGCCCGGCCAGCACCAGCAGGACGACCAGCAGGCCCCAGCGGCCGACGAAGGCCGCCGCGTCGCGCCACGCGCCATGCCCCAGCACCGTGCCGAGCACGAAGCACACCACCCAGAGCCCGAGCGCCAGCAGGATCGGCGTCTTGTATTTCGACACGACGCCGAGCGCGCCGAGCGGCAGCGCCAGGTCCGCCGGCATCTTCGCCAGGTCGGCCGGCCGCCAGTAGTCGTTGAAGGGCATCGTCGTCTCGACCTGGCAGGCCTTGACGTAGGCGAAGAAGCCATCGGCGTCGCGCACTGCTTCGAAGCCGTAGCACTGGCCGAAGACCTGCGTCAGCTCGGCCTGCATGGTCGACCACAGCGTGTCGGTGAACCGCCGCAGCGCGGTGTCGGAGCCATCCACCGCGTCGAAATCCGCGGCAAACAGCAGGTAGGGCGTGGCGAAGCTGTCGGCCTGCTGCGGCGTGGTCAGGCTGACGCCCTGCACCCGCTCGATCAGCGTGTCGCTCGATTCACGGCCGTTGTAGGGCGGTGCGTCGATCAACACGAAGCGCGCCAGATGCGTCATCGTGTTGCGGGTGAAGGGGCTGCTCTCCCGCACGTCGCGCGTGGTGACGCCGACTTCCGAATTCGGCATCCGCGCCAGTGTGTCGAGCAGCGTCTGCCGGTGCGAATAGCGCCGGCCGGTGCTGCTGAGGTCGATGCGCACCGGCGCCAGCATGGTCAGGAAGTAGTGGCCCGCGTCGTAATTCGGCATGGTCCTGCTCCCTCAGGTGGACGGCGTGGCGGGCGGGACGACGGTGCCCCAGGTCGACGGGTCGAAGTAGCGCCGCCGCGCCGCCTCGGCGCGTTCCGTCGCCGGCGAGGCGGAGGGCGCGATGCCGTGCGCGCCGAAGGAATTCTGGATGCTCGCCAGCGTCGCCGCGTAGGTGGCCGCGAAGGCGACCGCATCGCCCTTGGCATGCGCCGCCGCCAGCGTCTGCAGCGCGTCCCGCAGCACCAGCGCCCGCTTGATGTCGCGCTGCGCCGCGCCCGGCGTCGCGTTGTAGTAGTAGTTGGTCTGGATCTGATTGTGCGAGATGTAGTCCTTGAAGGCCGCGATCGGGATCGAGTGCGGGTATTTCGTGCTGGTGTACCAGAGGAAGTCGAGCCCGCTGGGGATGCCGTCGGCGAAGGCGTCGATGTACTGGTCCCAGGTGCCGTTGAAATTGCTGAGGAACAGCATGTAGTCGTTGGCCAGCGGCGGCGACGCCTTCAGCACCGCGCGCTGCTCGTCGCTGACGACCGGCCATTGCTCCCGCCGGATCACCACCCAGCGGGCGAAGTGGATGAATTTCAGCCCGAGCAGGCCGGCAAGCTGGCTGGGTGCGGAGCGCGAGATCCAGAAGATCAGGTGCTGCAACCCGGTCCAGGCCGGCTTGATCGGCGTCAGCACGTTCATCGCATAGGCCTTGCCGGCGATATTCGACATGCAGCGCTCCCCCAACCGCGACCGATGAGTTTCGGTGGCCGAACCGTGCCTCGCAGGCAATTGAGGCGCAAGGAATGTTTCTGGGAAAGCCGTGCGCAAACGCACATGGCAGGGGCCGCTTGCGGTGGCACCGAACCGGCCCGCCGCACCGACCCTTCCCCGGTCGGCTGCCCCACCTGTCCCGGGCTTCGCCGCGGCGCCGCCGCATGCCAAACTCGTGCGCTCTCCCCGGAGCTTCCGCAGAATGACCCCCGGCCCCAGCATCGGCTTCCTGCTCTTCCCCCGCCTCACCCAGCTCGACTTCACCGGCCCGTTCGAGGTGCTGAGCCGCCTGCCCGGCGCCACCGTGCGGACGCTGTGGAAGCAGGCCGGGCCGGTGAAATCCGACACCGGGCTGACCATGCTGGCCGACACCGCCCTGGCCGATTGCCCGCAGCTCGACCTGATCTGCGTCCCCGGCGGCCCTGGCGTCGCCGCGCTGATGGAGGATGCGGAGGTGCTCGATTTCCTCCGCCGCCAGGCCGCAG
This sequence comes from Paracraurococcus sp., assembly GCA_049315625.1. Classification (GTDB taxonomy): domain Bacteria; phylum Pseudomonadota; class Alphaproteobacteria; order Acetobacterales; family Acetobacteraceae; genus Paracraurococcus. Next base: position 13,963 of record JBMOJU010000058.1, read on the forward strand.
GTGCGCAATGGGTCACCTCGGTCTGCACCGGCGCGCTGGTGCTCGGCGCGGCCGGGCTGCTGGCCGGCCGCCGGGCGACGACGCATTGGGCGAGCCACGACTTCCTCGCGGCGTTGGGCGCCACGCCGGTGCAGGCGCGGGTGGTGCGGGACGGCAATCTCGTCACCGGCGGCGGCGTCACCGCCGGGATCGACTTCGCCCTGACCATCGTCGCCGAGCTCGCCGGGCCGGCGGTGGCCCAGGCGATCCAGTTGCAGATCGAGTATTCGCCCGACCCACCCTTCCAGGCCGGCACCCCTGCCACCGCCCCCACCGCGGTGCTGGCGGCGGCCCAGTCCCGCGGCGCCGGGATGCGGGCGGAGCGCGAGGCGCTGGTCGCCCGCGTCGCCGCCCGCCTCGCCGCGGCCTGACCCGCACGGTGGCCGAACCATCCGAAGCCGGGCCGCCGGCACGCGGCCCGAACCGGCTGCTGCTGCTCGGCCTCGGCTACCTGTGCCTCGGGCTGGCGGCGATCGGCGCGGTGCTGCCGGTGATGCCGACCACAGTCTTCCTGATCGGCGCCGCCTGGGCCTTCGGCAAGGCCAACCCGCAATTGCGGGACAGGATGCGGGCGCATCCGCGCTTCGGCCCCACCCTGCGGCACTGGGAGGACCATGGCAGCATTGGCCCGAAGGCCAAGCGGGCGGCGCTGATCGGCATGGCGCTGGGCTGGCTGACGGTGGCGGTGGTCTTCCGCGACCTGCTGGCCTCCGGCATCGCCGGCGGCTGCATGGCGCTCGTGGCGGTGTACATTCTGACGCGTCCGTCGCATCCTGCGACCCGAGAGCCCTGAGGCAGCGCGCCCCGCGTGCCGCCGCCATCGGGCGGGCGCGGACCTCCCCCGCGCCCGGCGCGGACAGAACCGCGTGCGGCCGGCGGGCAAACCCGGGACACCATTCCCATATAACGGCTGATGACACCCCGATCGTCCGATCGCGGTGCGACGAACCGCCCCGGCACCCCGGGGCCAGACCGACAGGACGCAATCCGTGGCACAAAGTCCGGTAAAAGCCGAAACCGCCCCGACGCTCGACCCCACGCAGCTCGAGGAGGAGGTCGCCTACCTGGCCAAGCGCCATCGGGTGACGCCGGCCATCGTGCGGGAGATCATCCGCCGCTCCGGCAGCAGCGAGCGCAGCGCCATCGAGCGCGAGATCCAGAAGGGCAAGGCACGCCGCTGAGGCGCACCAGGCAGGGGGATTACGGCATGACCGCCGAGGAGTTGAAGGCCTGGGCGCTGGCCAATGGCTGGCAGATGATCGCCGGCATGCCGAGCCTGACCAAGCCGTCGCGGCCGAGCGAGGCCATCGTCCGGATGGACCTCAAGGCGACGGTGGTGAACATCGAGGTGAAGAAGCCGGCGGGAAAGTGGGAGAAGGTCTCCGGCGCCGCCTACGCCAAGGTCGAAGCGGACGAGGAGACCGGCCTGCCGCGCGGCCTCGGGCTGGATACCATCCCCGGCTTCACCATGCTGATGCGGGAGAACCTGGATGCCCGGGTCTTCGCCAGCATGGGTGGCGGGCCGAAGCGGCGCTAGGGCAACAGGCATCGTGCGGGCCCGGTACGTCGCCCGGGCCTTGCGTTAACCAGGCAGGGTCACGCCGCCGGGCGTTTCCGCCCTGCCGCGTCCTGCCTGAACCGATCAGCGCTGGCGCGCCTTGCGCGCCGCGTAGCGGGCGTCCCGCGCCGCCTTCTGCTCGGCGGCCAGCGCCAGGGCACGGGCCTTCTTCTCCTCATCGAGCAGGACGGCGCGCTCGCGCTGCTCGGCCTCGCTCCGGGCGGCCATGGCCGCCTCCTCCGCCTCCCGCTTCGCCTTGGCGCGGGCCTCGGCGGCCTCCGCCTCGGCGCGGGCCTTGGCTTCGGCAGCCAGGCGTGCCGCCTCGGCCTCGCGGGCCGCCTTGCGCTCGGCGATCCGGGCGTCGCGCGCCTCGGCGATCGCCTTCTGCTGGGCGAGCTTTTCCTGCACCGCCGGGTCGTCCAGCCCCGGGCGGGCCTTGAAGCGTTCCAGCACCGCCTGCTTGGCCTTGGCCTGCGCGGTCAGCCGGTCGTTGAAATTGTCGAACTTGCGTGCATTCATGTCCGTCTTCTAGGACAAATCGGGCCTGCGCGCCTACCCCGTTACGCAGCAGACCAGCCATGCCCATGCCTCGGGGCCGCCGTGCGCCCGTTGCGGGGCCGGCGCTTCCACCGCGGCGGGATGATTGCGGGATGCTGCGGCGCAACGCATAAGCAGGCGATGCCGCCTGACCCCGCCGGCCCGACGCCGCGCGCCGCGCCGGGGTCCACCCGCCGCCTCATCCTGCTCCTTGGCCTGTCCTCCTTCGCCGGCGCGCTCAGCGTGCGGGCGACCGATCCCTTCGTGCCGACCATCGCCGCGGAATTCGCCACCTCGACGGATCGCGTGGCGCTGCTGGCCACCGCCTTCGCGGTGCCCTTCGCGCTGATCCAGCCGATCCTCGGCCCGGTCGGCGATGCGCTGGGCAAGCGGCGGATCATCCGCGCGGCGCTGCTGCTGCTGGCCTTCTTCGCCCTGCTGGCGCCGCTGTCGCCCGACCTCGGCACATTGACCGTGTTGCGGGCGCTGACCGGCATCGCCGCCGGCGGCATCATGCCGCTGACCCTCGCCACGGTCGCCGATGCGGTGCCGATCCAGGACCGCCAGGTGGCGCTCAGCCGCGTCGTGGTCTTCGCCATCGCCGGGCAGATCGCCGGCGGCGCCATGGCCGGCGTGCTGGCGCCGATCATGGGCTGGCGCGGCGTGCTGGCGCTGTGCGGCGGGGTCGCGGTGCTGGCGGCGCTGGCGCTCTTCCTCATCCCCTTCGGCGGCCCGCCGGAGCCGCGCCGGCGGTTCGAGCCGGTACAGGCGCTGCGCCGCTACCGCATGATCCTCGGCATGCCGGCGGCGCGAATCCTGTATCTGGCGGTGTTCCTGGAAGGCATCTTCGTCTTCGGCACCTTCCCCTACCTGGCGCCGGTACTGCAGGCGCGCGGCCTCGGCAGCGATGGCGGCGCCAGCCTGGAGGCCGGGCTGGCGGTGGCCGCCTTCGGCGCCGGCGGCTTCGTCTATGCGGCGATGGCGCGCGGCCTGCTGCGGCGGCTGGGCCAATCCCGCATGGTGCGGCTGGGCGGCGGGCTGGCGGCGGTGGCGTTGCTGGGCTTCGCCTTCGCGCCCCTGGCGGCGATCTTCATCGCCGCCGGGCTGGTGCTGGGGACCGGCTTCTACATGATCCACAACAGCATCCAGACCCGGGTGACGGAGGTGGCGCCGGAGGCGCGCGGCTCGGCAGTGGCGCTGCACGCCTTCCACTTCTTCGGCGGGCAGTCGCTGGGTCCGGTGCTGGTCGGGCTGGCGATCGGCGGCTTCGGCGCGCCGGTGGCCTTCGCGCTGGCGGCGGCGGGGATCCTGGCGCTGAGCGTCCGGCTGGGCCGGCGCTGAGAATTGCCAAGGGCCGGCCCGGTCGCCCGGGCCGGCCCTTCGCGGATCGGCGGCTCAGCCTGCCTTCAGATGCTGCAGCAGCTTTTCCGTCGCCGCCGCCTTGTCGGTGCGGTCGATGGCGGCGAGTTCGGCGGCGAGGCGATCCATCGCCTGTTCGTAGATCTGCCGTTCGGAGAAGGACTGGTCCGGCTGGCCGGCATTGCGGTGCAGGTCGCGGACCACTTCGGCGATCGCCACCGGGTCGCCCGAGTTGATCTTCGCCTCATATTCCTGGGCGCGTCGGGACCACATGGTGCGCTTGATGCGCGCCCGACCCTTCAGCGTATCCAGCGCCTCCTTCATCGCCTCCTCCGAGGCGAGCTTGCGGAGGCCCGAGGAGGAGGCCTTGCCGACCGGGACGCGCAGCGTCATCCGGTTCTCATCGAAGGTGACGACGATCACCTGCAGCGTATGACCCGCGGCGGACATCGATTCGATGCCCTGAACGGTGCCGACCCCATGGGTCGGATAGACGACATGGTCGCCGGCCTGGAATTCCACGTGTTTCGACGGCTGTCTCGGAGGGGGTGAATGGGGCCCGTCGCGCCGCCCCGACATGCCGTGGGCATGGACGGGCGGTACGGGGGCGGGGAGCGGAGCGGGCGCCTGGACCTCAGCGAGGCCGGAGGGCGCGGGTTTCGCCGTCGCCGGCGGGGCCGGGACGGTCGAATCGGGGGCTTGCATGCTGGCCGCAGGTGCGGCGGGGGCGGACCGGCCGGCCTCGGCCGTCCGGCTGGCGACGGGCCTGGGCGGCGGGGCCTTGGCCGCGGGCGGCGACGCTGGCGCCTTCGCCACGACCGGCTGCGGCGCCGGGGCGACGGGCGCGGCGGGTTTCGGCGCGGCGGCCTTGACCGATGCGGCCGCCTTGGGCGCGGCCGGCGTCACGGGCGGCCTGGCCGGCGCGGCAGTCGGCTTCGCCGCGGCGGGGACGGGTTTCATCGCTGCCGGCTTCGGTGCCGGCTTCGCCGCGACCGCCTTGGCTGCCACGGGCTTGGCTGCCACGGGCTTGCCCGGCGCGGATTTCGCCGGCGCCGGCTTCGTCGCAGCAGCTTTCGCCGGTGCCGGTTTGGCGGCTGGCTTCACCGGCGCGGCCGTTTTGGCGGGCGGCTTCGGGGCGGGCGTCTTGGCCGGCGTGGCGGCGGCGCTGCGACGGGCTTCCGCCACCTGTTTCGGCTTGGCGGCGGGCCGTGCCGTCTTCGCAGGCGGCTTCCCGACCGAGGCGCCTGCGCCGGAACCCTTGCCGCTGGCCTGTGCCTTCATGCCGGACGCCCCCCCCGCGGCCGAGCGGGTTCCCACCTCTGCCCGGCCGTGGAACCGCATGGCGCCCGCAGCCGGAGCATTCCATCGGGGGAGGACCTGTCGGGTTCGCAGCCCATGCCGAGTTTCCGCATCTGGTTCCGCCCGCGGCCGCGCGCCAGGAACGGCCGGCCCTGCCATCGGATTGAAACCATAGCATGCGAAGCGTCGAGTGTCATTATCCCCAGCCCCGCGCGGCACGGCGGGCCGTTCAAGCGCCCGCGCCTCCCCGGAATGTGTGGCCGGCCGCGGCGCTGCCCCCGCCGCCACCGCAGTAAATCCACGCATTTTTTGCGTATATCCGGCATTGCAGGCGGTCGGCCACCAGGACCGGAACGGACGCCGGGGGCGTGCGAAGCTATCCGCCTACGGGTCCGTAGTGCCTGCCATGCGGGAGACGCTGGACACGCCGGCTGTGGATGACCTTGAACACCCCTCCTGATACAGTTAAATACGCCGGACCATCACCGGGCATCGTGTAGAACGCCCGACCACGCGCCCCCGGCGTCGTCCCGCCAAGGAATCCCACCCCGATGAGCAGCCCGGCGAAGGCGAAGCCCGCCACCGCGCCCCTGGTGTTCACCGCCAACCGGCTGCGCGACGGCCGCGTGGTCTGGCTGGCCGCAGCCGACGCCTGGGCGGAAAGGCTGGCCGAGGCCCGGGTCTTCCCGCCGGCGGAGGCCGCCGCCGGCCTCGCCCTCGCCCGGCAGGGGGAGCGCACCCAGCAGGTGGTCGGCGCCTATGGGGTCGAGGTCGCGCCGCAGGGCGGCGTCCCCGTACCGGTGAAGTTCCGCGAGCGGCTGCGCGCCAAGGGCCCCAGCATCGATGCGGAGCCTCCCGAATACCGCCTCGCCTCCTGATCGCCGGAAGCCAGACCGAATGAACGCCTACGTGGACGTCACCGCCCTGCCCGCCCCGGTCTTCCCGCCGCATGCGCGCACCTACCGCTATGACGCGGTGGACCGCGAATTCCTCGCGGAGCGCATCGCCGAGTTCACCGGCCAGGTGGAGCGGCGCCTCGCGGGGCAATTGACCGAGGACGAGTTCAAGCCGCTGCGGCTGATGAATGGTCTCTATCTCCAGCTGCACGCCTACATGCTGCGGATCGCCATCCCCTACGGCCTGCTGAACGCGACCCAGCTGCGCCAGCTGGCGCTGATCGCCCGCCGCTGGGACCGCGGCTTCGGCCACTTCACCACCCGCCAGAACATCCAGTTCAACTGGACCAGCCTGGAGGACGTGCCGGCCATGCTGCAGGCGCTGGCCGATGTCGACATGCACGCCATCCAGACCAGCGGCAATTGCATCCGCAACACCACCACCGATGAATATGCCGGCGCCACCCCGGATGAGGTGGTGGACCCGCGCATCTATGCCGAGATCCTGCGGCAATGGTCGACCCTGCACCCCGAATTCACCTGGCTGCCGCGCAAGTTCAAGATCGCCATCACCGGCGCGCCGCATGACCGCGTCG
>JBMOJU010000398.1:0-4578 GCA_049315625.1 Paracraurococcus sp.
ACAGGAATGCCGGCCGCGCGACCAGGCGGCCCGGAACGCAGGAAGCACCACGGCATGGGCCAGATCGTCATCGCCGAGTTCATGGAGCAGGCCGCGGTCGACAGCCTCAGCGCCGCGCGGCCCACCCTGTACGACCCGCAGCTCTTCGCCGATCCGGCCGCGTTGCACGCCGCGCTCGCCGGCGCCCAGGCGCTGATCATCCGCAACCGGACGCAGGTGAATGCCGCGCTGCTGGCCGCCGCGCCCGGCCTCCGCGTGCTCGGCCGGCTCGGCGTCGGGCTGTACAACATCGACCTGCCGGCCTGCCAGGCCCGCCGCATCGATGTCATCCCCGCCTCCGGCGCCAATGCCGATTCGGTCGCGGAATACGTTATCCTCGCCCTCGGTAGCCTGCTGCGTGGCGCCTTCCATTCCACTGCGGAGATCACCGCCGGCGGCTGGCCACGCGAACGCCTGATCGGCGGCCGCGAGATGGCCGGCAAGACGCTCGGCATCGTCGGTTTCGGCGATATCGGCCGGCGCGTCGCCAAGCTGGCGGATGCCTTCCGCATGCGCATCCTGGGGCACGACCCGCTGCTGCCCGCCACCCATGGCGGCTGGGCCGAGACCCGGACGGAGATGGTGGGGCTGGAGGAATTGCTCGCCCGCGCCGACGCGGTGACCCTGCACGTGCCGCTGACGCCGGAGACGCATGGGCTGCTCGGCCCGGCGCGGCTGGCGCTGATGAAGCCGGATGCGGTGCTGGTGAACGCCGCCCGTGGCGGCGTGGTGGATGAGGCAGCGCTGGCCGCGGCACTGCGGGCCGGCCGGCTGGGCGGCGCCGCGCTGGATGTCTTCGCGGCCGAGCCGCTGTCGCCGACCCACCCGCTGGTCGGGGCACCGAACCTGATCCTCTCACCGCACATCGCCGGCGCGACGGTCGAGAGCAACGCCCGCGTCTCCTCCCTGATCGCCGCGCGGGTGCTGGTGGCGCTGGCGATGTGCTGAGCCGCGTTTGACCCGCGGCCGGCGCTTCGGTACGCCGGCCACACGACGTCCCGGGGAGATGCATCCATGACCATCATCGGCCGCCGCGCCGCCCTGGCCGGCCTTGCCGCGCTGCCCTTCACCGCCGCCCGCGCCGCGCTGCCGGACCGGCCGTTGCGGCTGGTGCTGGGCTTCGCCGCCGGCAGCGGGCCGGACGTGCTGGCGCGGCTGGTGGCGGAGGCACTGAAGGACGGCCTGCCCGCCGGGGTGATCGTCGACAACCGCCCCGGCGCCGGCGGGCTGATCGCGGCGCAGGAGGTGGCGAAGACCGCCCCGACGGACGGCACCACCCTGCTGCTGGGCGAGGTCTGGCAGCTGGCCATGGCGCCGAGCACCTATGCGAAGCTCCCGTACGACCCGGCCACGGATTTCGCCGCGGTCGCGCAGCTCGCCGCCGCCGATTTCGGCTTCGTCGTCCCGGCCGCGCTGCCGGTGGCCGACCTGGCCGGGTACGTCGCCTGGGGCAAGGCGCAGGCGCAGGTCCCGATGGGCACCTTCGGGGCCGGGACGCCCGGGCATTTCGGCGCGGCGATGCTGGGCCAGGCGACGGGCCTGGCGGTGGAGCCGGTGCATTTCCGCTCGACCGGCGATGCCATGGGCGCGGTGCTGAACGGCACGGTGCAGGGCATGTTCGGCACCGTCGCGGTGGTGGCGCCGCACGTGAAGGCGGGGCGGCTGCGGGCGCTGGCGGTGACCGGCCCGGCACGCTCCCCGGTGCTGCCGGAGGTGCCGACCATGGCGGAGCTCGGCCGGCCGGGCATGGGCTTCAGCGCCTGGTTCGGCCTGGTGGCGCCGGCCGCGGTGCCCGGGCCGGTGATCGGGGCGATCGAGGCCGCGGTGCTGCGCGCCCTGGCGACGCCGGCGCTGCTGGCGAAGCTGGGGGAGGCCGGCTTCCGGCCCGATGCCGGCGCGGCGGCGCCCTTCGGCGCGATGATGGCGGCGGAGCGGGTGCGCTGGGCCGAGGTGGTGCGGGCGACGGGGTTTAAGGCGATCGAGTAAACGTTCGCCCCCCTCACACCGCGAAAATCCGCACCACCACGCTCTCCGGCTGCCGCTCCCCGAACCCCACGAACAGGCTCCGGTGCAGCCACGCGTGTTCCGCCGCCGCCGTCTCGAACACCGGCGCGGTGCGGAAGTACACCCGGTCCGGCGGCACCGCCTCCCCCCGCAGCAGCCGCGCCATGTCCTCCGGCGCCGCGTGCCGCAGCCCGCGGTTCACCACATAGACCAGCGCGCCATCCGGCAGCCGCAGCGTGTAGCGGGCGACGATCTCCGTCACCCCATCCGGCCGGATCACCTGGAAATCCGCGCCGCCGGGCAGGATCTCCCCCTCCAGCCGCGGCCCCGTCACCCTCCCGCCCAGGATCGGCACGATCCGCCGCTCCCCCAGCGGCCCGGCGCCGACCACCAGCGGCGGCCCCACCGCGACCTCCACCTGGCCGATGAATTCCATCGCCGTTGCCGTTGTCATGTCCCTGCCCCCTTCGCCCAGCCCGCCTGCGTGCCAACATGTCGCGGCGTGCCTATAAGCCCGCATGTCTGACGCGCCCTTCCTGCCCCGGCCGCCCGACCCGAACCGCATCTGCGGCCCGGCGCCGGTGCGCGTGCTCTTCCTCCGCCGGCCGCAGCAGGTCCTGCGCCTGTTCTACACCGAGGAATGGCGGCGTCTCGCCGGCCCGCTCTGCCAGCATCTCGCCCGCACCCGCCGCCCCTACCGGGAAGTCGGGGCGGAGGAGCTGACCCGCATCGCCGGTACCCAGCACCATGGCGGCATCTGCGCCGTCGCCGTCGCCCGCTTCGCCGAGCCGCTGCAAGGCCACGCCCTGCCGGCCAACCTGCCGCAGGCCGCGCTGCTGCCGGTGCTGGACGGCATCGGCAACCCGCACAACCTCGGCGCCATCGCCCGCTCCGCCGCCTTCTTCGGCAGCCGCGCCCTGCTGCTGTCGCACGACCCGCGCCAGGCCGACCTCTCCGACGCCGCCTTCCGCACGGCGGAGGGCGGGCTGGAACACCTGGAGGTCCTGCGCGCCCGCGACCTGCCGACCCTGTTAAAGGGCATGCGCCCGCGCTTCCTCACCGTCGCCGCGGTCGCCGCCGGCGGCGCCCCGCCGGAAGCCATCCCGCGCGACCGGCCGATCGCCCTGGTCCTTGGCAACGAGGAACAGGGCCTCGCCCCGGCGACGCTCGACGCCTGCGAGGCAAGGCTGACCCTGCCCGGCAGCGGCAAGGTCGAAAGCCTGAACGTGGCGCAGGCCGCCGCCGTGCTGTTCCACGCCCTCGGCGGCAGGGCTTGAGCGCGACCGCCCCCGCCCGGATGGACACGCGGCCCGAAGGCAGCGGCCGCCGCCTGGTCTTCAACGGCAGCCTCGATACCGCCGCCGCCGCCGCATTGTGGCCGGAGGCGATGCGCGCGGCGCGCGGCGCCAGGCCGCTCGCGCTCGACCTCGGCGGGGTGACGGCGCTCGACACCGCCGGCGCCGTGCTGCTGCTGCGGCTGGAACAGGTCGCCGGCAAGGCGGAATGGCACGGCCTCGCCGCCGGCCCGCTGCAGGCGCTGCTTGACCGGACGCGGGAGGCATTGGCCCGCCCGCAGGCCAAGCCGCAGCCGGCCCTGCCCTTCCTCGGCCAGGTGGGGCAGGCGACGCTCGACCAGGGCAAGGCGCTGCTCACCCGGGTGGCCTTCCTCGGCGAAACCCTGCTCGCCGCGATCGCCACCCTGCGGGCGCCCTGGCGGCTGCGGCTGTCGGAGGTGCTGCGTCATTTGGACGAGGCCGGGCTGCGCGCCTTCGGCCTGACCATCCTGCTCGGCTTCCTGATCGGGCTGATCCTGGCCTTCCAATCCTCCATCCCGATGAAGCAATTCGGCGCGGAGATCTTCATCCCCAACCTCGTCGGCATCTCCCTGCTGCGGGAGTTGGGGCCGCTGATGGCCGCCGTGGTGCTCTCCGGCCGCACCGGCTCGGCCTATGCCGCCGAGCTCGGGACCATGACGGTGAACGAGGAGATCGACGCGCTCCGTATCATGGGAATCGATCCGATCGCCTGGCTGGTGCTGCCGCGGCTGCTGGCGGCGATGCTGGTGATGCCGGTGCTGGCGCTGGTGATGAACCTCGCGGGCCTGGTCGGCATGGCGGTGGTGATGGGCACGCTCGGCTTCCCGCCGATCGCGGTGGTCAACCAGCTGCAGGCCTGGGTGCATCTCGGCGACCTCGCCGGCGGCCTGGCCAAGGCGGCGGCCTTCGGCCTGGCGATCGGCCTGGTCGGCTGCCGCGCCGGCCTCGCCGCCGGGCGCGGCCCGCGCGCGGTGGGCGATGCGGCGACCTCCGCCGTGGTCGGCGGCATCGTGTCCATCGTGCTGCTCGACGGCATCTTCGCCGTGCTGTTCTTCCGGCTGGGCTGGTAGCGCATGGTGGAAACCCGGGACGCCGAAGTGGTGATCCGCGTGCGCGACCTCGCCGCGCGGTTCGACGGCCGCACCATCTTCGAACACGTCTCCTTCGACGTCCGCCGCGGCGAGGTCTTCGTCATCCTCGGCGGCTCCGGCTGCGGCAA
>JBMOJU010000399.1:0-4566 GCA_049315625.1 Paracraurococcus sp.
AGCCCGGCCATGCCGGAGGCACCCTGGATGACGCTGTCATAGGCCGGGCGGCCATAGGGCGCGTCGAAGTGGATGCGGTGTACGTTGAAGGTGACGGCGCTGTAGCGGAACGGCAGCCGCTCATCCGGCACCAGGGTGCGGGAGAAGTCGGGGTCCGGCTGCCGGGCCGCAGCCTCGGCTTGGCGCGGCTGGGCCTCGCCTTCCAGGAAGACCATGTCCTGCTCTTCGATGATCGCCGGTGCTGCGCTGTCGCCGGCGAAGATGCAGTGTTCCAGCCGCACCAGGGTCAACCGGCCGGAACGGCCCTGCTTCGGCGTGACGGAAACCACCTCGGTGCGGCGGCGCAGCGCGTCGCCGATGCGGATATCGCCCGGGAAGGCGGTGCGGCGCCCGCCCAGCATGAGCCGCCCGGAAAAGTGCGGCAGCGCGTCGGACAGGGCGACGTGGCCGTCCTCGGTCAGCGCGCCCTGCGGCGTCAGCGGGGTGAACAGCGCGACGTGCCAGCCACGCGGCAGGATGTCGCCCTGCGTCCAGGCCAGCGGGTCCTGGTCCAGGGTCACGGCCAGGCGGCGCACCAACGGCAGGGCGCAGATGTCGTCGATCTCAAAGGCGGAGCTCATTGCGACGTTTTCCCAGGCCCTTGGCGCCCTAGCGGTGCGGGATCGCCGGGGCGTTGCCCGGCGGCCGGATGCAGCGGCGGCGTGTTCAGCCGCCGACCTGGTGGACTTCGATGACGTTGCCTTCCGGGTCCTGGAAGAAGATCTGGTACCAGCCGTTCATCGCCCAGTTGCCGTAGTCGGCATACCGAACGCCCTTCTCCTCCAGGCGCTTCTTGAAGCCCTCGATGTCGTCGGTGCGGAAGGCGATGTGACCGCGGTCCAGCGGATTCACCGCCTGCCCGGTGCGGAAGGCGACGTCGAGATCCCTGGTGGCCAGGTGGAACTGGATCTGGCCATCGGTGGCGAAGGCGACATCTCCGGCATAGCCCTGCGCGGTGACGCGGGCGGAACCCAGGGAGGGCTCGGGCTCAAGGCCGAGGACGTTGCGATAGAAGTCGTCCATTCCAGGGACGTCCTTCGAGCAGAAATTCACGTGGTGAAGCTTGAGCGTCATGGGCTTCCTCCGTTGCGCCGGGACTGGCCATGGCTTGATGGGCGATGGCCGTCCCGCTTGGACGGAAGCAAGCTATTCCCACTTAGAGGTAAGAGTCAATAAGTCCCATTATGTAGGACTTTGTAGATTATCCCGGTTCGATCTAGGCTGGGCAGGATGGACCGGACAGTCTGGCCCAGGAGAGAGACGGAGCTCCGGTTGCTGGACAAGGCCGACCTCAAGCGGGCATCCCTGCCGAAGCCGGGCGACGCCACCGCTTCGGCCGAAGCGGCGGAGGACGCCGCGGCGCTCGCCGGCTCGACCACCGACCGCGTCCTCGGGATCATGGACCTCTTCACCGAGGAGGAGCCGATCTGGACCGCGGAGGCGATGGTCGAGCGCCTGCGATCGACCCGGTCGACCATCTACCGCTACCTGCGGGCGCTGATTGGCTCAGGGTTCCTGGCCCAGGTCGGCGGCGGCGGCTATGCGCTTGGGCCACGCATAATCGCACTGGACCGCCAAATCCGGGTGGCGGATCCCCTGCTGCGGCTGGCCCCACCGATCATGGCGGCGCAGCGGGACGCGGTGGCCGGCACCCAGTTGCTGTGCCGCTACTACGGCGTGCGGGTCCTCAGCATCTTCGAGGAGCGCTCCGATCCGCGCATCGAAACCAGCTTCGACCGTGGCCGGCCGTTCTCGCTGTTCCGCGGCTCGGCCTCGCGCGTCATCCTGGCCAACCTGCCGCAAGCGCAGCTGCAGCGGCTGTTCCTCAACCACGCGAACGAGATCGTTGCCGCGGGCTATGGCGCGACCTGGCCGGCGTTCCGCGACACCCTGAAGACCATCCGGAAGCGCGGCTTTGCCGTGCTGAGCGACATCGACCCGGAGGTCATCGGCGTCTCGGCGCCGATCTTCGCGGCACCTGATGTCGTCACGGCCAGCCTGGTCCTGGCCCGGCTCAAGCGCGAGGTCACGGAGCGCGACATCGACGACCTGGCGGCGATGGCAATCGATTCAACGGGCCGCATCTCCGCGCTGCTGCAGGGGCAAGGCATCTGACCGCCACCGGCGAGGTGTTCGCCTGCCGGTGCGCCGAAGCGGGATACGTTGGGGCAATCAATGCCTCCTGGATTCCGTCGGCGGCGCATTTGCCCTGGCCATGCTGGTGCTCTTGCCGGCCATGATTCGAGGCCGCGCGCGCCGGCCATCACGCCGCTACCACTGTGCGGGCTTCGCCTCATTGGTAGCCGAATCGACCTCGCGGCGCAGACCTTCCCGTAGCTTCGCTGGGATGGAAGCGAGCGTGGCGTCCGAGAGGTCCAACTCGCCCAAAGGTCCCGCGAGCATCTGTGCAACGGCCTGCCCCTGGCTCCTGTCCCGCTGCCGCTTGATTGCCTCGCGCTTCGGTTCATCGCCCAGCCAGAGCTTGTGGGCCGCCCACCAACGCGGGTCGGCGGCGGAGATCCAGACCGGCAGTCCATCGTCGGCGACGGCTATCGCCGAGAAGCGCGGTGCGTCGACGATCATCTCAAGCCTGGGAACCTCGACGGCTTCCAAGTCCTCGACGGCCGCCAAGTCCCGTAGCGGCGCACCCAGCCGGCGCATCCTGGCCTGGGAGGCCTGCATCCGCTGCTTCGGCTCCGGCGTGATGAGGTCGACCATCAGGCCGTCCGCGTTGACGGCGGTGAAGTGACCGGCCGCCTGCGGGGCGAAGGACGGGTCGATCTTCCGCAACAGGCCCAGCAAGCCGTTGGGCATCGCTCGTCCCGCGAGTTCAAGGTTCCGGCGCGCATCCAGGGCAATGTCGATGTCCCCCGTCGCCAGGAGATCGGTCTGGAAGCGTACCCCTGCCTTGGCTTCATAGGCGAAAAGCGCGTTGGTCCCGACCACGCAGACCTGCTCCCCCAACACCCCGGCCTCGTCCAACCGCCGCAGGATGCGGCCCACCAGGGCGGGGACGCGGCCCAACCCCATCGCCTTGTTCACCCGCGCCATGCCTTGCAGGGTTCGTCGGAGGCCCTGGCGGCGCTGCTCGGCAGCGGCCTTCCCCACGGTGAAGGCCCGGTGCATCTCTTCCGTCCCAGGGCTTTTGGCGCCGAGACTTTTTTCGACAGGCCCGTTACGTTTGTAGAGGTAATCTCGCTCGTCCCGCGGCTTCCATGACATGGAACCGGCGAAACGCCGTCTCAGATCGCCCTCGATGGCCCTGAGGGCCTCGGCGCGCTGCTGCACGTCGATGAGCCTCTGCCTGGCCTCATTGCTTAGGTCGCTGAAAAGCATAGGTTTGCCCATCCGATTCAGAGAATACGGGTTGGTATGGGCAATCGCAAGAATTCCAGATGATTACCCTATATCAGCTTAAGGACCTTTCAGATTGTGAAACGGGAGCACCGGGGGCAGAGTCGTCGCCATGACCACCCCCGCCGGCCCGCGCTTCGTCGCCTACTACCGCGTCTCCACTGACAAGCAGGGCCGCTCCGGCCTTGGTCTCGACGCCCAGCGGGAGGCCGTCGCCCGCCACGCCGCCAGCTGCGGCGGCCTGGTCACCGCGGCCTTCGAGGAGGTCGAGAGCGGCCGGCGCGGCGACCGGCCGCAGCTCGGCCTGGCGCTCGCCGAGTGCCGGCTGCGCCGCGCCGTGCTGCTGATCGCCAAGCTCGACCGTCTGGCGCGCGACGCCCACTTCCTGCTCGGCCTGGAGAAGGCAGGCGTCGAATTCCTCGCCGCCGACATGCCGCACGCCAACCGCCTCACCGTCGGCATCATGGCCCTCGTCGCCGAGGAGGAGGCACGCGCCACCTCGGCCCGGACGAAGGCGGCGCTCGCGGCGGCAAAGGCGAGGGGCGTGCGGCTCGGCAACCCGCGGCTCCGGCCCGGCGACAGCACGACGGCGGCGGAGGCACGCGCCGCCTGGTCGACCGCCACAGCACGACGGGCGGCCGAGGTGCTGCCCTATCTCGACGCCGCACGACGCGCTGGCGCCACCACGCTGCAGCAGCTGGCTGATGCGCTCACCGCACGCGGGGTACGCACACCTCGGGGCGGGGAGAGGGGGGTGGCATCCTTGGCAGGTCAAACGGGTGCTGAACCGCGCAGAGCGATAAGGGGGACTCCGCAGAGCAGACAAGCATTGTTACGGTTATGGAAGTCGGCCAACTTTCAGCAAGAGTTGGAGGACAGAGGCACCATGGCTGACCGCAATACGAGGGTCACACAGTGACATCGCGGCTTCGCGCCTTTTGGCGCCGATTGGATGGCACGATCCACCCGGACGACCAGCCCGTGTTCCAGGCTGAACCTGCACTTCGCGCGGCCTTCAACCTTCAATTCCCACCGCCCGCCTTCGTTGGCGACATCGACGCCACGCCGGTCGTCCTCCTCATGTCCAGCGGCGGCTACAAGCCCGGGATCACGGAAGCCGAGTTCCCGGACATGAAGGCCAGCGACGATTACCGGCGCTATCTGCATGGCGAA
>JBMOJU010000059.1:0-20131 GCA_049315625.1 Paracraurococcus sp.
GGTAGACCTCGCCGCGCATCGTGTAGACGCAGACATGGAGCCGGCCAGCGATCGCCCCGAAAGCGATCATCCGGCCCTCGCGATAGTCGCGCCGGTCGTCCTCGAACACGACCACGGTGTTGCGCAGCACTGCGATGGCGAGGTCGAAGGGGAGCCCCCGCCTTCGCCGGTTCGCCTCGTCCTTCGCCGGATCGTACTCGATCTCCATGCGCCAGTCTACGTCAACGACGTATCAATCCAAGCGATTCGTTGCGTACTAGCGGAGCGATTCCGACGATTGCAAACGGGCGCAGGGCAAGGCGTCTGGTCGCCCTCGATCGTCACGCCGCCCGCCGCACCACCCTCGCCCGCATCGCCCCCCACGCCGCCAGGACCCTTTCCGCCGCATCCACCGGCGCATCCCACGGCAGGGACACGCGCACCCCGCACCCCGCCAGCTCGGCAAACCCCATCGCCGCCAGCACCGGGCTGCGCGCCACCTTGCCGGACGAGCACGCCGCCCCGGCCGAAACCCGCACCCCGGCCAGGTCCAGCGCGATCACCTGCGTCTCCGCCGCAGCACCTGGCAGGATGATGCAGGACGTATTCGGCAGCCGCGGCGCGCCGGCACCGGCGATGATCGCCTCCGGCGCCAGCGAAGCGACGCCGGCCTCGATCCGGTCGCGCAGCGCGGCGAGGCGCGCCGCCTCCCCGGCCTCCGGCAGCGCGGCAGCGAGGCCGGCGATGGCCGGCAGCGGTTCCGTCCCGCCGCGCCGGCCGCGTTCCTGCCCGCCGCCGGCGATCAGCGGGGCCAATTCCAGCCCCGGGCGCAGCAGCAGCGCCCCGGCGCCCGGCGGCCCGCCCAATTTGTGGCCGGAAAGCGCGAGGGAATCCCAGCCCGCCGGCAACGCCACCCGGCCGGCCGCCTGCACCGCATCCACGTGCAGCAGCGCACCATGCGTCCGGCACAGCGCGGCGGCCTCGGCCAGCGGGTGCAGCACGCCGGTCTCGTTGTTCGCCGCCATCAGGCAGACCAGCGCGGGCCCGCCCTCGGCCAGCAGCGCGGCCAATGCCGCGAGGTCGGCGGTGCCGTCCGGCAGCACCGGGATCACCGCCGCCCCGGGCGCCGCGGCCAGCACCGCCGGGTGTTCCGTCGCGCCGACCAGCACGCGGCGGCCGCGGCCAAGGCCGGCGATCGCCAGCGCATTCGCCTCCGTCCCGCCCGAGGTAAACACCACGTCCTGCGGCCGCGTGGCGAAGCGCGCCGCCACCGCCTCCCGCGCCGATTCCAGCACCCGCCGCGCGCCGCGGCCGGCGGCATGGACCGAGGAGGGGTTGCCGCCCGCCTCCAGCGCCGCGATCACCGCCGCCCGCGCCGCCGGCCGCAACTTCTCGGTGGCGTTGGCATCCATATAGAGGGTGTCCACCGGCATGCCGGCGCTACTGCGCCGCCTCCACCAGCGGGATCGGCAGGTCGCGCGGCATCGCGGCGCGGCCGGTGACCCGGCCGGCCACCACGTCGGCCAGGGTGACATGGGCGAGGAAGAGCCGGATCTGCTCACCCAGCTCGGACCAGAGGTCGTGGGTCAGGCAGCGCTCCCCACCCAGGCAGCCGGGCGAGCCTTCCTCGCAGCGGGTGGCGCGGATCGGCTCATCCACCGCATCGACGATGGCGGCAACCGCGATCTCGGTGGCCGGCCGGGCCAGGCGGTAGCCGCCGCCGGGGCCGCGGGCGGAGGCGACGAGGCCGGCGCGGCGGAGATGGCCAAACAACTGCTCGAGATACGCGAGCGAGAGCAATTGTGCCTGAGCAAGTTCGGCGAGGCTGACGGGGCGTCCGCTGCGCGGATCCGTGGCGCAACCCTGCTGCCGGGCCGCCAATTCGACCATTGCCATGACGGCATATCGCCCCCGGGTGGAGAGACGCACGGCTTGGCCCCCTTGTACAGCGATGAATGGTATACCGGGATACCGGAAAGGCAGCGGAAACATCGGCACCGCGCCTTGATTTCGTTATGAAACTCGGCTTCGCATCTCTATATTCCGGCGGCCCCGGGGGACGGGAGACTGCCCCGGGGAGGCTGGACGACACTGGTACCGAGGTCCGCGGCACCGGCGCCTTGATCGGCGTCAGTACCGTGAGGCTAAATTACCCGACTTCCCCGGTCAACCATTGGGGACGCCACGGCGTGTCATCCGGCAGCAGGCGCTCCCGGGCTCCTCTCGGCATCGTGTTTTGATGCCGAGAGGAGCCCGGGCGTTGTCAGCCAGGTCTCCCCCACCAAGCGCCCTGGCGCGCGCGGCTTGCCGGCGGGTTGGCTCCCCCGCCCCCGGCAGACCGGACGGGCCAGGCTCAACCGGAATTGGACCCACGGGACGATGCCTGAGGTCATGTTCGCCGGCCCCGACGGGCGGCTCGAAGGCCGTTACCATCACTCGAAGCAGGCCAACGCGCCGGTGGCGTTGCTGCTTCATCCCCACCCGCTGCATGGCGGGACGATGAACAACCGGGTCATCCACGCGCTGTACCAGCGTTTCCAGGGCATGGGGTTTTCCACCCTTCGGTTCAATTTCCGCGGCGTCGGCCGCAGCCAGGGCCGCTACGATGGCGGCATCGGCGAGATCTCGGATGCCGCGGCGGCGCTCGACTTCCTCCAGGCGGTGAACCCGAACGCCCACAGCCTCTGGGTCGCCGGCTATTCCTTCGGCGCCTATGTCGGCATGCAGCTGCTGATGCGGCGGCCGGAGATGGGCGGCTTCGTCTCCATCGCGGCGCCGGCCAGCCACTATGATTTCGGCTTCCTGGCGCCGTGTCCCTGCAACGGGCTGATCTACCACGGCACGGATGACGAACTCGTGCCGGAAAGCTCGGTGAAGAAGCTGGTCGACAAGCTCAACACCCAGCGCGGCATCACCATCGACTACCGCGTCCTGCCCGGCGCCGGACATGTCTTCACGCCGGAGGAGACGGAGAAGGTGGTGGATGCGGCGGAAGACCACGTGAACACCCGGATGAACCGCAGCCGGATGGCGCTCGCCGCCGACTGAGCCCGCCCGGGCGCGGCCGGCGGGTGTCTCCCGCCGGTCGCCGCCCGCCCCAAAGGGGTGTCCTGGCGCCACACGGCCGATGATTGCGGCCGCGCCCGCGGCATGGTCCGATCCGGCCGAGGGCGCGCCGCCGTCGCGCCACTCCGGAGGAGTCCATCATGCGCCGCAGCCTGCTCGCCATCGGCCTGGCAACCCTGCTCGGCCCCGGCCTGGCGGCGGCGCAGGCGCCCTACCCCGACCGCCCCATCACCATGATCGTCGCCTATGCCGCCGGCGGCGGGACCGACACCGCGGCGCGCACCCTGGCGCGGGTGCTGGAGAAGGATCTCGGCCAGTCCGTCGTGGTGGTGAATCGCGCCGGCGCCGGTGGCGAAATCGGCTGGAGCGAGCTCGCGCGGGCCAGGCCGGATGGCTACACCATCGGCTTCACCAACACGCCCGGCATCGTCACCGTGCCGATCGAGCGGCAGGCCCGCTTCAAGCTGGACGACTTCGCCCCCATCGCCAACATCGTCGACGATCCGGGCGGCATCTGGGTGCTGGCGGACAGCCCCTACCGGAGTCTCACCGAGCTGGTCGAGGCGGCGAAGCGCGCGCCGGGGACGCTGGGGTACGGCACCACCGGCATCGGCTCCGACGACCACCTGGCGATGCTGGCGCTGGAACGTCTGACCGGCGCCAGCTTCCTGCACATCCCTTTCGCCGGCTCCTCCCAGGTACGGACCGCGCTGCTGTCGAAAAGCCTGCCGATCGCGGTGGTGAACATGGGCGAGGGCATCGCCGACTGGAAGCAGGGCATCCTGCGGCCGCTGGCCCAGCTCGGCCCGACCCGCTGGGAGGCGACGGCGAGCGTGCCGACGGCCCGCGAGCTGGGCTTTGACGTGGTCGAGGGCTCGATGCGCGGGGTCGCCGCCCCCGCCGGGGTGCCGCGGCCGGTGCTCGACCGGCTGGCGCAGGCGGTGCAGCGGGCGGTAGAGGACCCCGATTTCCAGAAGGCGGCCGCGCAGCAGAGCCTGCCGCTGCGCTTCCTCGGCCCGGACGCCTACCGGACGGAATTGCTGGCGCTGAAGGCGCAGTACGAAAAGCTGTGGGCGGCGCATCCCTGGAAGGAGTGACGCCGCGACCGTTGCCAGGATGGCCGCCGGCGTGGTCCGATCGCCCATAAACTGAGCGCGGCAAGACGCGCCGGACGGGAGGACCCACCATGCGACGACGCACCCTGCTCGGCGGGCTGGCAGCCATGCCGCTCACCTGCCCCGCCCTGGCCCAAGGCACCGGCTTCCCCGAACGGCCGCTGACCATGGTGGTGGCCTTCCCGGCGGGCGGGGGGACCGATGTCGCTGCCCGGCCGCTGGCGCGGATCATGGAGAAGCATCTCGGCCAGCCGGTGGTGATCACCAATCGGCCCGGCGCGGCGGGGGAGCTCGGCTTCACCGAGCTCGCCCGGGCCAGGCCGGATGGCTACACCATCGGCTTCATCAACACGCCGACCATCGTCACCATCCCGATCGAACGGCCGCAGGCCCGCTTCCGGCTGGACGATTTCGCCCCGGTGCTGAACGTGGTGGACGACCCCGGCGCCATCTGGGTGCTGCCCGACAGCCCGATCCGCACTGTCGCCGACCTGGTCGCCGAAGCGCGGCGCCGGCCCGGCCAGATCAGCTACGGCACCTCCGGCATCGGCTCCGACGACCACCTGGCGGTGCTGGCGCTGGAGCGGGTGACAGGCACCAAATTCCTCCATGTCCCGTTCGCCGGTGGCGCCCCGGTGCGGACGGCGACGCTGTCGAAGCAGATCGACCTGGCCGTCACCAATATCGGCGAGGCGATCGGCGACTACCGGCAGGGGCTGTTCCGGCCGATCGGCCAGATGGGCACCGCACGCTGGCCGGTGATGCCGGACGTGCCGACCTTCCGCGAACAGGGGTTCGACGTGGTCGAGGGCTCGATGCGCGGCCTGGCTGCCCCGGCCGGCCTGCCGCGGCCGGTGCTGGACCGCATCGTGGATGCCGCGCGGAAGGCGGCGCTCGACCCGGAATGGCAGGCGGTTGCGACCCAGCTGGCGCTGCCGCTGCGGCTGCTGGGGCCGGACGAGTACCGGGCCGAGCTGGTGGCGCTGCAAGCGCAGTACGAGAAGCTCTGGGCGGCGCACCCCTGGAAGGAGTGAAGCAAGGTTCGCGGGTGGAAATATTCCCTCCCCGTTGGACGCAAGCGCCCAACCGCACCCTTCCTTTTTGTGGACTTGGCACTCGCCGCGCAGCGGGTACCAGACTCAGAAAAATAGAGGAGGGTTGGACGCACTGCGTCCAACGGGAGGATGCTTCCTCCCTGGCCTTGCTTCCTTACAGGTAGCGCAGCGCCACGAACCCCACGACGATCCCGGCCGCCGCCCCGGTGGTCACCAGGGTCAGCCGCCGCTCGATGAAGTCGCGGATCGGCGGGCCGAAGCGGCGCAGCAGGAAGGCGAGCAGGAAGAAGCGCGCGCCGCGCGTCACCACGCTGGCCGCGATGAACACCGGGAAGCTGAACTGCGCCGCGCCGGAGGCGATGGTGACGATCTTGTAGGGGATCGGCGTCAGGCCTTTGATCAGGATGACCAGCGCGCCCCATTTCTCGTACCAGCCCATGAAGCGCGCCAGCGCATCAGCGTGGCCATAGGCGCGCAGCACTGGCTCGGCCAGCGCATCGAACAGGAAGTAGCCGATGATGTAGCCGAGGATGCCGCCGAGGACCGAAGCGAGGGTGCAGATCAGCGCGTAGCGGTAGGCACGCTCGGGCCGGGCGATGCACATGGGGATGAGCATCGCGTCGGGCGGGATCGGGAAGAAGCTGCTCTCGGCGAAGCTGACGCCAGCCAGCCAGGCCGGCGCGCGCGGATGCGCCGACAGCGCGAGCACGCGGTCATAAAGGGCACGGAGCATCAGTTGGTCCCCAGGTCCGCGGCCGGATTGGCACGGTCGGCGCCGGGGCGCAACTCACGGCCGATTGCCTTGCGGCAGTGTCATATCGTCCCGCGATCGCCATGCGCGGATCGCGGGTTGTGGCCGACACTGCCGCGATGGGATCATAACGCTTCAGGCAGGCGGGGACTCCAGGATGGTTGGCGGGAATGCGCGCACCCCGGCGGTGGCGGTGGGGGTCCTGATGACCTGCGGGGTGGTTTGCGCCGCGCTCGCCATGGGCCTGCGGCAGAGCTTCGGCCTGTTCCTGGCGCCGATGACGGCGGCGCATGCCTGGTCGGCCTCCGGCTTCGCCTTCGCCATCGCGTTGCAGGTGCTGATCAACGGCGTCTCCCAGCCGGTCTGGGGGCAGATCGCCGACCGGTACGGCGCCCGCAAGGTGATCATGGCCGGGGCGCTCCTTCAGCTCGTCGGCATCCTCGGCATGGCGCTGTCGGACGGTCTGCCGCTCTTCACTTTCTTCGCCGGCATCGTCATGGGCTTCGCGGTGTCCGCCGCCGGCATGCCGGTGATCATGGCCAGCCTGACGCGGCTGCTGCCGGAATCCCAGCGCGGCCGGGCCACCGGGCTCGGCACCGCCGGGTCCTCCTTCGGCCAGTTCCTGGTGGTGCCGATCGTGCAATTCGGCATCAACGGCTTCGGCTGGTATGCGGCGCTGCTGGCGGTCGCCTTCGCCTCCCTGCTGATGATCCCGCTGGCCCTGCCGCTGAACGACCGGCCGGCGGCGCCGGTGCCGGGCGCCGCGGCGGAACAGACCGCCGGCGCGGCGCTGCGGACCGCGCTGCGGACGCCGACCTTCTGGTACCTCTGCTGCGGCTTCTTCGTCTGCGGCCTGCATGTGAGCTTCATGGCCATCCACATGCCGGGCTTCGTCGCGTCCTGCCACCTGCCGGCGGTGGTGGGCGCGGGCGCCATCAGCCTGATCGGGCTGTTCAACATCGCCGGCTCGCTCGGCGCGGGGGAACTCTCCTCCCGCTGGAAGCGGCGGGAGCTGCTGGTGGCGATCTTCGCCCTGCGCGGCGTGGTGATGACGATCTTCTTCTTCGCCGAGAAGACCACCGCGACGGTGCTGATCTTCGCCGCCGCCATGGGGATCCTCTGGCTGTCGACGGTGCCGCCGACCGTCGCGCTGTGTGCCCGCAACTTCGGCACCCGCTGGCTGGCGACGATCTTCGGGCTGGTGTTTCTTTCCCACCAGATCGGCGGCTTCACCGGCGCCTGGCTGGGCGGCGTGGTGTTCGACCGGACCGGCAGCTACGACCTGATGTGGATCATCGCCATCCTGGCCGCCGCCTTCGCCGCGGTGGTGCACCTGCCGGTGCGGGACGGGCCGCCCCGGCCGGTGGCGGTGGCCGCCTGACCGCCCCCGGCACGGGGGGCATGGGCGGCGCCGCGGGGTCGCGTTAGAAGCGGCCTATGGCCGTCTATACCGAAGTGACCGACGAGGCGCTGCGCGCCTTCCTGGCCGACTATCCGCTCGGCGCGCTGCGGGCCTTCCGCGGCATCGCCGAGGGCGTCGAGAATTCCAACTACGCGCTGCAGACCGAAGCCGGCGATTATATCCTCACGCTCTATGAGAAGCGCGTCGACCCGCGCGAGCTTCCCTGGTTCCTGGCGCTGATGGAGCATCTGGCAGCGCGCGGCATCGATTGCCCGTTGCCGGTGAAGGCGACGGACGGCAATGCGCTGCGGGCGCTGGCCGGGCGGCCAGCGGCGATCTGCACCTTCCTGCCCGGCGTCTGGCCGCGCCGCGTCCGGCCGGAGCATGGCGCACCGCTGGGCGAGGCGCTGGCCCGGCTGCACCTGGCCGGCGCGGATTTCGCCGCGATCCGTCCGAACGGCCTCGGGCCGCCGGCCTGGGCGCCGCTGCTGGACCGCTGCCGCGTGGGTGGCGACGCGGTGCAGGCGGGGCTGATCGCCGAGCTGGACGCGGCGCTGGCCGGCATCCTGGCCGCCTGGCCGGCGCCGGGCGCGCTGCCGGCCGGGCAGATCCATGCCGACCTTTTCCCCGACAATGTCTTCTTCCTGGACGCGGCGGGCGGGCCGCGCGTTTCCGGCCTGATCGACTTCTACTTCGCCTGCACCGACCTGCTGGCCTACGACATCGCGGTCTGCCTGAACGCCTGGTGCTTCGAGCCTGACGGATCCTACAACGTGACCAAGGCGCATGCGCTGCTGGCCGCCTATCAGCGGCTGCGGCCGCTGGAGGCGGCGGAACGGGCGGCGCTGCCGGTGCTGTGCCGCGGTGCCGCCATCCGCTTCCTGCTGACCCGGCTGTACGACTGGATGATGACCCCGCCCGGCGCGCTGGTGACCCGCAAGGACCCGCTGGAATACCTGCGCAAGCTGCGCTTCTTCGGGCATGCGGAAGGGCCGGCCTCCCTTGGACTCTGACCCGGTGCAGGCGGTCGAGATCTGGACCGATGGCGGCTGCAAGCCGAATCCCGGCCCGGGCGGCTGGGCGGCGATCCTGCGGTATGGGGAGGTGGAGCGGGAGCTGTCCGGCGCCGACCCGGCCACCACCAACAACCGGATGGAGCTGATGGCGGCGATCAGCGCGCTGGAGGCGCTGAAGCGGCCCTGCACCGTGGTGCTGCACACCGACAGCGAATATGTCCGCAACGGCATCAGCCGCTGGATCAACGGCTGGGTGCGCAACAACTGGCGCAACGCGGCGAAGGACCCGGTGGCGAACATGGAGCTGTGGCAGCGGCTGCTGGCCGCGGCCAAGCCCCACCAGGTGGAATGGAAATGGGTGCGCGGCCATGCCGGCGACCCGATGAACGAGCGGGCCGACGTGCTGGCGACGGCGGCGCGGCGGAGCCTGGGGTAAGGCGGACGCTGGCGCGCCGTTTGCAGCGCCGCTGGCATGGCCCACAGCATTCCCCACCGCGCATGAGGATCGGCATCATCGGCACCGGCGTCGCCGGCAGCGTGCTGGCGGAGATGCTGGCCGGCGCGCCCGGCATCAGCGTCGCCGCCTTCGACCGGATGAGCGAGGGCGAGGCAGCCGAGGCCGGCACCGGGCTGAATGTCGGCCCCAACGCCATGCAGGCGCTGCGCCTGGCCCTGCCGGCGCGGCATGCCGCGGTGCGCGCGGCCTCCCTGCCCTGGTCGCGCTGGTTCATCGACACCGCCTGGGGCGAGCGGTTGTTCGACCTCGACATGCTCGACGTGGCGGAGGAGCCGGGCATCCGGCTGCGCTGGGCGGAGCTCTACCGCGTGCTGCGCGAACCGGTGTCGGCCGTGACGCAGCGCGGCCTGGTGCTGGAGGCGCTGGAGGAGGATGCCGCCGGCCGGCTGGCCCCCGTGCTGCGCGACGCCGCCGGCGGGCTGCACCGGCCGGGCGGCTTCGACCTGCTGGTCGCCGGCGATGGCCGCTATTCCCGGCTGCGGCAGATCGCGGCCGGCGTGCCGGTGCCGCGCTTCCACGGCGTGGCGCTGACAAGGCTGCTGGTGCCGGATGCGGCCGACTGCCCGTACGATGATTACGGCCAATGGTTCAACGGCCACGCAAGGCTGCTCTCCTACCGGCTGCCCGGCGGCGCCGCCTATATCGCCGGCGGCGTGCCGCTGGCGGATGCGGAAGCCGAGATCCCCGACGCGGCGAAGACGGCCGATTACCAGGCGGCGCTCTACCTGCCGCGGGATCGCCCCGCCTGCCCCGCCGTCGCCTGGATGGTCGACCGCATCCGCCGGCAGATCGGCGACCTGCACTGGGCCCGACTGCAGGATTCGCCGCTGCTGCGCGGCGCGCTGGATGGGCGTGTGCTGTTCCTCGGCGATGCGGCGCACGCCATGGTGCCGACGCTCGGCCAGGGCGCGACCATGGCGATCGAGGATGGCGTGGTCGCTGGCCTGGTGCTGCGGCAGGGCGGCGGCGTGGCGGAGATCGGCGCGCTGCGCGACGCGCGGGTGGAATTCGTCCGCGGCTTCAGCCTGGCCTCCACCGACACCATGCTGCCGGGCAGCGACCCGATCGCTCAGTCCCGCAGCAAGATGGGCGCCGACTACCTGGCGAAGCTGCGCCGGCTCTACACGGAGATCCCCGGCCTCTAACGCCCGGCCCAGTGCACGAAGCGCTTTTCCAGCACCAGGAAGCCCAGGTTCAGCAGGTAGCCCAGCGCCCCGGCGAGGAAGATGACGCCGTACATCAGCCCGCTCTCGAACAGCGACTGCGCGACGATCACGCGCTGGCCGAGCCCGTCCGTGCTGCCGATGAACATCTCCGCCACCACGACGATGACCAGCGCGAGCGAGATGCCGGCGCGCATGCCGACCAGGATCTGCGGCAATGCCTCCCACAGCAGCACGTCCCACAGAATGCGCCACTCCCCCGCACCCATGACGCGGGCCGCGAGCACGCGGGTGCGGCGGGCATTCATCACGCCATAGGCGGCGTTGAACAGGATCACCAGCGCGGCGCCGAAGGCGGCGACGGCGATCTTGGTACCCTCCCCCACCCCGAACAATATCAGGAACAGCGGGAACAGCGCCGAGGCCGGGGTGGAGCGGAAGAAGTCGACCACGAACTCCACCGCACGGTAGACCCGCTCGCGCGCGCCGAGGGCGATGCCGAGCGGCACGCCGATGGCGGTGGCGATGACGAAGGCCTGCACCGTCCGCAACACGGTGCGCACCAGATCGTGCAGCAGCGGGCCCTTGGCGAAGCCGTCCCGCGTTGCGAGCAGCGTCTCCCACGGCGTCGGCAGCAGCACCGGGTCGGCGAGGCGCAGCACGGTCGCCAGCCACCAGAGCAGCACGAAGCCGGCGGCGCCGGCGGCGGGGGCGAGCAAGGCCTTCATCCGGCCACCGCGGCCTCGAAGACCTCCAGGCAGCGCCGCTTCAGCGCGACGAAGCCGGGGTCGGACAGCGTGGCCGTGTCGCGCGGCCAGGGCAGCGCCACGGTGATGTCGTCGGCAACCGTTGTCGGCCGCCGCGTCAGCATCAGCAGCCGGTCGGCCAGCGCGATGCTTTCCTCCAGATCGTGCGAGACCAGCAGCGTCGTCACGCCCAGCCGCTTCAGCACGGATTGCAGCAGCGCCCGCAGGTCGAGTGTCGTCTCGAAGTCGAGCGCCGAGAAGGGCTCGTCGAGGAACAGCACCTCCGGCTCCACCGCCAGCGCGCGCATGACGGAAACCAGCTGCTGCTGCCCGCCCGAGAGCTCGTAGGGGTAGCGCGCCAGGTCGAAGCGGACCCGGAAATCGGCGGCAAGGCGTTCCAGCCGCGCCTCGATCTCCCGCTTCGGCAGGCCCATGCGACGCAGCGGGTAGCGGATGTTGTCGGCGGCGCGCGCCCAGGGAAACAACGCCTCCCGGTAGTTCTGGAAGACGTAGCCGATGCGGATGTCGCGCACCTCCCGCCCGTCATACAGGATGGTCCCGCCATCCATCGGCAGCAGGCCGGCCGCCATGTTGATCAGGGTCGACTTGCCGCAGCCATTCGGGCCGAAGATCGCCAGGATGTCGCCGCGCCGGACGTCGAGGTCGAAGCCCGAATAGACCGGCTGGCCGCCGAAGGCCTTGCGCAGCCCGCGCACCGACATCGCCGCGTCGCGCGGCGCGATCGCGGCATCCAGCGCCACTACAGCGCCCGCAGGAAGCGGTCGACCTCGATCTTCTCCCGCACCACGCCCTGCTGTACGGCCAGGTCGACGAAGCGCTGCATGTCGGTGCGGTCGGCCGGGGTGAGTTCGCGCACCAAGGTGAAGGCCTGCAGCGGCATGATCGCGGCAAGGTCGGCGGGCGTGTTCAGGTGGCTGGTCAGTACCTCCCGCGTCGAGGGATCGCTGCGGATCGCCAGCACCGCGCGGCCCCAGGCCTCGGCATAGCGCTTCGCCACATCGGGGCGCGTTTCGAGGAATTTGCCGGAGAAGCCGGCGCCGGACGCAAACGCCTTCGCCTCGGTGCGGCCGAGCATGTGGGTGGCGATGACGCCCGCCTCCAGCCGCTGCATGGCGCCGGCCCGCTCGCCGATCGTCGCCACCGGCTCCAGCGTATAGGCGGCGTCGAACTGGCCGGACTGCATGGCGCCGACATGCATGCCCATGGGCTGCTCGACCAGCGTGTAGTCCGTGCCGTCCTTCAGCCCGACCGCGGCCAGCACGCCGCGCGCCGCGGCCATGTTGCCCGGCCCGGGGGCGGAGACGATGCGGGCGCCCTTCAAATCCGCCAGCGTCTTCGCCGCGCTGCCCGGCTTCACCACGAACTGCTCCATCCGGTGCTGCGCATTCTGCCCGTTGACCGAGAAGAACAGCACCGTGTTGGCGCGGCGGACGTTGATGTTCGCCGCTTCCAGTGTGACCAGGTTGGTGCAGGCCTCGGCATCGCCGGCGACCAGCGACTGTACGATCAGCGGATGCGTCGCCAGCGGGAAGCCCTGCGGCGCGATGCCCGCATCGGCGAAGAAGCCGCGCGTCACCGCGACGAAATAGGGCAGCGTGGAGGCGGCATCGAAGGTGGCGACCTTCACCGCATCCGCAGCGCGCGCCGTGCCGATAACGAAGGGCGCGGCCAGGCTGCCGAGCAGGAGGGAGCGGCGGTGCATCGGCGTGGCCTCAGGCGAGCGTCGGGTAGGTGGCGGGATCGAAGAAATGCGTGCCGGCGACATAGGCGCGGCCGGGCGACATGTCGGGCGGCGGGCCGCTCTCGCCGGCGCCCTCGAAGGTCAGCTCGCATTGCAGGCCGGAGGGATCGTAGACGAAGAGCTGCCAGAGCGTGGTGCCGGGCACCAGGAATTCGCGCCAGTCCAGCCCCGCCGCCTTGAAGCGGGCGACGTAGCCCTGGAAGCCGCGGCAGGCGAGCGAGAGGTGGTCGATCGCGCCGGTGCCGCTCGGCGCGCGGCCCTCGGCGCCCAGCGCCGGGCCGCCGGCATAGATGTGCATGATCGCCGGCCCGCCCGCGACCGGCACGTACAGCCAGGCGCCGGGGAAGCCGAAGTCGGGGCGGAAGCCGTTCCGGAGGCCGAGGATGCCGGTGTAGAAGGCGACCGTGGCCGGCAGGCTGTTGGTTTTCACGGCGACATGGAACAGCCCCGCGACCATGGGCTCGGTGGGCGGCATCTCTGGCATCGGTGCTTCTCCTGGCGCAGCGGCATGATAAGCAACCCACATGCCATGCCGCCTTGGCGCGGCCGACCCAGCCTGTAGGCTGCCGCCAAACGCGGGAGGACAAGACCCATGAAAGTCGGCCTGTTCCTGAACACCCAATTCGTCGAGGGCGACAGCCTCGCCGCCCGGCTGCCCGAACTGGTCGAGCAGGTCCGCCTGGCCCGCGCCTCGGGCTTCGCCTCGCTCTGGTTCCCCGACCACTACCTGATCGGCCCGGTGCAGATGCCGCAGCCGGTGCCGCTGATGGCCTGGCTGCTGCGGGAGGCCGAAGGGATGACCATCGGCCCCAACATCCGCATCCTGCCGCTGCTGAACCCGGTGATGGTGGCGGAGGAAGCGGCGACGATGGACCTGCTTTCGGGCGGCAACTACGTGCTCGGCGCCGGGCTCGGCTACCGGGAGACGGAGTTCACCGCCTTCGGCATCCCCGTCGCCGAGCGCGCGCCGCGCTTCGCCGAGCAGGTCGCGCTGATCCGCCGGCTCTGGACCGAGGCGAAGGTCACCCACAAGGGCCGCTTCTACACGGTGGAGGATGCCAGCATCAGTTGCCGCCCGGTGACGCCGGGCGGGCCGCCGATCTATGTCGCGGCGCAGGTCGATGCGGCGATCCGCCGCGCGGCGCGCATCGGCGATGCCTGGCTGATCGTCAATTCCTCGGCGCTCGACATCGTCGGGCCGCAGATGAAGCTCTACCGCGCGGCGCTGGCCGAGGCCGGGCGGGTGCCGCGGGAATACCCGATCGCCCGCGAATGCTATGTCGGCGCCTCCCACGCCACCGCCTTCGAGGAATGCCGCGCCGCGCTGCACTACAAATACGCCGCCTATGCCTCCTGGGGCCTCGGCCGCGGCAGCACGGATGCCGAGATGTTCGGCATGCCGTTCGAGGATTTCGTCCGCGACCGCTTCATCATCGGCGACGAAGCCTCGGTGAAGGAGGAGATCGCCCGCTACCGCGAGACACTGGGCGTCGACCACTTCATCCTGCGCCTGCAATGGCCCGGCCTGCCGCAGGACCGCGTGCTGGGCAGCATCGAACGGCTGGGGCGGATCTTCGCCTGACGCCGCGTCAGGCCTGCGCCGCCAGCCAGCGGGCGAAGAGCGGCAACGACATGCGCCGGCTGGCGAGCAGCCCCGGGTAGCCGGCATCCTGCGGCAGGCCGGCGCGGTGCGCCGCCGCCGCGGCCATCGCCCGCGCCGGGTCACGTTCGGCGAGCGACAGACAGAACGCGTCCGGCCGCAGCGCCCGCAGCCCGAGCGGCGCCAGCAGCCGCGCCGGGAAGTCGGCGGTGTTGTCGGTGACGATCCAGGCCGCCCCCGCCGCGAGTGCGGTCGCCACCACATGCGCGTCCTTGCGCTGCGCCGCGCTGCGGCCGCGCGCGCACAACGCCTCGACCTGCGCCGGGTCTGGCGCGCAGGCGGCGCCGGGGAAGGCGCGGGCCAGCAGGCACTGCCGTGCCGCGACGACCGCCGGCGCCAAGCGGCGGCGGCGTTCCAGAGCGCGCATCCACTCCGCCTCGATCTCCGGCGACCAGGCCGGGTCGAACAGCCCGGCGGCGGCGAGGCGGAGCAGCAGGTCGGTCAGCCGACCGCGGAACAGCACGCAGGCATCGAGCACGGCGATGCCGGCCGGGGCGGCGTCAGAGTCCATGCGCCTCCGACAGGGCGGCGAGTGCGACGAGCGATTCCGCCTGGGCGGTGGCGTGCCGGTCGCGCCAGGCGAGCAGGTCCTGCCGCCGCAGGCTGGGCAGGCTGCCCTCGGCGAGGAGGCGCCGCAGCGTCGGCTGGGCGATGCGGAGCAGCCGGGCGGTCTCCTCCGATCCGATCGCGTCGGCCGCCGGGTCCATGGCGTTCCCTCCGGCGCCGGGCGGCGCGCTCGCCGGACGATAGGCGCGCGCCGCGCCCGCCGCAGCCCCCGGCCGCGTCGGATGTGTTGCGGCAGGGGACGTCACATGGCCGAAAGGCGGCGCGGATGCACACCGCCGATCCGCCGACGCCAACCACCGCCAGGACGGCAGGACGATGCGGAAGCCGGCCGCGAAGGTCGCGTCCGACGCCACAGCGATGCTGTCGGTCCGGACCGGCAGAACGCCCTTCCTGGCCTACGCTTACGCCGCCAGCTTCGCCTGGATATGCGCCACTGCCTCCGCCGGCAGGCGCAGCGCCGTCGCCAGCCGCGCCAGGTAGTCGCGCTCCGCCGCGCTGTCGACGGTGATGGCCATGAGCGAGGCAGCATAGATCTCGGCCGCCGCCTGCGGGTCCGTGGCCTCCGCCGCCAGGCCGGCGATATCCACCGGCCGGCTCATCTCCTGCAGCACCATGTGACGCGCGTCGTCGCTCTCGCCGGCCTCGGCCAGGCGGCCCATGATGCGCGACATCTCCTCGCCATCGATCTGGCCGTCGGCCTTGGCGGCCTGGATCATCGCCCGCAGCAGCAGCATCGCCTTCTGCTGCAGTCGGCCAGGATCATCGGGCACCACGGCCGCCGCCGTGCCCTGGCTCTGCAGCGCCGCATAGGCGAGGCTGCCGAGCACCGCGAGCACGCCGCCGCCCACTGCGCCGCGGCCACCGCCGAGTAGCGCGCCGGCGATGGCGCCGAGGCCGCCAATCGCCGCAGGGTTGTTGGCCCTGGTCTCCTCCACCGGGGCATGCGCGGCGCGCTTCGCCAGGTCGGTGACCGATCCAAGCATCTCGCCGAAGCCACGGCCGCCCGCGGCCTGGCCGAACAGCCCGCCCAGCATCTGCGTCAGGCCGCCGCCCTGCTGGTCGAGCGGCCCGCCGGTGCCGCGCTGTACCACGTTGTTCAGGCGGTCCTGTGCCGCCGGCGCGGCGCCCTGCTGCATCAGCGACCCGAGAAGCTTCACGGCGTCGATCATGGCGGTCTCTCCTGCATCCCGCCCTTCCCTGCGGGAGGCCGAGCGCGAACGGCAAGAGAAACCGCGGCGCCGCCGCGAACGTGAAGTGTGTTTCGCCGGGCTTCTACTCCGCTGCCATACGCGGCCGCCAATCCCCGCGCGTGGCGCGTGCCAGGCCGAGATGGTCGCGCAGCGTCGCGCCGGTATAGTCCTTGCGGTAGACGCCCCGACGCTGCAGCTCGGGCACCACGTGCTGGACGAAATCGGCGTAGCTGCCGGGCACCACGCAGGCGCCGATGACGAAGCCGTCGCAGCCGCCGTCGAACCATTCCTCCAGCTTGTCGGCGATCTGCTTCGGCCCGCCCACCATGTCCATGCGCGGCTTGCCGCGGCCGCTGCTGACCATGAAGTCGCGCACCGTCGGGTTGCGCTTGCCGGTGTGCTTGACCACACGGTCGCGGATCGCCTGCAGGCCCTGGATGCTGGCCATCTCGGCGTCACTGAACGGGTCGTCCAGCCCCTTGCTGGCGAAGTCGAAATTCAGCGCTTCCGACAGCAGCGACAGCGCGTCGATCTCCAGCGGCAGGGCAGCGATCGCCGCCGCCTTGTCCTCCGCCTCCGCCTGGGTGGCGGCGCAGATCGGGTAGGTCAGCGTCGCCACCTTCACCGAAGCCGGGTCGCGCCCCTCGGCGGCGACCATCGCCTTGAACTCGCGGTATTCCTCACGGCCCGATTCGATGTCGTGGTAGGAGACGAAGACGAGTTCCGCCCAGCGGGCGGAGAAGCGCTTGCCGCGGCCGCTGCTGCCGGCCTGGATCAGCACCGGGCGGCCCTGCGGCGTGCGCGGCACGGTGAAGGGGCCGCGGCTTTGCAGGAACTTGCCCTTGTAGTCCAGCCGATGGACCTTGTGGCCGTCGCCGAACCGGCCCGTCGCCTTGTCGACGATCAGCGCGTCGTCCTCCCAGGCGTCCCAATGGCCGAGCACGACCTCGACGAACTCGTCGGCGCGGTCGTAGCGCGCGTCATGCGCCATCATCTCGGCATGACCCATGTTGGCGGCCTCGCCATCATTGAGCGAGGTGACGACGTTCCAGGCGGCGCGGCCCTGGCTCATCAGGTCGAGCGTCTGGAAGACGCGGGCGACATGGAACGGCTCGAAATAGGTGGTCGAGGCGGTGGAGCCGAGGCCGAGCCGCGAGGTCACCGCACCCATCATGGTCAAGGTCACGATCGGGTCGAGCTTCACGCAGCGGATGCCGTGCTCGATGGTGTGGACGTGGTCGGAGCCGAAGCGGTCCGGCATCGAGAGGCGATCGTCGAAGAAGCCGAGGTCGAATTTCCCCGCCTCCAGGATCCGCGCGATCTCCTGGAAGTAGTCGGCGCCGAGGAAATCGGTGCGGCTGTCCGGATGCCGCCAGGAGGAGGCGAGCGTGGTGCAGTTCTGCGCCTGCAGGAAGCCGACCAGGTGCATCTGTCGCATGGGGTGTTCCTTCCCTTTGGGACAAGCTTCCGCCCCGGCCTGCGCGGCGTCAACGCTGGCCCTGGCCGCTGCCGGTGCTAGCATCCCCCGCCAGGCCCAGAGAGGCCGGCACGGGAAGGAGACGCCATGCAGGTCCGGAGACGCGCGGTGCTCGGTGCCGCCATCCTCGCCGCCCCCGCCATCGCGCGCGGCCAAGGGGGGAGCCAGGGTGTCTGGCCGGACAAGCCGATGCGCTTCGTCATCGGCGGCTCGGCCGGCGGCGTGTCCGATATCCTGCTCCGCATCCTCGAGAACCGGCTGCGGGAGCGGCTGGGCCAGCCTTTGGTGCTGGACCCGCGCCCCGGCGCCGGCGGGATGGTCGGGGCGGAGGTCGTGGCGCGTTCGCCCGGCGATGGCTATAATTTCTACATCAACCACATCGCCTCGCACGGCATCGGCCCGACACTCTACAAGCGGCTTGCCTTCGACCCGCTGAAGGACCTGCCGGGCGTGGCGCGGCTGGCCTCGATGCCCAACGTGCTGATCGTCAAGGGCGACAGCCCGCACCGGACTGTGGCCGAGCTCGTCGCCTTCATCCGCGCCAACCCGGAGAAGGCGGTGTTCTCCTCTGCCGGCACCGGCACCTCCTCGCACCTCTCGGGCGTGCTGTTCGGCCTGCGCATCGGGGTCGAGACGACACATGTGCCCTATCGCGGCACCGCCCCCAGCATGGCCGCGGTGCTGAACGGGGAGGTGCTGTTCGCCATCGACAACGCCCCCGCGTCGCGCCAGCAGGTGCTGGCCGGGATGCTGCGGGCACTGGCCGTCTCCACCGCCGAGCGCGCCTCCACCATGCCGGAGGTGCCCACCCTGCAGGAACAGGGCGTGGCGGAGTTCGACGTCGCCTCCTGGTACGGGATCGTCGCACCTGCCGCGACGCCGCGGCCGATCGTCGAACGCATGGGGGCGGAGCTGGTGGCGGCGCTGGCCGACCCGGGCCTGGCGCAGCGCTACCGCGACTTCGGCGCCGAGCCGCAGCCGCTCGGCCCGGCCGCCTATGATGCCTACATGCGGTCCGAGGTGGCGAAATGGGCGCCGGTGGTGCGGGCCTCGGGGGCTTCGGTTGATTAGCCGGCGGGCGCTGCTGGCGCTGCCGGCACTGGCCGCCGGCAGGGCGCGGGCGCAGCCAACCTGGCCGGACCGGCCGCTGCGCTTCATCGTCAGCGCCCAGGTCGGCGGCGTCTCGGACATCCTGGTGCGGATTTTCGAGGGCCGGCTGCGCGAGCGGCTGGGCCAGCCGCTGTATGTCGAGCCGCGGCCGGGCGGCGGCGGGCTGATCGCGGCCGAGACGGCGATCCGTGCCAACGACGCGCACAGCTTCACGGTGAACCATATCGCCTCGCACGGGATCGGGCCGTCGCTCTACCGCAACCGCGGCGGCTTCGACCCGCTGCGCGACATGCCGGGGGTGTGCCGGGTCTGCGCCATGCCGAACGTGCTGATCGTGCGCAGCGAGACAGGCATCCGCAGCGTCGGCGACCTGGCGGCCTATATCCGCGCCCATCCGGGGCGGGCGAATTTCAGCTCGGCCTCCTCGGGCACCTCCTCGCATCTCGCTGGCATCCTGTTCGGCCAGATCATGGGGGTGGAGGTGACGCATGTGCCCTACCGGGGCACCGCGCCGTCGATGCTCGCGGTGCTGAACGGGGAGGTGCTGTTCAACATCGACAATGCGCCGACCTCCCGGCCCCATGTGCAGTCCGGTGCGCTGCGGGCGATCGGGGTCAGCACGGCGCGGCGGGCGACGACGATGCCGGATCTGCCGACCCTGGCGGAACAGGGGGTGACGGGCTTCGACGTGGCAAGCTGGTACGGCTTCGCGGCACCCGCGGCGACGCCGGCGCCGGTGGTGGCGAAGCTCGCCGCGGTGCTGCTGGAGGCGGTGGCCGATCCGGCGATCGTCGCGCGGCTGGCGGAGGTGGGGGCGGAGCCCTGGCCGATGGGAACGGCCGACTACAACGCCTTCATGCGGGCGGAGGTGGCACGCTGGGCGCCGGTGGTGGCGGCGTCCGGGGCAACGGTGGATTGAAGGACGCCTGGGAAGGGAAACGTATTCCCGCCGCAACCCCCCCTTCCTTTTTCCGGGTCTGGCCGCCGCTGTCCCTGATGAGGATCAGCGTTTGATGCCAGGACCGGGCAAGCGGGCGAACCTTGCCCGCATCGTGCTGGCGCAGGTGCTGGCCTTGGCGCTGTGGTTCTCCGGCACCGCCGCCGGGCCGGCGATGGCGCGGGAGGCGGCGCTGCCGCCGGGCTTCCTCGCCTGGCTGACCGGCGGCGTGCAACTGGGCTTCGTGCTGGGGACGCTGGCGAGTGCGGCGCTGGCCCTGCCCGACCGGGTCGACCCACGCCGGCTGATCGCGGCCGCATCTCTGCTGGGGGCGGCAGCGAATGCACTGATCCTCGTGCTGCCGGTGGGCAGCCCGGGCGTCATCCTGCTGCGCGGCGTCACCGGCCTGGCGCTGGCCTGCATCTATCCGGTGGGGATGAAGCTGGCGACGGGCTGGGCGACGAAGGCCGATGCCGGGCTGGTGGTGGGGCTGCTGGTGGGCGGGCTGACCTTGGGCTCGGCCTCCCCGCATCTGGTCAATGCCTTCGGCGGCGTGGAGTGGCGGGTGACGGTGGGCGCGGCCTCCGCCGCCGCGGTGGCGGCGGCGGGGCTGATCCT
>JBMOJU010000400.1:0-4539 GCA_049315625.1 Paracraurococcus sp.
TGATCTGCAACCCGTAACGGTTGCGGTCGAGCTGCTCGTACTGCGCCACCTCGCGCTCGGCCCGCTGCTGGTTGTTCACCACCTCCGGGTCCACCGGGCGGCCGATCACCAGCATCAGCATCGGCCGGCTGTCGAGCGCGACCACGGCGCGGACCCGGCCGGCCTGCTCATCCGGCAGCACCGCGACCTCGCCCTGGCGGGCGATGTCCATCGCCCAGTCGGGCGGCGGGTCCAGCGCGAAATTGGCGGTCGGGCCGTATTGCGCCATGGGGCGGCGGAGCGTCGGGTCGAACACCACCGCCTCGGTCAGGCCGCGCAGCAGGGTGTGGGTCGCCAGCACCTGGGCGAAGCTGCGCCCCTGGTCGGCCAGCAGCAGCCCGCCGGCGCGGTTCAGGTCGTTGGCCATGGCCAGCGCATCGCCGCGGATATTGTTGCGGTGCTCTTCCAGATAGGCCTGGGCGACCTGGCGGCTGGCCTCCAGCGCCGTCCGCACCCGGTCGCCGAACCAGGCCTGGATGCCCAGGTTGAAGAAGGCGGCGGCGAACCCGGCGACCAGGATGGCCGGCACCACGGCGACCACGCCGAACAGCAGCACCAGCCGCACATGCAGCCGGGCGCCGGCCGAGCCGCGCCGGCGTTCCGCCCAGACCCGCACCAGCCGCCCGGCCAGCGAGGCGCCGAGCAGGCCGAGCACCAGCAGGCTGACCAGCATCAGCCCGAGCTCGACCCCCGGCCGGGTCGGGCCGAAGGGGCTGCCATTCGACAGCACGGTGAAGGTGGCGATGCCGAGCAGCAGCGCCCCGACCGCGAGGCCCAGCGTCATGCCGCGGCCGAGCAGCAGGTCGGCCAGCCGCCGCAACAGGCCGCGCGGCCCGCCTGCGCCGTCCTCGGCATAGGCGGGGCCGGGCGACGCGCCTCGACCCGCAACCCCTGCCGCTGCCGGGCGCGGGATGCGCATCAGCCGAGCCCGCGCACCACGGGCAGGTCGAGCTCGCGGATCTTCTTGCGCAGCGTGTTGCGGTTCAGCCCGAGCATGGCGGCGGCCTTGATCTGGTTGCCGCGGGTCGCCGCCAGCACCAGCCGCAGCAGCGGCCGCTCGACCTCGGCCAGCACGCGGTCGTACAGGTCGCGCACCGGCAGTCCGTCCTTGTGCGCGGCGACGAAGGCCTTCAGGTGCCGCTCGACCGCCTGCTCCAGCGTCTCCGGCCCGCGCGCGGCGCCGGAATCGGCCGGCGGCTCGGCCTCCGACAGCTCGGCGCCGACCGCGTCGGCGTCGATCGTCTCCTGCGGGTAGAGCGCCGCCAGGCGGCGCATCAGGTTCTCCAGCTCGCGCGCATTGCCCGGCCAGGCATGCTGCTTCAGCCGCTCCACCGCCTCCAGGCTCACCTGCTTGGAGGGCAGGCCGGAGGCCTTGGCGCGGTCGAGGAAGTGCCGCGCCAGCAGCGGGATGTCCTCCAGCCGCTCGCGCAGCGGCGGCAGCCGGATCGGCACCACGTTCAGGCGGTAGAACAGGTCCTCACGGAACATGCCCTGGCGGATCGACTGGCGCAGGTCGCGGTGGGTGGCGGCGACGATGCGGACATTGGCCTTGATCGGGTTGCGGCCGCCGACCGTGGTGAACTCGCCCTCCTGCAGCACGCGCAGCAGGCGGGTCTGCGCCTCCGGCGGCATGTCGCCGATCTCATCCAGGAACAGCGTGCCGCCAGCGGCCTGCTCGAAGCGGCCGATGCCGCGGTTGAGCGCGCCGGTGAAGGCGCCGCGCTCATGCCCGAACAGCTCGCTCTCGATCAACTCGCGCGGGATGGCGGCCATGTTGATGGCGACGAAGGGGCCACCGCGGCGGCGGCCGTAATCGTGCAGCGCGCGGGCGACCAGCTCCTTGCCGGTGCCGGACTCGCCGGTGATCATGACCGTGAGATCCGTGGTCGTGAGCCGGGCGACGGTGCGGTAGATCTCCTGCATCGCCGGGCTGCGGCCGACCAGCGGCAGCCGCTCGGCGGGGTCGTCGCCCTCCTCCTCCGGCGCCGGGGCCTGGGGGGCGGCCAGCGCCCGCTCGACGACGGCCAGCAATTCCTTCAGGTCGAAGGGCTTGGGCAGGTATTCGAAGGCGCCGCGTTGGGCCGCCTTGAGGGCGGTCATGAAGGTGCTCTGGGCACTCATCACCACCACGCGCAGCTCCGGCCGGACCCGCTTGATACGGGGGACGAGGTCGAGACCGTTCTCGTCCGGCATCACCACGTCGGTGATGACCAGGTCGCCCTCCCCATCCTCGACCCAGCGCCAGAGGGTGGCGGCGGAGGAGGTGGCCCGCACCTGGTAGCCGGAACGGCCGAGCGCCTGGCTGAGCACGGTGCGGATCGCCCGGTCGTCATCGGCGATCAGGATGGTACGGTTGGCGGCTTCAGACATCATCGACCCTTGGCACGGACGGCGGCGCCCTTCTCGGCGGCACGCGCCACCGCCTCGGCCCGCCGCGTGCCGCTGGGCGGCATGGCGAGGGAGAGGCGGAAGATGGTGCGGCCGGGGCGGCTGTCGCATTCGATCAGGCCGCCCTGGTCGGCGACCAGCTTGGCCACGAGGGCGAGGCCGAGCCCCTGCCCGCCCCGCTTGGTGGTGACGAAGGGCTCGAACAGCGTGGCGCGGACCGGCTCCGGGATGCCCGGACCGTTGTCGCGCACGCTGACCTGCAGCGGCAGGTGGACGCGTTCCCGGCTGCCCGGGACGGCAATGCGGACGCCATGGTGGTAGGCGGTGGTCAGCACCACCTCCCCGCCCAAGGGATCAACCGCTTCGGCGGCGTTCTTCACCAGGTTCAGTAGGATCTGCACCAGCTGGTCGCGGTTGCCCCAGACCTGCGGCAGGGAGGGGTCGTATTCCTCCGCGATGCGCAGATGCGCGGCGAATCCGGTCTGTGAGACCCGCTTCACGTGGTCCAGCACCTGGTGGATGTTCACCGGGCCGAGCTCGACCGGGCGGTCGGAGAACATGTCCATCCGGTCCACCAGATGGCGGATGCGGTCGGCCTCATCCTGGATGAGCTGGCAGAGCTCGCGGTCGCCATCGTCGACGCTCGACTGTTCCAGCAGCTGGGCGGCACCGCGGATGCCCGACAGCGGGTTCTTCACCTCATGCGCCAGCATCTCCGCCATCGCCGAGGCGCCGCGGGCGGCGCCGAGGAAGTTGAGCTGGCGGTTCATCATCTGCGCGGTCGAGCCGTCATGCAGCGTCAGCACCACGCCGCCCGGCAGCTCCGGCAGCGGGCCGCCATGCGCGGCGACGCCGCGGCGGTGCAGCCGCGGGCTGTCCAGCAGCATGTCGTGGTCGGAGACCGGGGCCTCATGCTGCCGCACCTGAGCCAGCAGGGCAAAGAGCCGGCTGTCCTCCGGCAGCAGGTCGCCGAGCCGCATGGTGGCGAGCGTCGGGAAGGAGAGCTGGAAGAACAGCTCGGCCGCCGGGTTGACGTAGCGGAAGCGGTTCTCCGCATCGAGCACCACGGCCGGCATCGGCAGGGCGGACAGCATCGCCGCCGCGTCCGGCAGCGGCATGCTGCGGGCCGGCGGCCGCGGCCGGGCGGCGAGGGCGCCGCTCATGCCGCCAGGCGCTCCGCA
Organism: Paracraurococcus sp.; assembly: GCA_049315625.1. Taxonomy (GTDB): domain Bacteria; phylum Pseudomonadota; class Alphaproteobacteria; order Acetobacterales; family Acetobacteraceae; genus Paracraurococcus. The sequence goes on from JBMOJU010000400.1 coordinate 3,609, forward strand.
TCGCCCGACGGGTTGCGGTCATGGCCGCGGGCATGGAAGGCGGCGCGCGCGGCCTCCAGCCCCTGGTCGAGCAGCGGGCCGTAGAAGCCGTGGATGCGCTGCTCCACCGCCTCGGGCGTGTCGACCTGGTTGATGCCCGAGCGGAACTCCGCCGAGCCGGGCAGCCCCTTCGAGTACCAGGCGATGTGCTTGCGGGCCAGCCGCACGCCGGTGGTGATGCCGTGGTGCGAGAGCATGTCGCGGTAATGCGCCAGGAGGATCTCCAACTGCTCGGCCAGCGTCGGCTCGGCCGGCGGGAGGCCGGTGGCGAGGTACTCGGCGACCTGGCGCGGGAACCATGGCCGGCCGTAGCAGCCGCGCCCGATCATCACGCCATCGGCGCCCGACTGGCGCAGCGCCTCGGCGGCGTGGGCGGGGGTGAGGATGTCGCCATTGGCCAGCACCGGGATGCCGACGGCGTCCTTCACCTGACGGATGAAGGCCCAGTCGGCGGTGCCGGTGTAGAACATCTGGCGGGTGCGCCCGTGCACGGTTACCAGGCGAATGCCGCATTCTTCGGCAATTTTCGCGAGCCGCGGCGCGTTCAGCGTCTTGTGGTCCCAGCCCATGCGCATCTTCAGCGTCACCGGCACGCGCACCGCCTTCACCGTGGCCTCCAGGATGCGCGCGGCGGCGATCTCGTCGCGCATCAGCGCGCTGCCGGCGCTCTGGCCGACCGCCACCTTCTTCACCGGGCAGCCGAAGTTGATGTCGATGATCGCGGCGCCGCGGTCGGCGGCGAGGCGCGCGGCCTCGGCCATCACCTGCGGGTCGCAGCCGGCCAGTTGCACCGCGCTGGGCGCGCCGAAGCCGTCGACCTCGGCCATCTTCAGGGTCTGGCGGTTCTCGCGCACCATCGCCTGGCTGGCGATCATCTCGGAGACCACCATGC
>JBMOJU010000060.1:0-19750 GCA_049315625.1 Paracraurococcus sp.
AAAGCATCCGCACCGCCACCGGCTTTGATTTCGACGTGCCCGACGACGTCCCGCCGACGCCGGATCCGACCGAGGCGGAGCTCGCGCTGCTGCGCGGCCCGGTCTGCGACGAGATGCTGGAAACCTATCCGGAGTTCTGTGCCCGCGTGTTCGACAGGAAGATTGCCGCATGAGCGACGCCCCCACCGCACCCGAAGGCAAGGGCCTTGCCCGCTCCGCCGGCGCCCTCGCCGGGCTGCGCGTGATCGACCTCACCCGCGTGCTCGGCGGCCCCTACTGCACCATGGTGCTGTCGGACCACGGTGCCGAGGTGGTGAAGCTGGAACCGCCGCAGGGCGACGAGGTGCGCGACTGGGGCCCACCCTTCGACGAGGCCGGCGACGCCAGCTATTTCGTCGGCGTCAACCGCAACAAGCGCTCGGTCGGGCTGGACCTGTCGAAGCCTGCCGGGCGCGACGTGCTGCTGCGCCTGCTGGAAGGCGCCGATGTGCTGATCGAGAATTTCAAGCCCGGCAGCATGGAGAAATGGGGCCTCGGCTACGAGGCGGTGCTGAAGGCGCAGTTCCCGCGCCTGGTGCATTGCCGCGTCTCCGGCTTCGGCGGCACTGGGCCGCTGGGCGGCTTCCCCGGCTACGACGCCGTGCTGCAGGCGATGGTCGGGCTGATGTCGATCAACGGCACCGAGACCTCCGGCCCGACCCGGCTGGGCAACCCGATCGTCGACATCGCCACCGGGCTGTTCAGCACCATCGCCATCCTGATGGCCTTGCAGGAGCGGGAGCGCAGCGGCCTCGGCCAGTATTGCGACATGACGCTGCATGATTGCGGCATGGCGCTGCTGCATCCGCATGCGGCCAATTTTTTCCTCAGCGGCAAGCGACCGAAGCCGACCGGCAACCCGCATCCGAACCTGGCGCCCTATTCCAAGTTCCGCACGCGGACCTGCGAGATCTTCGTCGCCGCCGGCAACGACCCCGCCTTCCGGAAATTCTGCGAATTCCTCGGCTTCCCCGAGGTCGCGCAGGATGCGCGGTTCGCCAGCAATGGCGCCCGCGTGACCAACCGGGATGCATTGACCGAGATCCTCGAGAAGCGCTTCGCCGAGGAGGATGGCCACGACCTGACCCGCCGCATGCTCGCCGCCGGCCTGCCCGCCGGTCCGGTGCTGCATGTCGATGAGGCGATGGCCGCCGAGCACACCGCGCACCGCGCCATGGTGACGGAGCTCGGCGGCTATCGCGGGCTGGGGACGCCGATCAAGCTGTCCCGCACCCCGGGCGGCACCCGCGCGGCACCGCCGCGTTATGCCGAGCACACCGACGATGTATTGTCCGCGCGCGGATTCTCCGCCGAGGAATTGAAGGCGCTGCGGGCAAGTGGCGTCCTGGTGGACCAGCGCCGCACATGAGCAACACACTCCCCGAGGCGCTGCAGCTGTTGCAGCTTCGGCCGATCGAATCCCGCGCCGCGGTCCGCGAGCTGTTCCGCGGCTGGCAGGCGGCGCTGGCGACCGATCCGCGCTTCGCCTCGACCCGCAAGGGCGTGACCACCGAGGAGTCCGAGGCGGTACGGGACGGCTTCGAGTGGCGGACGATGCTGCGGCCGACCGGGCTGCCGGCCGGGCTGGATTTCAGCATCCGGCTGCTCGACCGCTCGGCCTCCTACACCCCGCTGGACCGCAACAACCAGGCGGCGATCGGCCGCGACCCGACCGATGGCGCCCACTACATCCTGCGCCAATGGTACGACACCAAGCGGATCGGCCGGCGCGCGCTGACCGCCGAGGCGCTGGCCGGGTTCGATGCGCCGCCGAGCGCGGAGCTGTTCCACGCGCCCTCGCAGCCCAATCCCGGGCGGGGCCGGCTGTACCTGATCGTCGCCAGGCTGGGCGGCGAGGCGGCGGAGGTGGCGCAGCAGACCTTCGAGTCCCTGTCGGCCTTCCACCGCGTCGCCGGTGCCGCGCGCGAGAGCTTCATCTAGGCGAGCGGGGGGGGAGAACCGCGCAGGCGGCCGCCCGGTTTGGTGGCTTGCGCCGGGGCGCCCGGCCCGGTCTAATGACAACCGTCCAGGAACGAATGCCGCCGGAGACCCTCAACGGGCCCAGCATGCGGCGCAGGGAGGTTGCATGATTCGCCCCAGCGGGCCGCTCGCGTGGCCCGAATCCGCCCATGTCCCCGCGCCCCGGCGCGGCGGCTGGCGCTGAGCCGCCGCCGCATGGCCCTGCTCGAGGTCCAGGACATCGTCATCCGCTTCGGCGGGGTGACCGCGGTCGCCGGCGTCTCCTTCGAGGTGGAGGAGCGGCAGATCTGTGGTCTGATCGGCCCGAACGGCGCCGGCAAGACTACCACCTTCAACTGCATCAGCGGCATCTATCGGCCGAATTCCGGCAGCATCCGCTTCGCTGGGCGGGACATCACCGGGGAGCCGAAGCACCGGATGACCGGCTTCGGCATCGGCCGCACCTTCCAGAACCTGGCCCTCTTCCGCAGCATGACGGTACGGGAGAACGTGCTGGCCGGTGCGGATATCGCCGGCCATGGTGGCTTCGTCGCCTGCGCCTTCGGCCTGCCGCAGGTGCGGCGGGAAGCGGCGGAGATCCGCGCACGGGCGAGCGAGCTCCTGGCGCTGCTGAACCTGGAGCGGGTGGCCGACGCGCCGGTCGCCGCGCTGCCCTTCGGCTGGCAGAAGCGGGTGGAGATGGCACGCGCCCTGATCAGCCGGCCGAAGCTGCTGCTGCTGGACGAGCCCGCCGGCGGGCTGAACCATGGCGAGGTGGACGAGCTGGCGGTGTTGCTGGGCGAGATACGGCGCAACTTCGATCTCGCGATCCTGCTGGTCGAGCATCACATGAGCCTCGTCATGCGCGTCTCCGACAAGGTCGCCGTGCTCGATTTCGGCAAGAAGATCGCCGACGGCACGCCGCATGAGGTGCGCAGCGACCCGGAGGTGATCCGGGCCTATCTCGGCGGCGGAGACGACCATGCCCACGCTGCTTGAGGTCACAGGGCTGAAGGCCGGCTACGGCCCGACGCATGTGTTGCACGGGCTGGATTTCCGGGTGGACGAGGGCGGCGTCACCGCACTGCTCGGCGCCAACGGCGCCGGCAAGACCACGACGCTGCGGGCCATCTGCGGCATGGTCCGCACCGAGGGGGCGATCGCCTTCCTGGGCGATTCGCTGGCCGGCAAAGCGACCGAGGACATCGTCCGCCGCGGGATCGCCCATGTGCCCGACGGCCGCGGCACCTTCATGGAGCTGACCGTCGAGGAGAATTTCCGCCTCGGCGCCTATATCCGCAACGATGAACACGTGCAGGCGGATTTCGACCGCATGTGCGAGTGGTTCCCCCGGCTGAAGCAGCGCTGGAAGCAGCAGGCCGGCACGCTTTCGGGCGGCGAGCAGCAGATGCTGGCGATCGCCCGCGCGCTGTTGCTGCGGCCCAAGTTGTTGTTGCTCGATGAGCCGAGCTTCGGCCTGGCGCCGCTCATCGTGCAGGAAATCTTCGGCATCATGCGGCGGGTCCGGGCCGAGAGTGGGGTCGGCATCCTGCTGGTCGAGCAGAACGCCAACCTGGCGCTGGAACTCGCCGATCTGGCCTACCTGCTGGAGACCGGCCGCATCGTCATGTCGGGCATCGCCGCCGAGATCCGGCAGGACGAGGCCATCCGCCGCTCCTACCTGGGGTACTGATCCTATGGATGGTCTTGCGCACCAGATCGTCGCCGGCATCGCCACCGGGGGCATCTACGCTTCCGTCGCGCTGGCGATCGTCATGATCTACCAGGCGACGCACCACGTGAACTTCGCCCAGGGCGAGATGGCGACGCTGTCGACCTTCATCGCCTGGTCCATGGTGCAGGCGGGCATGCCCTACTGGGTCGCCTTCTTCGGTACCATCGCCGTATCCTTCGCCATCGGCGTGGTGGTGGAACGCATCCTGATCCGGCCGGTCGCCAATGCGCCGATCCTGACGATGGTGGGCGTCTTCATCGGCCTGCTGCTGATCGTCGGCAACGCCACCGGCTGGATCTTCGGCTACACGACGAAGGTCTTCCCGACGCCCTTCAGCAGCGAGAAGCCGCTGTTCGGCGGCCTGGTCTCCGCGCATGAACTCGGCAGCACGGCGGTGACGCTCACCGTGCTGACCCTGGTCTGGGCCTTCTTCCGCTTCACCAAGCTGGGCCTGGCGATGCGCGCCGCGGCCTACAACCCGCGCTCCTCCCGCCTGGTCGGCATCCGCGTCGGCTGGATGCTGGCGCTGGGCTGGGGCCTGGCGGCGGCGATCGGCGCGGTGGCCGGCATGATGGTGGCGCCTGTCGTCTTCCTCGATCCCACCATGATGCTCGGCATCCTGCTCTATGCCTTCGCCGGCGCGCTGATGGGCGGCATCGACAACCCGGCCGGCGCGGTGCTCGGCGGCTTCTCGGTCGGCGTGCTGGAGAATCTGGCGGGTGCCTATGTGGTCGGCACGGAACTCAAGCTGACCGTGGCGCTGGCCATCATCATCGGCGTGCTGGTCGTGCGTCCCTCCGGCCTGTTCGGCCGCGTCGTCTTCAGCCGGGTGTGAGGCAGCCATGAGCGCGAGCAAGGGCCTGGAGTCCGACATCGAACTCGGGGCGATCGCCGCCCCGGTCGCCACCCCGGCCTGGCAGCGGGCGCTGCTGTTGCTGCTGGGCTTGGTCGCCGCCGTCGCGCCGATCTTCGTGCTGGAAAGCTTCCACCTCTTTCAGTTGACGATGGCGGTCATCATGGCGCTTGCCGTGCTCGGGCTGAACGTCGTCTCCGGCTACAACGGCCAGATCAGCCTTGGCCACGGCGCCTTCTTCGCCGTCGGGGCCTACATCACCGCCATCCTGATGTCGCATTGGGATTGGTCCTTCTGGGCGACGTTGCCCTTCGCCGCGGCGATCTGCGCCGGGGTCGGCTACGCCATCGGCTTCCCGGCGCTGCGGCTGGCCGGCCACTACCTGGCGCTGACCACCTTCTCGCTGGCCGTGGCCGTCCCGCAAATCCTCAAGCACAAGTCGATCGAGGACTGGACCGGCGGCGTGCAGGGGCTGTTCCTGGTGAAGCCCGAAGCACCGGCGGGCATCGCGCTGTCGCCCGACCAGTGGATGTACGTGGTCACCGTGATCGTCGCCGGCGTCTGCTTCCTGCTGGTGTCCAACCTGATCGGCAGCCGGATCGGCCGTGCGCTGATCGCGACGCGGGACCACCCGACAGCGGCCGAGGCGATGGGCATGGACATCGCCTCCCTGAAGACGCGGGCCTTCGCGCTGAGCGCGATGATCACCGGCATCGCCGGCTCGCTCTCCGCCGTGGCGATCGAATTCGTGGCGCCGGACAGCTTCGGCTTCGGCGTCTCCATCACGCTCTTCGTCGGCATGGTGGTGGGCGGCGTCGCCTCCATCCTCGGCTCGCTGTTCGGCGGGCTGTTCGTGCTGTTCGTGCCGAATATCGCGGAGGCCATCAGCAAGGCGGCGCCGGGCGTGATCTACGGCGTCATCCTCATCCTTTTCCTCTTCCTGTTGCCGGACGGTTTCGCAGGGCTGGTGCGGCGCATCGCCAACCGGCTGCGCGGCCGCGGCTGACCCTTGGAGCGCCCGACTTGACCACCACACGCCGCACCATCCTTGGCGCCGCCGCCGGCACGCTGGCACTGCCCAACCTGGTCCGTGCCCAGGAAAGCCCTGGTGTCACCGCCACCGAGCTGCGCATCGGCACCACCTATGCGCTGTCCGGCCCAGCCTCGGCCTATTCGCTGATCCCGAAATGCCTGACCGCGATGTTCAAGCGGCTGAACGAGCAGGGCGGCATCGCCGGGCGGCAGGTGAATTTCATCGTCCTCGACGACGCCTACAGCCCGCCGAAGACGCTGGAACAGGCCCGCCGGCTGGTCGAACAGGACAAGGTCGCCTTCCTGTTCAACAACCTCGGCACGCCGACCAACAGCGCCATCCACCGCTACGCCAACGGCCGCAAGGTGCCACACCTGTTCCTGGCGACCGGCGCCGACAAATGGGCCAACCCGAAGGAATACCCCTGGACCATCGGCTGGCAGCCCAGCTACCGGACCGAGGCGCAGATCTACGCAAAATATCTGCTGGAGCAGAAGCCGAATGCGAAGCTCGGCCTGATCCACCAGAACGACGATTTCGGCAAGGATTACGTGGCCGGGGTGCGGGATGTTCTCGGCGCCCGCTTCGACAGCATGGTCCGCGTCGTGTCGCATGAGGCGACGGACGCGACGATCGACAGCCAGATCGTCTCGCTCCAGGCCGCGGGCTGCGACGCGCTGGTCTGCGGCATCATCCCGAAATTCGCCTCCCAGGCCATCCGCCGCGTGTTCGACATGGGCTGGAAGCCGCTCATGTTCATGAGCAACGTCTCGGTTTCCGGCTCCGTCGTCATCGAGCCGGCGGGGAAGGAGAAGGCGGTCGGCTTGATCACCTCCGACTACCGCAAGGACCAGTCTGACCCGTCCTGGGCGGATGATCCGGGCATGAAGGAATGGCGCGACTTCATGGCGCGCTACGTTCCGGACGGCGAACTGGGCGACAACAACTACACCTACGCCTATGGCGTGGGCCTGACGCTGATCCAGACGCTGAAGCAGTGCGGCAACGACTTCTCGCGCGAGAACGTCATGAAGCAGGCGACCAGCATCGCACCGATGGCGCTGCCGACGCTGCTGCCCGGCGTGACGGTCGGGACCAGTCCCGACAATTACCACCCGATTCGCCAGATGCAGTTGCAGCGTTGGGACGGCAAAGGCTGGGTGCGTTTCGGCAACGTGATCGAGGGCGCGAACGTCTAGCCACGCGCGACCGGGGAAGGAGAATGGCCATGCTGCGAAGACGGTACCTGATCGCGGCGGCACTCGCGGCACCGGCGGTGGCACGGGCGCAGGAAACGCCCGGCGTCACCGCGACCGAGATCCGCATCGGCAGCACCAACTCCCTCTCCGGGCCGCTTTCGTCCTACTCGGTCATTTCCCGCTGCACCGCGGCGATGTTCAAGCGGCAGAACGATGCCGGCGGCATCGCCGGCCGGCAGATCAGCTTCACCGTCTACGATGACGGCTTCCAGCCGCCGAAGACGCTGGAACAGGTCCGCCGGCTGATCGAGCAGGACAAGGTCGCCTTCCTGTTCAACACGCTGGGCACCGCCACCAACAGCGCCATCCAGCGCTACGTGAACGCCCGCAAGGTGCCGCATCTGTTCCTGGCGACGGGCGCCGACAAATGGGCGAACCCACAGGAATATCCCTGGACCATCGGCTGGCAGCCCAGCTACCGGGTCGAGGCGCAAATCTACGCCAAGCACATCCTCGACCAGAAGCCGGATGCCAAGGTCGCGCTGCTCTACCAGAACGATGATTTCGGCAAGGATTTCATCAACGGCCTGAAGGATGTGCTCGGCGCCCGCTACGATGCGATGGTCCGCGGCGCAAGCTACGAGGCGACCGACCCCACCATCGACAGCCAGGTGGTCAGCCTGCAGCAGACCGGCGCCGAGGTGCTGGTGCTGGCGACGGCACCAAAATTCGCTGCCATGGCGATCCGCAAGACCTATGACCTCGGCTGGCGACCGCTGAGCTTCGTCGCCAACATCGCCTCCTCCGCCGGCGCGGTGATGAACACCGCGGGGGCCGAGAAGGGCGTCGGGGTCATCACCTCCGACTTCCGCAAGGACCATACGGACCCGGCCTGGGCCGATGATGCCGGCATGAATGAATGGCGCGCCTTCATGCGGCAATACGTCCCCGACGGCGACCTGGCCGACAACAACTACACCCTCGCCTATGGCTTCGGCCTGACCATGCTGCAGACGCTGAAGCAGTGCGGCAACGACTTCTCACGCGAGAATGTCATGCGGCAGGCGACCAACCTGGCGCCGTTCGCTGCGCCGACGCTGCTGCCCGGGATCCAGGTCAGCACCACGCCGCGCAGCTATCGCCCGGTCCGCCAGATGCAGCTGCAGCGCTGGGACGGCAAATCCTGGCTGCGCTTCGGCAGGGTGATCGAGGGCGCCGATGTCTAGCGGGGGGAAAGCCATGCTCGGACGACGCGGATTGCTCGCAGCGGCGCTTGCCGCACCAGCCCTGGCGCGGGCGGAGGATTTGCCCGGGGTCACCGCCACCGAACTCCGCATCGGCAACACAATGCCGTATAGCGGCCCGAACAGCGCCTATGGCGTCATCGGCCGCACGGAGCAGGCCTTCATCCGCATGCTGAACGAGCAGGGCGGCTTCGCGGGGCGGAAGATCAACTTCGTCACCTATGATGACGGCTTCAGCCCGCCGAAGACTGTCGAGCAGATCCGCCGACTGGTCGAGCAGGACAAGGTCGCCTTCCTGTTCAACACGCTCGGCACGCCGACCAACAACGCCGTGCTGCGCTACGTCAATCAGCGCAAGGTGCCGCATCTGTTCCTGGCCACCGGCGCCGACAAATGGGGCAACTTCCAGGACGCGCCCTGGACCATGGGCTGGCAGCCCAGCTACCGGACCGAGGCGCAGATCTACGCCAAGCACCTGCTGGCCGAACGCCGCGACTTCAAGCTGGCGATCGTCTACCAGAACGATGATTTCGGGAAGGACTACATCGCCGGTATGCGCGACGTGCTCGGCGCCGCGCGGTTCGACGCGACGGTGAAGGCGGTGTCCTTCGAGATCACCGACCCGACGCCGGACAGCCAGATCCTCTCGCTGCAGGCGACCGGCGCCGACGTGCTGATGATCGCGCTCGGCCCCAAGGCCGCGGCGCAGGCGATCCGCAAGGTGCACGACATCGGCTGGCAGGCGCAGCGCTATTTGACCAACGTCTCGCTCTCGGTTGCGGCCGTCATGCAGCCGGCCGGCGTGGAGAAGGGCGTCGGCATCATCACCTCCGGCTACCTGAAGGACCAGGGCGACGCCGCCTGGCGCGACGATCCCGGCATGAACGAGTTGCGCGCCTTCACGAAGCAATGGATGCCGGAAGCCGACCTGAACGACGCGAACGTGGTGTACGGCTTCGCCCTCGGCCGTACCCTGCAACAATTGCTGACGCAATGCGCCGGCGACTTCTCGCGTGAGAACGTGATGAAGCAGGCCGCCAATCTCAAGGATGTGCCCATCCCGGTCCTGCTGCCAGGGATCACCTTGAATACCGGCCCGCAGGACTATCGACCGATCCAGAAGATGCAACTCCAGCGCTGGGATGGCGCATCCTGGGTGCGGTTCGGTGGACTTATCGAAGGCGCGGATGTCTGACCAACAGGGAGACACACGGATGACGCTGACCAGACGCCACCTGCTCGCCGCCGGCACCGCCGCGCTCACGGCACCGTCCCTCGCCCGGGCCCAGGAATTGCCCGGTGTGACCGCGACGGAAATCCGCATCGGCAACACCATGCCGTACAGCGGCCCGGCCAGCGCCTACGGTGTCATCGGCCGATCGCACCAGCACTACTTCAGGATGATCAACGAGCAGGGCGGCATCGCCGGGCGGAAGATCAACTTCATCTCCTACGACGACAATTACAGCCCGCCGAAGACGGTGGAGCAGGTCCGCCGGCTGGTCGAGCAGGACAAGGTCGCCTTCCTGTTCAACACGCTCGGCACGCCGACCAACAGCGCCATCGTGCGCTACGTGAACCAGCGCAAGGTGCCGCACCTGTTCCTGTCCACCGGCGCGGACAAGTGGGGCAATTTCCAGGATACGCCCTGGACCATCGGCTGGCAGCCCAGCTACCGGACCGAGGCGCAGATCTACACCAAGCACATGCTGGAGCAGAAGCCGAACGCCAAGCTCGCGCTGCTCTACCAGAACGACGATTTCGGCAAGGACTACGTCGCCGGCGTGCGCGACGTGCTGGGCGCGAAATTCGATGGCATCGTCCGCCTCGCCAGCCATGAGGTCACCGACCCGACCATCGACAGCCAGGTCGTCTCCCTGCAGGGCAGCGGCGCCGACGTGCTGCTGACCGCGACCACGCCGAAATTCGCCGCCCAGACCATCAAGAAGGTCTTCGATGTCGGCTGGCGGCCACTGCATTTCCTGACCAACGTCTCGATCTCCGTCGGCACGGTGATGGAGCCGGCCGGGCCGGAACGCGGCATCGGCATCATCACCTCGGCCTACCTGAAGGACCCCACCGATCCGGGTTGGGCAAACGATGCCGGGATGAACGAGTGGCGCGCCTTCATGACCAAGTACATCCCGGATGGCTACCTGAAGGATGGCAGCTATCCCTTCGCCTATGGCATCGCCCAGACCCTGGTGAAGGCGCTCCAGCAGTGCAACGGCGACTTCTCGCGTGAGAGCATCATGAAGCAGGCCGCCAGCCTGAACGACTTCGTGCCGGCCACCACCCTGCCAGGCATCAAGGTCAGCACCTCGGCCACCAACTTCCACCCGATCAAGCAGATGCAATTGCAGCGCTGGACCGGCACCACCTGGGAACGCTTCGGCGGGGTGATCGAGGGCGCGAACGTGTGACGCCGCCCCCGGCGGGCCATGCCCGCCGAGGGTTCCTCTTTTCGTGAAGCGGCGGGGCGGATATGGGGGTGGGGCGATCCAAAGGCCTCGCCTTGCACCTCCGCCGCCTTGCCGTCCTCGCCGGTCTCCTTCTGGCCCTCCTGCCCGCGCTCCCCGCCGCGGCGCAGGAGACGCGTGCGCTCACCGTGCTGGACGGCAGCCGGATCAAGAAGCTGACCGATGGCATGCTCGGCATCATGGGCTTCATGGTGGTGCCGGACATGGCGGCCAGTTCGCTCCAGGTGAACCGCAGCAGCAAGGAAGGCGATACCGGCCTCTCGCTCACGCAGATCGGCAGCGGCTTCACCGTGGACCCGTCCTTCCCGCTCTACCTGGAAGGGTTCCTCGGCTTCTCCCGCTACGATCCCCGCTTCGTCTTCAGCAACGGCCAGGAGGCGACCCGCCTGCCGGTACGCTGGAACAGCCTGACCGCCTCGGGCGGAATCGGCTGGGATTTTCCGCTGACCGAGAATCTCGTGCTGCGGCCCTTGGTCAACATCTCGCTGGGCCATATCGAAAGCGATGTCTCGCTGCTCGGCCGCTACCTGAACCAGAAATACGATGTGAACGTCCGCTTCCTAAGCGCCGGGCGGCTGAACAATTACGGGTATGGCGGGTCGCTGGTCCTCGATTACAGCCTCTACCGTGAGAAGTACGAGGTGGATATCGAGTTGCGCTACACGCAGATGCTGCTGCAGAACTTCGCCGGCACGTCGCTCGCGGTGCGGGGCAGTGCGGTGCCGCAGACGCTCGGCCTCTGGAGCCGCTTCCGGTTCCCGACCCCGTATGAGGTCTTCACCCGGCCGCTCCGCACCGTCGTCGAATTCTCCCATTCCGAATTCTTCGGCAGCGAGGCGCGCGCCCTGGGTTTCGAGACGACGACCAAGCTGGGCGGCGGCCTCGAAGTCGATATCGGCCGCTACGAACTCGGCGGCCTCGGCCTCTATGCCCAGCGCGTCCGGCTGATGGGACACTCGGTTTTCGGGCCGAATGTCCGCGGCTTCTCGGTCGGCCTCGGCGTCAGCTTCTGATCAGCGGGCGGTGTAGCCGCCATCCACCTGCCAGCAGGACCCGGTGACGAAGCCGGCGCGGTCGGAGCACATCCACACCACCGCCTCGGCGATCTCCTCCGGCGTCCCCATGCGCGCCATCGGGACGCGCGCCAGCACCTGCTCGCCGCGGCGCCGCATGGTGTCCTCGGTCATCGGCGTCTCGATATAGCCGGGGCAGACCGCGTTGACCCGGATGTTCTCCGCCGCATGGTCCACCGCCGCCGCCTTGGTCAGCCCGACCACCGCGTGCTTGCTGGCGACATACGCGGCCGAGCCGCCGGAGCCGACGAGGCCAAGGATGGAGGCGGTGTTGACGATGGCGCCGCCGCCCTGCTTGCGCATCTGCGCCACCTCATGCCGCAGGCAGCGCCAGACGCCATGCAGGTTGACGTCGATCAGGCCGAGCCAGGCCGCTTCCTCCAGGTCGCCGGCCAGCACCCCGCCGGAGTTGAGCTGGAAGGGCGCGACGCCTGCATTGTTGAAGGCACAGTCGACGCTGCCGAAGGCCTCGACCGCAGCGGCCACCATGGCCGCCACCTGGGCATCGTCGGTGACGTCGCAGGCGATCGCCACCGCCTGGCCGCCGCGCGCCTCGATCGCCGCAGCAGTGGCCTTGGCAGCCTCCAGGTTGCGGTCGGCCGCGGCGATCCAGGCCCCCTCCCGCGCGAAGGCCAGCGCCGCGGCGCGGCCGATGCCGGATGCGGCGCCGGTGATCAGCGCCGACTTCCCTTCGAGCATGCCCGCCACGCGCTCAGCCCCCCGCCCAGTGATGCGCCAGCGACAGCGCAGCCTGCCGCAGCGCCAGGTCCGACGCCGGGATGAACTTGCCCATGCCAAGGAAGGCGTGGATCTGGTCGGTCATATGCACCGCCGTCACCCGCACGCCATCGGCCTCCAGCCGCCTCGCATATTCGATGCCCTCGTCGACCAGCGGATCGTGGCCGGCGGTCATGACGTAGGCGGTCGCCACGCCATGCAGGCTTGTCGCGCGCAGCGGGCTGGCCTGCCATTCCACGCGCCGCGCCGGATCGGGCACGTAGTGGTTGATGAACCAGCGCATCGTCTTGTCGGTCAGCAGCAGATTCTCGGTGAAGCGTTGGTAGGCCGGACGCTCCCCCGCAATGTCGGTGACGGGATAGAGCAGCAGCTGGAATCCCACCTTCGGCGCGGCGCCGTCGCGGGCCATGATGGCCAGCACCGCGGCGAGATTGCCGCCGGCGCTGTCGCCGCCGACCGCGATGCGCGCGGCATCGATCCGCAGGTCCCGCGCGTGTTCCGCGACGAAGCGCAGCGCCGCGGCGCAGTCATCCACCGCCGCCGGATACGGGTGTTCCGGCGCCATGCGGTAGTCCACCGCCACCACGCAGCAGCGCGCCGCATTGGCCAGCACCCGGCACATCTGGTCATGGCTGTCGAGGTCGCCGATCACCCAGCCGCCGCCATGCAGGTACAGCAGGCAGGGCAGCAGATCGGCCGGCGCGGTGCCGGCGGCGCGATACCGCCGCAGAGCGACCGGGCCGAGCTGGCCCGGGCAGGTCAGATCCTCGACCTCCGCCACGGCTTCCGGCTCCGGCTGCATCACGGCGCGCGACCGGGCGCTGGCCTCGCGCGCCTCCGCCGGCGTCAGCGTATACAGCGGCGGCCGGCCGAGCTGGCGGATCAGGTCGAGGACGGCGACGGCGCCGGGATCGAGCGGCATGGGTTCATCCCATCCAGGAGAGGAGTTCTGCGGCCACCATATCGGGCCTGTCGAGTTCGGCCAGATGCCCGGCGCCGGGGATGGTGCGAATCTCCCCGGGCGCACCGAGTGCCTGGGCGATGCGCAGCGCATAGCTGCGCGGCATCACCCGGTCGGCCTCGCCCCAGATCAGCAGGGTCGGGGCCTTCACCAGCGGCAGGCGCTTCTCCAGCCGCGTGTTGCCGAGCGGCCAGAAGATGCGTGCCGCGGCCTCGACCGCGCGGGTCTGCTCGATCGGCCATTCGACGCTGTTGGCGCCCTCCGGCACCGCCTTCAGCGCGCGCCAGATCTCCGGATCGGCGCACATCAGCCCGGGCACCTGGTCGGCGCGCTGCGCCCAGGGATCGATCGGCGGATCGCTTTCGTCATACAGGCCGAAGGGCGCGATCAGCGCCAGGCGCCGCACGCTGTCGGGCCACAGCGCCGCCATCTCGGCGGCCAGGGAGGCGCCGACGGAGGAACCGGCAAGGTCCGCGCCATGCAGCCCGGCCGCCAGGATCACCTGCCGCACCGCCAGCACCCAATCGAGGTGCGAATCCAGCACCGTGTGGCCGCGGTCGCCGCCCGGGAAGCCGGGCAGCGAGGGCACGATCACCGTGCGGCGTTCGGCCAGCCGGTCGAGGAACGGCACCCAGCGCGGCAACCCGCCGAAGCCGGCCAGGAAGCCGAGCGGCGGGCCACTGCCCTTGCGCCAGACGCGCGTCGGGAAGCCGTTGACGTCAACGGTGTAGACTTCCGGCTCGCTCACCGCGGCGCTCCTATTCGGCCGCCAGCCTGGGCGTGAACCCGGATTGCTCGGCGCGCTCGGCCGGCTGCATCGGCTTCGGCCACCAGCGATCCTCCCATTCGGAGAAGCGGTCCTTCAGCCGCGGCATCACCTTCTCGGCGAAGACCTTCGTGTTGTACTGGGTCAGGTCCTTGCCCATGTTGCCGAACTGCATCAGCAGCATCAGGTGGCCGACATGCAGGTCGTCGGCCAGCGCATTGAGCTGCTCGACCACCTCGTCCGGGGAGCCGATGACGACGTAGCCGCGCTCGACGAAGTCGGCCATCGTCATGCCGCGGTTGGTCTTGTCGCCCATGATCAGCGTCTGCGCATTGGCCGCCTTCTTGACCATGCTCTCGAGCCCGACGCGCTGCGTCGCCTCGGTGCTGTAGCCGGCGGGTGCGGCGAAGCGCGGGTCGATGTGCAGGCAGCGATTGAAGAAGTACTCGGCCGGCTCGGTGTAGAGCTCGAGCGCCTGCTCCCGCGTCTCGGCCACTGCGACCACCTGGGCGAAGCCGGCGCGGTAGGGGTTCCGGTCCTTGCCCAGCCGGTCCATCTCGGCCCAGAAGCCGTCCATGGTCGCCTTGCCGGCCTTGTAGCCGTAATAGGACAAATAGCAGTAGACGTAGTCCATCTCGGCGCACCACTGCCAGGTCTCGACGCTGCCGCCGCCGGGGATCCAGATCGGCGGGTGCGGCTGCTGCACCGGGCGCGGCCAGATGTTGACGTAGCGCTGCTGGTTGTAGCGGCCGTTGAAGGCGAAGGTGTCCTTCTCGGTCCAGGCCTTGATCACCAGGTCATGCGCTTCGAGGTAGCGCTCGCGCAACTGGCTCGGGTTCTGGCCATAGGCGAAGCAGGTGTCCATCGGCGTACCGACCGGGAAGCCGGCGATCAGCCGGCCGCCGGAGATCACATCCAGCATCGCGAATTCCTCGGCGACGCGGGTCGGCGGGTTGTACAGCGCCAGGCTGTTGCCCAGCACGCAGATCGGCACCTGCGAGGTGCGCCGCGCCAGCGCCGAGGCGATGAGGTTCGGGCTCGGCATCAGGCCGTAGCCGTTCGAGTGGTGTTCGTTGACGCAGATGGCATCGTAGCCGCAGTCGGCGGCGTACTCCAACTCGTCCATGAAATCGTTGTACATCAGGTGCGCCCGCTTCGGGTCGAACAGCCTGCTGTCGATATCGACCCACACCGAGGGATGCGCCTGCCGGAAATCCTCCGGGAGCTCGGTATAGGGCATCAGGTGGAACCACATCATCTTCATGGCCGCGGTCCTCCGGGTTGGGCGGTTCGTGCCGCCACTTTCGGACAAAGCCTAGCGGGCATGGGGCAGGCGCGGAAGGGTCGAACCACGTGGCAGGGTCCATGGCGGAAACCGCCATCACCCTTCGGCCCGGCGGCAACGGACAGGCGCCTACCGGATGGGTCCTCAGGTCGAACGCATAACCGCAAGCCGACCTCCCGGCCCATGGCGCGAGATCGCCGCCACCTGCCCATGGTCGATGTGGCCATGGCCTCGCCGCGATGGCGGTAGCCGCCAAGCCGGTCGGGTACCGTCCGGACCAACCGCACGTCGTCCGGGTGGTTGACGCTGCCATGGCCGGGGCGGTCGCGCAGGACGCGGCGGAGCATCGGCGGATCGGGGAGGGTGGCAGATGCGGGCGTCATGGTTCCTCCTACCAATCAAGTAGAGGAATATAGACCTATTTTCCCTCCCGATGTCAAGAATTTCCGCAGGCGAGGAAAGCCCGATCCGCTACCCTACCCGCCCCGGCCCCTCGGCCACCACCATCGGCTCCAGCATCGCCTCCGCCTCCCGCTTCAGCCTCGCGTAGCTGCGGACCGAGAAGAACAGCATCACGGCGTACAGCAGGCTCGCCACCGCCAGCGCCGCCCATGGCTCGGTCAGCAGCACCGCGACATAGGCGCCCACCCCCAGCAGCAGCGGCAGCACGTATTCCGCCGGCACCTTGAAATTCTTGAAGCTCCAGGCCGGCAGGGTCGAGACCATCAGCCCGCCCACCACCACCAGCAGCACGCCGGACACCGCCGGGTGGCGGGCCAGCCCGGCCAGCACCGGCAGGTCCCATTCGGTGAAGGCCAGCGCCGCGAACATCGGGAAAAGCGCGAGGCCAGCGCCGGCCGGCGCCGGGACACCGGTGAAGAAATTCTGCGCGTAGGCCGGCTTCGGCGGCGGCCCGGTCAGCGCCAGGGCAGGCGCTTCCTCCAGCGAGGCGTTGAACCGCGCCAGCCGCAATGCGGAGCAGACGGCAAACAGCAGGCAGGGCGCGAAGCCGATGCCGCGCGCGTCGTGCAGGGTCCACATATAGAGCATGAGCGCCGGCGCGACGCCGAAGCAGAGGAAGTCCGACAGGCTGTCGAATTCGGCGCCGAACCGGCTGGTCGCCTTCAGCATCCGGGCGATGCGGCCATCGAGGCCGTCGATCGCCGCGGCGACGACGATCAGCACCGCCGCCTTCTCCCAATCCGCATCCAGCGATACGCGGATGGCGGTCAGCCCGGCGCAGAGACCGAGCATGGTCAGGATGTTAGGCACCAGCCGGTTGAAGGACGGCCCCTGGTAGCGTGGCCGGGTCCGCGGCCTGAGGCGCCGCAGCCGGCCGCGCAGCCCGGGCGGGCGGCCGCCGCTCATGCCGGCAACCGCGCCGGGGCCAGGTCGGCGATCACCGTCTCGCCGCCGATCATGGTCTGACCTTCCGCCACCAGCGGCCGGATGCCTTCCGGCAGGTAGATGTCGGTGCGGCTGCCGAACCGAATGATGCCGAAGCGCTCGCCGGCGGTGACCGCATCACCTTCCCTGATGTCGCAGAGGATGCGCCGGGCGATCAGCCCGGCGATCTGCACCACCGCCATGTCGCGGCCATCCGTCAGCCGCAGCGCGATGGCGTTGCGTTCGTTGTCGACGCTGGCCTTGTCGAGCGAGGCGTTCAGGTATTTGCCGTGCCGGTAGGCGATGCGGGTCACCGTGCCGTCGGCCGGCACGCGGTTCACGTGCACGTCAAGGACCGAGAGGAAGATCGCCACCCGCCAGCGCGGCGCCGGGCCGAGGCCCAGTTCCTCCGGCGGGACCGCCGGCACGATGCTGACGATCCTGCCATCGGCCGGGGCCAGGACAAGCTGCTCGCGTTCCGGCCGGACCCGCTTCGGATCACGGAAGAAGTACAGGCAGAACAGGGTGAAGAGCGTGCCGGGCCAGAACAGCCATCCGCCGAGGAGGACCCCGCCGACCAGCGCCACCGCGATTCCACCGATGATGAAGGGCCGACCTGCCGGATGGGGCGGGGACAGCACGAGCCTGAGGCTGTGTCCGAGAGACATGGGCGCGGTTTATGGTGTGTTCACCCGTCGGCGGCAAGTTACGCAGGCCATGGAGCCACTCATCCTCGGTCCCTTCGCCGTCGCCCGGGACGGCGCCCTGCTGCCGCGGGAGCCGCTCTCGCCGCCGGCCTTGCGCTTCATCTGGCGCGGGCGCCGGTGCGAAGCGGCGGTCGCTGCGGATGGCGTGCACCTCGCCGCCATCGCCGGCCGCATCCCCTCCACCGCCGAGCCCGCTGCCGACCGCGCGACGGCCTTCGAGGCGGTGGCGACCCTGCCCGGCGCCCTGCCGCCCGGGTGGCGGCTGCGCCTGCTGCCGGACCACCGGATCCGGCTTGAGGCCTCGGACAGCTGGACCGCGCCGACCGCGACGACCGTCATCGCCGCCATGGTCCGCTTCGTCCTGGCCCTGGACCCTTATCTGGACCGGCTGGATTGCGCCTCGGCGGGCCCGTCCGGCAGCGTGAAGACCTGCCCCGGATAGATGCGGTTCGGGTCGCGGATCTGCTCCCGGTTGGCCTGGTAGATCACCGTGTACCGGGTTCCCCGCCCGTAGACCTTGCGGGCGATGCGCCAGAGATTGGCGCCTGGCTGGACCACCAGATTCCCGTCCGGCAGCGCCGCGTCCTGCACCCGGTCGCGCTGGAACGGCAGTTCGATCCGCGCCGCCACGGTCCCGGCGGCGGCAAGCTGGTCGACCCGCAAGGTGTGCCGGCCGAAGGCGGGCTGGCTCGCCGGGCTCAGCGCCCAGCGGCCGGACGGGTCGGCCACCGCATCGCCGGCATGGTCACGGCCGACATAGACCCGCACGGTGGCGCCGGGCGGGGCACTGCCGGCGAACCGCATGGCGCCGGCCTCGTCGTAATCCACCACGTCGAGCCCGAGGCGCTGCCGGCCCGCAGCTGGCTCGACGGCCCCCTGCAGCAGGCGCGGTGCGGCGCCGGCCGAGGCGGTCGGCGGCAGCAGCATGGCCATCGCGCCGCTCGCCTCGGGCCGCGCGCCGCCCTGCGCCATCTGCGGCTCCGGCACCACCAGCAGCAGCGTCTCGCGGGAGCGGATCGGGTCGCCGCCAGGGCTGCGCGCCAGCAGCGACAATTCCTTCGGCCCCGGCGGCAGCGGATCGCCCGGCAGGATCACCCATTCGCCGCGGCTGTCGGCGCGGGCCCGGCCGATATCCCGGCCGCCTTCCAGCAACTGGACCTCGGCGCCCGGCGCGGCGCTGCCAGCGGTGACCAGCGTACCCCGGGCGCCAACCCGGGCGATGTGGAATCGCGGCGGTTCGGGCAAGGACACCAGCGCACCGGGGTCGACCGGCGGCGGCAGGGCAACGGGCCCCGGAACGGTGCCGGCCTGGAGCACGGGCATGGCGCTGGGTTCCGTGCCGGGCCGGGGCCCGAAGCGCGGGAAGACGTCCGGCGCCATCAGCCACGTCGTGCCGATCGCCGCGGCGGCGATCAACCCGACGAGGCCGACCCGCCCAAGCTTGGTCGCCTCCGACATATTTCGTTAACTAGGCGCGAGTGCTGCCCTGCGGCAAGCGCATGTTACCGCGCCGGCGACCGCAGCCAAGTGAAGAACCGCGGCGCGTCCGCCGGCCAGACCGCCATTGCCCCCCTGCAAGCCGCCCCCGGCCGTGGTTATGCTGCAACGCATGGTGGATGGCGGAGGGCGGCATGGACGGCGAGCGTCTGGTCCAGGTGAAGGTCTGGGATGGCTGGGTTCGCCTGGTCCATTGGGCGCTCGTGTTGCTGCTCGCCCTGTCCTGGTGGAGCATCGAGACCGGGCGGATGCGGCTGCATTACCTCTCCGGCTACGGCGTGCTCACCCTCGTCCTCTTCCGCATCGCCTGGGGCTTCCTTGGCTCGGACACCGCCCGTTTCGCCCGCTTCCTCCGCTCCCCAATCGAAGCGCTGCGCCACCTCGCGCATTTCCGGCGGCCGGAGCCGGACCATGAGGTCGGCCACAATGCCGCCGGCGGCTGGATGGTGCTGGTGCTGCTGTCCCTGCTGCTGGCCCAGCCGGTGACCGGACTGTTCGCCGACAGCGGCTATGGCGACTACGGGCCCCTGGCGAAATCCGTGGCGTCCGAGACCAGCGATTGGCTCACCGGGCTGCACCACCGCAACTTCAAGCTGATCCTGTTGGCCGCCGGGCTGCACATCCTGGCGGTGGTCGCCTACCGGCTGGTCCGCCGGCACGACCTGGTGCGGCCGATGCTGACGGGGCGGAAGGCCCTGCCTGCCGGCCTGCCGGCGCCCCGCCTCGGCTCGCCGCTGCTGGCGGCGGCGCTGCTCTCGGCCGCGGCGCTGGTCGTCTACGGCGTGTCGCGGCTGG
>JBMOJU010000401.1:0-4467 GCA_049315625.1 Paracraurococcus sp.
CGATCTTCTCGGCCTCCAGCAGCACGATCCATTCAGCAGTGGTCTTCGACTGCATCACCGGCGTCAGCGTCGCGGTCACATGGTCGCGGTTGGCGACGCGGATCGGGTTGGTTGCGAAGCGCGGGTCGGCCAGCAGGTGGTCCTGTCCGGTGGCCTTGCAGAAGCGCTCGAAGGTCGGGTTGTTGCCGACCGCCAGGATGATGTAGCCGTCCTTAGTCGGGAATTCCTGGTAGGGCGCGATGTTGGGGTGCTGGTTGCCGAGCCGCGGCGGATTCTCCCCGGTCGCCAGATAGTTCATGCCCTGGTTGGCCAGCCAGGCGACGTGCGTATCGAGCATGCCGATATCGATCTGCTGGCCCTCGCCCGTCGCGTGGCGGTGGTTCACCGCGGCCAGGATGCCGATGCAGCCATAGAGGCCGGCGAACAGGTCGGCGACCGGCACGCCGACCTTCTGCGGCGAGCCTTTGGGTTCGCCGGTCAGCGACATCACGCCGCCCATCGCCTGGATCAGCGCGTCATAGCCCGGGCGCGGCGCATAGGGGCCGGTCTGGCCGAAGCCGGTGATGGAACAATAGATCAGCCGGGGGAATTTCGCCTTCAGCTGCTCATAGCCCAGGCCGTACTTGGCCAGCGCGCCGACCTTGAAGTTCTCCGCCAGGATGTCGCAATGCTCCAGCAGGGACAGGATCAGCGCCTGGCCTTCCGGCTTGCCGATATCGACGGTGACCGACTTCTTGTTGCGGTTGACGCCGACGAAGTATGCGCTTTCGCGGGTGTTCGGGATGAAGGGCGGGGCGAAACCGCGGGTGTCGTCGCCGGCCTCGGGGCGCTCGATCTTGATGATCTCGGCGCCCAGGTCACCGAGCATCTGGGTGCAGGTCGGGCCGGCCAGCACGCGCGTGAGGTCGAGTACGCGGATGCCCTGCAACGGGCCGGTCTTGTCCTGCATCGTCCACTCCCCTTCGGGTCGAATCTCGGAACCGTCATGCACCAGACGGCGAAGGCTTCATAGCCATGCCCCACCCCCGTCATGCGCGGGAGCGTCGGCAGCCTCCCTCCCGCGCCGGCGGAAGAGGAGGGCAGGCCTGTTTGGTGGGCGCGATGGCCCTCAACCGGGCTTGGAGGCGGGCTTGTCCTCGCCGCCCAGCAGCCGGGCGAAAGCGGAACGCGGCGCGGCGGCGGGCATCACCCGCGGCAATTGCAGCAGCCCATCCACCGCGGCGGAACGGACCACCTGGCCGGAATGGACGAAGGCCTCGTGGTTGGCCTCGATGGCGTCCGGATCATAGAGGTAGTTGACCATCACGCCGTAGCTTTCGCGCATCCCGCGGGCGGAGACGTTGCCGAGCCAGTTGATGCGTTCCAGTCGGGCGCCGTTGCCGAGGTGGAAGCGGGCGACCGGGTCGATATTGCCCATGCCGCTGTTCGGCCGCGTCAGGTAGGTGGCGGCGAGGCGCAGCAGGGCAGGACGCAGCGAGTCGCGCTGGGCCGCATCTTCCCACCAGGCGCCGTCGACCAGGGCCTTGAAGGCCTCGATCGGGTCGGCGCCGCCGAAGCCGTCGGCCTCCTCGCCGCGGAACAGCCCGCCCTCGGGCGGCGCCGCCAGCTGCCGATCCAGCCAGCGCCGGAAGCCCGGCACCGGCGACAGCGTGGCGAAGCGCGTCAGCTGCGGCAGCTCGGCCTTCAACTCCTCCACCACCTGCTTGATCAGGAAATTGCCGAAGGAGATGCCGCGCAGCCCCTCCTGGCAGTTGGAGATCGAATAGAAGATCGCGGTATCGGCCTCCCGCGCGCTGCCGGGCTTCTCCGCCCGGGTCAGCAGCGGCTGCACCGCCTCCGCCATGCCGCGCACCAGCGCCACTTCGACGAAGATCAGCGGTTCGCCGGGCAGGGAGGGGTGGAAGAAGGCGAAGCAGCGGCGGTCGGACTCCAGCCGGCGACGCAGATCCTCCCAGCCCTGGATCTCGTGCACCGCCTCGTAGCGGATCAGCTTCTCCAGCACCGCCGCCGGGGTCTGCCAGTCGATCCGGCGCAGCTCCAGGAAGCCGCGGTTGAACCAGGAGGCGAACAGGTGCCGCAGATCACTGTCGAGCAGCTTCAGCGCCGGCTCGGCGCGGGTCAGGCCGCCCAGTTCCTCGCGCAGCTTGACCAGCGCGGCGGTGCCGCCGGGCGCCATGTTCATCCGCCGCAGCAGCTCCTGCCGCGGCGGCTCGGCGGCATCGGCCAGGCGGGCGGCGCCCTCGACGCTCGGCTCGGCCAGCCAGGCCTCGGCCGCGGCGCGCAGCCGGGCGGCATCCGGGGCGAAGCCTTCGGCGAGGAAGCGGAAGAAGCCGATGCGGTCCTCCCCCGCCAACTGGGCAAGGCTGTCGTGCAGCTCCCGCGCCACGGCGGCGCCGGAGGCCTCGCCGCGTTCCGACAGCATGGCGCGGGCCAGGCGGCGGGCGCGTTCCAGCGGCGGGAGGCTGGCGGCGGGGACATCGGCATAGGCCCGGCCGCGATCGGCGATGCTGGACCAGAGCCGTTCGATCCAGCCGCGCGTCTCGGAGACCCCGGTGGCGCCGGGGCTCGGCGTGTGCTGCGTCGCGGTGTCCTCGATGCGCTCTCCCACGGATGCCTGCCCCTATCCTGTATTTCCTATATGTGTTTCATGCCCACTATGTATGCTCAAGCCGTTTTACAGAAGATTTTTGCATATTGATCCAGCCACACTGCGGCCCCAGGCAAGCGCCAGCGGCAGGCAGGATCGGCCGGCGCAACCGCAGGGGAGGCAGGGCATGACGCGCGGACGCAATACGGTACCGGCCACCGTGGTCGCGCTGGCCACGGCCGCGACCACCCTGGCCGAGACCATCCGCATCGCCCTGACCGAGGAGATCATCGCCGGCCGACTCGCCCCGGGCACCGAGATCGAGGAACAGCAGGCGGCCGAGCGCTTCGGCGCCTCCCGCACCCCGGTGCGGGAGGCGCTGCGCGAATTGGCCGCCGCCGGCCTGGTGACGATCGAGCCGCGCCGCGGCGTCCGCGTCGCGGCGCTGACGCTGGAGCGGCTCGGCGAGATGTTCGAGGTGATGGCGGAGACCGAGGCGATGTGCGCCAGGCTGGCCACCCACCGGATGACGGCACCGGAGCGCTTCGCGTTGCAGGCGCTGCACGAACGCTCCGCCACCGCGGTCGGCGCGGGCGATGTCGGTGGCTACGATTCGCTGAACCGCGAATTCCACTCGGCGATGTACCGCTGCACCCACAACGCCTTCCTCGCCGAGCACGCCCAGGCGCTGCGGCTGCGGCTGGCGCCCTTCCGCCGGGCGCAACTGGACGGCGCCGACCGGCTGCGGCGGTCCTTCGCCGAGCACGAGGCGGTGCTGCGGGAGGTGCTGCGCGGCGACGGTGAGGAAGCCGGACGGCAGATGCGGGCACACATGCTGGCCGCCGGAGCGAGCCTGGCCAGCACGATGCGGGCGCCGGGTCAGGTTTTTCCCTGAGGGCTCAGCCGCCGCGCCGCCAGGTATTGGCGCGCTCGCCGCGGCCGGCGCGCGCGGCGATCTCGGCGATGCGGGCGGCCCGGGTTGCCGCCCGCTTCGCCTCCGCCAGCCATTCCAGGTTCGCCCGGCGATGCGAGGGCGGGAAGGACGCCCAGGCCGCCGCCGCCCCCGGCACCGCCGCCAGCGCAGCCAGCAGATCCGCCGGCTCCGCGAGGGCCGTCGCGGCGTCCAGCCGGGTCCAGGAGCCGTCGGCCTCCGCCCGGTCCACCGCCGCGATCCCGGCCGGCGCCATCAGCCCGGCCGCCAGCAGCCGCGCCACCCGGTCCTTGTTGATCCCCGACCAGGCGCTGCCGGGCTTGCGCGGGGAGACGAGCAGGAGGGACCGGCGGGCATCGAGCTTCGCCGGGCGGCTGTCCACCCAGCCGAAGCACAGCGCCTCCTCCGCCACCTGCTCGGGCGGCAGATGCGGCAGGCCGCTGCCCTTGCGGTTGATCACCAGCCAGACGCTGCCACTGGCGGCATGGTTCGCCGCCAGCCAGGCGCGCCAGGCGGCGCGGGTCGGCGCGTCGATCAGGGGATAGTCGGGGCTCGGCATCGCCAGCGCAGGATGCGGCAACGGCCGCGCTTTCCAAGGGGCCGCAGCTTGCCGATCGCCGCCCCCGGCGCCATGGTCCCGCCCCTGTTTCGGAGGCAAACGCCATGCTCGACCGCCCGCACCCGACCCCGGCCGACCCCACGCTGGACCCCTTCGCGCTGGCCAAGGCGCTGTCCGGCTACCACTTCATCGGCGGCGGCTATGTCCCGGGCCGCAACGGCAAGAGCTTCGCCGTGGTGAACCCGGCGACCGGCATCGAGGTGGCGCGCGCCGCCGAGGGCGACGCGGCGGATGTCGATGTCGCGGTGCAGGTGGCGGCCAAGGCTCAGAAGGAGTGGGCCAAGGTCCCGGCCCGCAAGCGCGGCGCCATGGTGCATGCCTGCGCCGCCC
>JBMOJU010000061.1:0-19693 GCA_049315625.1 Paracraurococcus sp.
CCGGCACGGCGGAGACGAACAACACCGGCACCGCCACCGGGACCAGCACGGCCGCACCGGCCGCCGACCTCCAGGTCCTGGGGCTGACGATCGGCCCGGCCAGCCCGGCCTCCGGTCAGAGCCTCGCCATCGGCTGGACGGCGGCCAATACCGGTGCCGCCGCGGCGGCGGCGACGGCCGAGCGGCTGACGGTGACGAACCTGACCACCGGCGCCGTGCTGTTCGACCAGTTCCTGCCGCTGGCGACGCTCGCCGCCGGCGGGACCGCACCGCGCAGCGCCAGCGTCACGCTGCCGGACGGCAGCGCCGGCGTCGGCCAGATCCAGGTGCGTGTCACCGCCGACGCCTATGGCGCGGTGTTCGAGGATACCGCCGGCGAGGCCAACAACACCGCGACGGGGCTGGTGACCAGCACGCTGGCCAGCTACGCCGACCTGGCGGTCACCGGGATCACCGCGCCGGCCACCGCCGCCGCCGGCGAGACCGTGACCGTCACCTGGACGGTGCGCAACCTCGGCACCCGCGCGGCGCAGGGCGCCTGGAGCGAGCGCCTGCTGCTGTCCGAGGACGCGTTGCCGGGCGGCGACCAGGTGCTGGCCAGCGTCTACCTCACCGACCAGAACATCGCCCCCGGCGCGACTGTGACGCGCAGCGCGCAGGTCACGCTGCCGGCCTTCAGCGAAGGTGCCCGCACCGTCATCGCCCAGACCGACATCGGCAATGCGGTCTTCGAGCTGAACGAGGCGAACAACACGCTCGCCGACGACGCCAGCATCACCCTGGGCCGCACACTGACCTTCGGCGTGCTGCCGACGATCGTGGGCGAGGAGGCCGGCAGCCGGGCCGCGACCGGTCAGGTGAGCCGCACCGGCAGCACCGCCGCCGCGCTGGTGGTGACGCTGGCCACCGACAGCGGCGAGCTTTCGCTGCCGGCGTCCGTGACGATCCCGGCCGGCCAGTCGAGCGCCAGCTTCGCCGTCGGCGTCACCGGCAACGTCCTGGTGGACGGCACAAGGACCGCGACGCTGACCGCCAGCGCCGCAGGCTTCAACGCCGCGTCCTCCACGCTGCGCATCACCGACGACGACCGGCCGGCGCTGACCGTCACGCTGCCCAGCACCACGGCGCTGGAGGGCGCGCCGGTGTTCCAGGGCACCGTGTTCCGCAACGGCGACACCACCGCGCCGCTCACCGTGACGCTCGGGCTCGACAAGGACTACAAGGCGACCATCCCGCCGACGGTCACCATCGCCGCCGGCAGCCGGACCGCGCAGTTCGACATTCGCCTGACCGACGACACCCTGGTGGAGGGCACCCGCAACCTGCGCTTCTCCGCCGCGGCGGACGGCTATGTCACCGGCAGCGCCGAGCTGACCGCATACGACGACGACGTGCCGACGCTGAGCCTGCGGCTCGGCCAGAATGCGGTGTCGGAAGGCAGCGCCGCCGGCACCACGCTGACGGTGACCCGCAACCTGGTCAGCGACCAGCCGTTGGAGGTGCTGCTGCGGGCCGATGCGGGGCAGCTGCGGCTGCCCTCCCGCCTGGTCATCGCCGCCGGCCAAAGCAGCGCGACGGCGAATATCGACATCGCCGACAACGCTGCGGTGGACGGTGCCCGAGTGGTCGCCATCCGCGCCGACGTGGCCGACAGCGTGCTGCGCGTCGCGGTCCCGACCACCACCGTGCAGACCGGCCTCACCATCCTCGATGATGACGGGCCGACCCTGACGCTTTTGCTCGACCGCGCCCTGGTGAACGAGGGCGGGAGCGCGACCGGCACCGTCACCCGCAACACGCCGACCACCGCCGACCTGGTCGTGGCCCTGACCAGTAGCGACGCGACCGAGGCGGACATACCGGCGACCGTGACGATCCTCGCGGGTCAATTTAGCGCGGATTTCACCCTCTCCGGCGTCAACGACGGCATCACCGACGGGACCCGGCCGGTGACGGTGCTGGCCCAGGCCGGCGGCTTCAACAGCGGCTCGGCCGGCCTGTCCGTGACCGACCGGGACATCGCCGACCTGCTCGTCACCGGCATCAGCCTGCCGCCGGTGGCGCGGACCGGCGCCCCGGTGTCGATGCAGTTCACCGTCAGCAACCGGGGCTTCGGCGCGACCGACGGCAGCTGGAAGGACCGCGTCTACGTCTCGGCCGACGCGGTGCTGGACGAGAGCGACGTGCTGGTCACGAGCATGGACAGCACGCCGCTCGGCATCGGCGAAAGCTACACCCGAACCGCCAGCTTCATCGCCGGCAACCGCGCCGGCCCGGTCTACGTCATCGTCGTCAGCGATCCGCAGCAGGCGCTGTCAGAGCTGCTGGACAACAACAACCAGGCAGCCGCCGAGCTGAACGTGGCGCCGGCCTATCGCGCGATCGTCTCGACCGAGACCGAGGTGGCGCCCGCCGGCACCCGCATCACCATGCAGGGCACCGCCACCAGCAACCTGAATGGCCAGCCGCAGGCCAACTCGCTGGTGACCATCCAGGTCAAGGCCGGCGACACCATCCGCAACATCAGCACCTTCACGAACAGCGAGGGCCGGTTCACCGCCTTCTTCACCCCGCTGGCGGGCGAGGCGGGTCGCTACACCATCAGCGCCGACCACCCCGGCGTGGTCGAGCGGCTGCCGCAGGACAGCTTCGTGCTGGTCGGCCTGCGGGCGGAGCCGCAATCCGTCGGCATTGCCGTCGTGCCCGGGACGCCGACCGAAGGCGATGTCACGATCCGCAACCTGGCGGACATCCCGCTGACCGGCCTGACCGCGCGCGTTTCCGCCCTGCCGCCGGTGCTCGACATCGTCCTGACCGCACCGCCGACCATCGCGGCCAACGGTACCATCCAGTTGCACTACGTGGCGACCAGCACGGCCACCGGCCAGACCTCCGGCACCGTCACCTTCGCGCTGACCACGGCCGAAGGCGCCGTGCTGAATGTCCCGGTCAACGTCACCGTGACTCCGCTGACGCCGCGCCTGCTCGCCAACCCGGGCTACCTGGAAGCCGGCATGCTGCGCGGCGAGCAGAAGCTGGTGAGCTTCGAGGTGGTGAACCAGGGCGGCGCCGCGACCGGTCCGCTGACGCTGCTGCTGCCGAACTTCCCCTGGCTGTCGCCGGCCAACGGCACCAGCTTCGCTTCGCTCGGGGCCGGCGAGAAGATTACCGTCTCCCTGCTGCTGGCGCCGGGGGCCGACCTGCCGCTCGGCATGTACAACGGCTCCGTCGTGCTGAACGGCAGCAACACCACGCTGTCGGTCGCCTTCCAGTTCCGCGCGATCAGCGAGGCGGTCGGCGACGTCGTCATCAACGTGCAGGACGAATACACCTTCTACGCCGACGGTCAGCCGCCGCTGGCCGGCGCCCGGGTGACGCTGACCGACCCCTACACCAGCCAGGTGGTCGCCACAGGCGTATCGGGCGAGGACGGCAAGGTCCGCTTCAGCAACATCCGCGAGGGCCAGTACCAGCTCAGCGTCAGCGCCGAGAAGCATGACGGCCTGTCGGGCGCGTTCCAGGTCAATGCCGGCGTCACCAACGAGAAGGACATCTTCCTGCATCGCCAGGTGGTCACCTACAAGTGGACCGTGGTGCCGATCGAGTTCACCGACCGCTATAAGATCGTGCTGGAGACGGTGTTCGAGACCGAAGTGCCGATGCCGGTGGTGACGGTGGACGAGCCGCGGCTGATGCCTATCGTCATCCCCGGCCAGACCACGCAGATGCAGATCACGCTGCGCAACCACGGGCTGATCGCCGCGGAACAGGTGCAGGTGCGGGTGCCGAACGACCCCGACCTGATCATCACGCCGCTGATCGACTACATCCCGATCCTGCCCGCGAAAAGCTCGGTCACCGTCCCGATCACCGTCCGCATGCGCGAAGGCAGCCCGATGGCGGCGAGCCTGGCTGCCAGCGCCGCGAACGGCGTGCGGCCGACCAGCGACATCTCGGCGCTCGGGTCCGACATCCCGATCGTCGCCGAGGGCTGGGGCAACGCGATCGCCAAGTGCCTCGGGATCGACACGATCTACACCTACGAGTGCCAGAACGGGCAATGGGTGTCGGTCCCGGTGAAGCTGGACGCGATCTTCTGCGCCGAGGACATCGCCGGTGCCGGGAGCTCCCTGCTGGAGCACATCAGCGACCCCACGAGGGCCAACGCCGCGAGCCTCGGCTGCGACGTGCTGGGCGCCATCCTGCAATGCGCGGGCGCGGACGACTGCACCCAGGCCATCGTTTCGACCATCTGCGGCGTCGGGCTGGGCGCCCTCACCGGCGGCGCGGCTGGTGCCGGCGCGGGGGCTTTGGGCGCGCTCGATGACATTCTCGCCTGCCTGTGCTCGATCGATTTCGGCCTGGGCGGCAGTGGCGTCGGTACCGGCGATGGCGGTCCCGGCGGCTTCGGCATCTACGATGGCGGCTTCGGCTTCTACGGCGGCAGCATCGGCTCGCCCTGGGGCACCAGCGTTATCTGGGACGGCGGCACCGTGTCCTGCGGGCCGGCGTCCAGCGCGGCGGAACTGTCCGACGGCGCCGTCATCGCGCTGGCCGACAACGGCGTCTGCGCCCAGGTCCGCCTGAAGCTGGAACAGGAAGCGGTGATCACCCGTACCGCCTTCCTCGGCACGCTCGAGATGGACAACGGCACGGCCGGCACGCTGTCGGGCATCCAGCTGCTGCTCGACATCCGTGACGACAACGGCGAGGACGCCAACGGCAGGTTCTTCGTCATCGGGCCGGACGCGACGGTCATGACCCGCAACGCCGACGGCACCTACAGCCTGCCGCCGGGCGCCACGGGCAAGCTGGCCTTCACCTTCCTGCCCACGGTGGATGCGGCGACCGACGCGCCGACCCGCTACGCCATCGGCGGCACGCTGAAGTACGTGGATGGCGGCAACACGGTGCAGGTGCCGCTGCTGTCCAGCCGCATCACCGTCTATCCCGAGGCCAGGCTGAAGCTCGATTACTTCTGGCAGCGCGACGTGAAGGGCGACGATCCCTTCACCGACGCGGTCGAAGCCTCCGAGCCCTTCGCCCTCGGCCTGCAGGTGCTGAACGAGGGCAAGGGCGCGGCGAAGAACCTGACCATCGTCTCCGCCCAGCCCAAGGTGGTGGAGAACGAGAAGGGCCTGCTGATCGACTTCAAGATCGTCAGCTCCCAGGTGAACGCCACGCCGGCGACGCCGAGCCTGACCATCGACCTCGGCCGGATCGACCCCGGCCAGCTGGTCACCGGCCAGTGGAACATGACCTCGACGCTCCAGGGCAAGTTCGTCGACTACAAGGCGAGCTTCACGCATGAGGACCAGTTCGGCGGGCTGCGCACCTCGCTGATCGACAGCGTCACGATCCACGAGCTGATCCGCCAGGTCTCGGTCAACCTGCCGACGCAGGACAACATCCCCGACTACCTGACCAACGACGTCGCCGACCCCGACCATGCCCCGGATACGCTCTGGCTTTCCACCGGCGGCCAGGTGCCTGTCAGCCTGGCCACCAACGTGCGCACCGAGGGCGGCGGCGCCAGCATCACGCTCCGCGCCGACGTGTCCGCGGGCTGGACCTACCTGAAGGTCGCCGATCCGCTGCCGGGGATGGAGCTGGTCGGCATCACCCGCAGCGATGGCCGCGTGATTCCGGTCGCCGGCATGAGCTGGCGCACCGACCGCACCTTCCGGCCGGGCGAGCCGGGCGCGACCAACGAGAACCTGCTGCACCTGGTCGATCGCGACAGCACCGGCGTCTACACGCTGGCCTATCGCGTCATCGACCGTGTCGCGCCGGCGCTGGCCGCGCTGGAACAGCCCGCGGCGGTGCGCAGCACGCCCGTCGCCTCGCTCGACGCCACCTTCTCCGAAGCTCTCGATCCCGCCAGCATCGGCGGGCCCGACCTCGTGCTGGTGCGCGACGGCGTCACGCTGGATACGTCCGGCCTGGTGGTCACGGCGCAGGGCGGCGGCGTCTACCGCTTCTCGGGCCTCGCCGCGCTGACCGGCGGGGACGGCAACTACAGCGCCACCGTGCGGGGCGCGACCGTAGCCGACCCAGCGGGCAACACCGGCACCGGCACGCAGACCAACCGCTGGGCCATGGCCGCGACCAGCCTGGTGGCCACCGCCCTCGAAGCCGTGCCCGGGCCGCGCAACACCGCGGTCGCCAGCCTGGAGGTGAGCTTCAGCCGCGCCGTGGATCCGGCAAGCTTCGATGCCGCGGACCTGACGCTGACGCGCGACGGCACGCCGCTGGTGCTCGACGCCGTGGTGGTCACCCAGGTGGCCCCCGACCGGTTCCGCGTCGATGGCCTGGCCGGCCTGACCGGCACCGCGGGGCTCTATGCCCTTACCCTGCGCGGCGCCGGCGTGCTCGACACGCTGGGCGGCGCCGGCACCGGGGTCCTGACGCAGGGCTGGGTGACCGATACGACGGCGCCCACGGCGGTGCTGGACAGCGTCGTCACGAATCCGCGCAACATCGTGGTGCCGGAACTCGGCATCACATTCAGCGAGGCGATCCGGACGACCGATTTCACGCTCGACGACCTGCGGCTGTCCCGCGATGGCGGGGCGAACCTGATCAACCCGGCAGAAGTGACAATCGTCGCGGTCGACGCCACGCACTACCTCATCAGGGGGATCAACTGGCCACAGTCGATCGGCGGCACCTACGCGCTGACCGTCAACATGGCCGGGATCGCCGACCTGGCCGGCAACGCCGGCGCCGGCACCGTCGCCACCAGCTGGGTGATGGACATCGCGCCGCCGCCCGTCGCCTACAACCTGCGGATCACGCCGGACACCGGCAGCAGCAACACCGACGGCCGCACCACGGCGACCAGCCTCTCGCTGCTCGGCGACCTGGGCGAGGACGGCCTGACGGTCCGCCTCCGCGACATGACCACCTCGACCGAACTGGGCGAAGCCGTCGTGACCGGCCGCAGCTTCGCCGGCGCGATCACCTTCAGCAGCCTCGGCACGCACCAGGTGCGCGTGCGGGCGGTCGACGCGGCGGGCAACACCGCGGACGCGTTCTATTCCATCTTCGTCGATGTCGGCGGACCGGTGGTGACAGCGATCTCGGCGGTGACGCCGGCGCTGCGCACGACGCCGGTCGAGCAGGTGACGGTCCGCTTCAACGGCCCGGTCGCGGCGGGCAGCTTTGGCCTGGACGACGTCACCCTGACGCGCGACGGCACGCCCGTCGACCTCACCGGCGTCACCATCACGCCCGGCGCGGACAACAGCTTCGTGCTGAGCGGCCTGGCCGGGCCCACCGGCCAGTCGGGTGCCTATGTGCTTTCCGTCAGCGGCGTCGGCGTGACCGACGACGCCGGCAATGCCGGCAGCGGCACGCAGACCGTGGCCTGGACGCGTGTCGCGGCGCTGGATGTCGGGCTACGCGGCACCGTGTTCGACGACAGCGACGGCGACGGGGTGAAGGGCGTGCTGGAAGCCGGCATCGCCAGCGTCACCATTTTCATCGATGTCGATGGAAACGGCGTCGCCGGGGATGCCGAAGCCAGGACCACCACCGACGCCTTCGGCAACTACAGCTTCCTGAGCCTGGCGGCCGGTACCTACCGGCTCGTCAGCGTCGTGGAAGGCGGCGCGATCGCCACCGGGCCGGCCAGCGGCTTCCGCGACGTGACGGTGGTGGCGGAACGGGTCACCACCGGCGTGAACTTCGGCCGCTTCCTGCCGGGCGAGGTGCGCGGCGTGAAGTTCATCGATGCCGATGCCGACGGCGTGCGGGACGCGGGCGAGGCCGGGCTGGCCGGAGTGACCCTGTTCGTCGACAAGGACGGCGACGGGGTGCTCGATGTCGGCGAAACCAGCACCGTCACGGCGGCCGACGGCAGCTACGCGCTGGGCGGCATCGGACCCGGTATCATGCGGGTGGGCGAAGTGGTGCGCGACGGCTGGACGCGCACGACGCCGGCCGCCGCGATCCGCATCACCAGCGGCCTCCGGGTCACCGGCGCCGATGTCGGCAACGTGCAGCTTGGCTCGCTCAGCGGCGCGAAGTTCGAGGATTCCAACGGCAACGGTGAGCGTGACGCGGGCGAACGGGGCCTCGCCAACTGGACCATCTTCCTCGACGTCAACGGCGACGGCATCCTGCAGGCGAACGAGCGCCGCGTGCTGACCGATGCGGATGGCCGCTACAGCTTCGCCGACCTGCTGCCCGGCAGCTACACCATCGCCGAGGAGCAGAAGGAAGGCTGGGTACAGACCACTCCGCTCGGCAGCCCCAGCGGTTCCACAACCTCGACGCTGTCGGAGATCCTGATCGATCCGGAGGGCTGCTATTGCGGCACCACCTGGTCGGTGCCGGATGGCACGCCGCTGACGGTCGACCTCGGCGCGCGGTCCACCCGCCAGGCGCGCGACCTGACCGGCCTGACCGCCGCGCTGCAGACCGAGGCCTACAGCCACCTGACCGGCCAGGGCATCCGCACGGTGCTGATCGACACCGGCATCGACGTGGATCACCCGTTCTTCGGCAGCGATGCCGACGGCAACGGCGTGGACGACAGCATCGTCTACCAGTGGGATTTCGCCGACAACGACGGCGACGCGAGCGACCGGATCGGCCACGGCAGCCATGTCGCAACCATGATCGCCAGCCGCGACAGCCGCTACACCGGCGTCGCAACCGGCACCGACCTAATCGTCCTGAAGGTCTTCAGCGACAGCGGCCGCGGCACCTTCGGCTATGTCGAACAGGCGCTGCAATGGGTGCTGGCCAATGCCGATGCCTACAACATCGGCGTGGTCAACCTGTCGCTCGGCGACAACGGCAACTGGCAGAACGACATGTCGCGCTACGGGCTCGGCGATGAGTTCGCGGCGCTGGCCGGCCGCAACGTCATCACCGTGGCGGCCAGCGGCAACAGCTACAACCACTTCAACCAGATGGGCGTCGCCTATCCGGCCTCCGACCCCGCGGTGCTGGCGGTGGGCGGCACCTGGAGTGGCGATTTCGGCGGCCCCTGGACGGTCGCCACGGGCGCGACCGACTATACCACGGGCGCCGACCGCATCGCCGCCTTCAGCCAGCGAAGCGATACCCTGCTGGACATCTTCGCCCCCGGCGCCCGGTTCAACGGCGCCAACGCCACCGGCGGCGTGCACACCATGCAGGGCACCAGCCAGGCGGCCGGCTTCGTGTCCGGCGCCGCGGCGCTGGCCCAGCAACTGGCGGTGGAAACGCTCGGCCACCGGCTCAGCACGGCCGACTTCGCCACGCTGCTCAAGGCGACCGGGGACCTGGTCGTTGATGGCGACGACGAGAACGACAACGTCACCAACACCGGCCTCAGCTTCCCGCGCGTCCAGTTCGAGAAGCTGTTCGCCGCCATCTCCGCCTATCGCGGCGATGCGGCGACCGGCGGCGGGACCGGCGGCGGCGGCGGCGGCGGCAGCGACATCCTGGTGCCGCCCCGCCCCACCCTGGCGGCGCCCGGCGTGCAGCAGGTGGTGCTGGGCGGCGGCGCCGCGCTCGGCGGCCTCGATTTCGGCAACTACCGGCTGACCGCGATCTCCGGCACGGTGTTCGGCGATGCCAACGGCGACGGCCTCAGGGGCGGTACCGAAGCCGTCCTCGCCGGCCGGACCGTCTTCCTAGATCAGGACGGCGACAATCTGCGCGATGCCGGCGAACGGTTCGTCGTGACCGGCGCCGATGGCGCCTACAGCTTCGCCGATATCGGCCCGGGCGCCCGCAGCATCATGCAGGAGATCCCGGCGGGCTGGACGGCGACCACGGCCAATCCGCTGGTGGTACTGCCACTCAGCGGCCAGCCGCTGGCAGCCGATCTCGGCTCCCGCCTGACCAACACCGCGCCGGTGGCGGTGGCCGACAGCCGCAGCGTCTCGGCCGGCGCCGCGGTGCAGCTCGACTTGCTGGCCAACGACACCGACCCGAACGGCGATCCGCTGGCCGTCCTGGCGCTGCCGGCGCGCTCGGCTCAGGGCGCCGCGCTCAGCATCGAGGGCGGGCTGGTGCGCTACAACCCGCTGGCCTCGGGACCGCTCACCGCGCTGCTGCCGGGCCGCACCGCGACCGACAGCTTCACCTACACCATCACCGACGGCCGCGGCGGAACCGCCAGCGCGTTGGTGACCCTTACGCTCACCGGGGTGAACGATGCGCCGGTGGCCAACGCCGATGCCGCCTCGATCGATGAGGATACCGCGACCGCCATCGACGTGCTGGCGAACGACACTGATCCCGACCAGGGCGCGGTCCTCGCCGCCGGCGCCGTGGCGGCGCGCTCGGCACAGGGCGCGGCCCTCTCGCTCGATGCAACGGGGCGGGTGCTTTACGACCCGCGCGGCGCCGCCGCCCTGCAGAAGCTGGCGGCGGGCGAGACCCTGACCGACAGCTTCACCTACACGGTGCGCGACGTCTTTGGCCTGGCCAGCACCGGCACGGTCACCGTCCAGGTCGCGGGCCGCAACGACGCCCCGGTGGCCGCAGCCGACACCGCGACCACCGACGAGGACAGCACAGTGCTGGTCGCCGTCCTCGCCAATGACCGCGACCCGGATGCCGGCGCGGTGCTCGGCGTCGGCGCGGTGCAGGGCACCAGCGACCTCGGGGCCGCGGTCACGATCCAGCCGGACGGGCGGGTGCTGTACGACCCGCGCGGTGCGGCGACGTTGCAGGC
Organism: Paracraurococcus sp.; assembly: GCA_049315625.1. Taxonomy (GTDB): domain Bacteria; phylum Pseudomonadota; class Alphaproteobacteria; order Acetobacterales; family Acetobacteraceae; genus Paracraurococcus. Next base: position 10,679 of record JBMOJU010000061.1, read on the forward strand.
GCTGACCTTCGGCCAGAATGCCACCGACCGCTTCACCTACACCGTTTCGGACGGGCTCGGCGGCACCGCCAGCGCCAGCGTGACCGTCGCGGTGGTGGGACGGCAGGATCGGCAGATCGCCCTGCTGGCCGATACGTCCGAGGATGCGGCGGCGAGCATCCCCGTGCCCGACATCGTCGTCACCGGCGTCGCCCGCAGCACCCTGGGCGCCGCGGTCAGCCTCGACGCCGGCGGGCTGCTCTACGACCCGCGCGCCGCCAGCCGGCTGCAGGCGCTCAATCCGGGGCAGACCGCGACGGATACCGTGCTGTTCTCCGGCCGCGACGCCCTGGGCGAGCCGGTGACCGGCAGCGTGACGGTGACGGTGACGGGGGCCAATGATGCCCCGACGGCCGGCTATCTGCAGGTGACCACCGACGCGGCGACCGCGATCGTGGCGGCCGTCATCGCGGCGGCCCGCGATGCCGATGCTGGCGCCAGCCTCAGCCTCGTCGGCACCGCCGCGCTCTCGGCGCGCGGCGCCGCGGTCAGCATCGTCGATGGCGCGCTGCGCTACGACCCGACGGGCTCGGCCCAGCTTGCCGGCGTGCTGGTGGACGAGCGCGTGACCGACAGCGTCACCTACACGGTGGCGGACAATACCGGCGCCACGGTCACCGGGACACTGCGCGTGGTGGTCGACGGCACCCGGGTGGATGCCGGCACCGTCACCTTCGCGTCGTCGACGACGACCGAGGACGCCGCCATCTCGCTGCCGCTTTCCGGCCCCTGGGTGCTGCGCGGCGTCAATTCGCTGAGCGACCTTGGCGCCTCGGTCGGCACCGTCGCGGGCACGCTGCGCTACAACCCCACCGCCACCGCCGCCCTTCAGGCGCTGCGGGCCGGCGAAAGCGTGACCGAGACCATCAGCTTCACCGTCGCCTCGACGCTGCCGGGCCAGGGCGGTGTCCTGCGGCGGGCACAGATGCAGGTCGTGGTGACAGGGCTGGAGGACGCGCCGAAAGCCAATGCGGACAATGCCGGGGCTGCCGAGAACGTTGCGACTACGCTCGATGTCGTGCGCAACGACACCGACGCCGACCGGAGCAGCGCCATCAGCCTCCTCAGCGTCGCCGGGACCAGTGAACAGGGCGCCGGCCTCGCATTGCGGGACGGCAAGGTGGTCTACGATCCCACCGGTGTGGCGTCGCTGCGTAACCTGGCGACCGGCGCGAGCATCACCGACCGCTTCACCTACGTGGTTCAGGACGAAACCGGCCTGACGGCGACAGGCACGGTGACCGTCGTGGTCACCGGCCGCAACGACGCGCCGGTGGCGATTGCCGACGGCGCGGCCGCCGATGAGGACACGGTGGCGACACTAATCGTGCTCAGCAACGACACCGACCGCGACAGCGCCGTTTTGGCCATCCGCTCGGTGCAGGCGATCAGCGCCATGGGCGCCACGGTTGCCGCCAACCCCGATGGCACGCTGCGCTACGATCCGCGCGGCGCGGCGCGCATCCAGGCGCTGGCAGCGGATGCGACCGCGACCGACAGTTTCACCTACGTGGTCGAGGACGAGTTCGGCGCGACGGCCCGCACCACCGTGACCGTCACCCTCACCGGGCGGAACGACGCGCCGACGGCGGTGGCCGACGCGGCGGCGACGAACGAGGACACCTTGGTCACGATCACGGTCCTCGCCAACGACCTGGATGTCGACCGGCCGGCCGGCCTGGTCACCAGCCTGGCCGCGACGTCGAGCGTCAAGGGGGCCCGCCTCGCGGTGGATGCCCAGGGCCGCGTGACCTACGACCCGCGCGGGCTGTTCGACGCCCTGGCCTTCGGCGAGACCACCACCGACAGCTTCGAATACACGGTGACCGATGCCGGCGGCGCGACCAGCACGGCAACGGTGAGCGTCGTCATCACCGGCCGGAACGACGCCCCGGTGGCCCGCAACGACGTCGCCACGGTCGCGGCGAACGGCGCGGTGATCATCGACGTGCTGGCGAACGACAGCGACCCGGACAACGGCGACGTGCTGCGGATCGACCAGGTCGTGCGCAGTACCCGCGGCGTGCTGGCCACGATCACCGCCGACGGCAAGCTCAGCTACGATCCGACCGGGCTGGTGAGTGTCCCGCCCGGTCAGACCCGGACCGACACCTTCAGCTACTTCGTCACCGACGGATCGGGCGTGCGCAGCCGCGCCGTGGTGACGGTGACGATCACCGCACCGGGCCCGGCGCCGCTCAGCACCGAGGTGGTGGTGCCGCAGCGGGTGAGCCGGCTGACCCAGCCGGCCGCCGCGGCGCAGGCGGAAATCGTGATCGACCTGGCCGCGGCCTATTCCGGGACCGACCAGGCGGCGCCCACCGCCCCGGGCTGGCAGGCGGCCTTCGTCGCCGCGGCGTCAGACCCGAACCGCGATCTGGCGGTCACCATGCCACGCGCCGCATAGCCGGGGAGCCATGACCATCCTCCTTAAGCAGGCGCTGGTCCAACCTCCCGCGCCGCCTCCGGCGGAAACGCGCGACGCGGCGCCACTGGGCGACGAGGCGGAACTCTGGTCTGGCTTCGCCGGCGCGCGCAGCGCCGGGGAGTTCTGCCAGACTTGGCTGGCGCTGCAATGCCGCGACATCCCCGGCGCCGCGGCGGGTCTGTTGCTGCTGCACGAGGGTAATGGACGCTACACCCCGGCCGGCATCTGGCCGGACCGGACCAGGGATGTCTCCCACCTCGCCAAGGCGGCGCAGGACGCGCTCGGTCAGCGGTCGGGCCTGCTGCTGGGCGGCCCTGATGCCGCCCAGGCCGCCTACCCGATCGAGGCCGGCGGCACCCTGCATGGCGTGGTGGTGGTGGAGGTCCGCGGTCAGCCGCCGGCGGCGATGGCGGGGGTTTTGCGCCGGCTGCACTGGGGGGCCGGCTGGCTGGAAACCCTAATCCGCCGCCGCAACGCCGAACAGGACGAGGCCCGCATCGGCCGCATCGGGCTTTCGCTCGACGTCCTGGCGGCGGCGGCCGAACATCCGCGGCAGCGCGAGGCCGGCACCGCCGTGGCGACGCTGCTGGCCGCCCGGCTCGGCTGCAGCCGCGTCTCGCTTGGCCTGGCGCGGGGCGGCGGCGTGCGGCTGGAAGCCATGTCGCACCAGGCCAGCTTCCAGGAACGCGCCAGCATCGTCGATACCATCGAGAACGCGATGGAGGAGGCGCTCGACCAGGATGCCGCGGTGGCGCATCCGCCGGCGCCGGGCACGATGCGGCGGATCGCGCTCGCCCAGGCCGAGCTGGCCAGGCTTTCGGGCGCCCGGGCCGTCGCCTCCGTCCCGCTGGCCAGTGCCGGGCGGCCGGTCGGCGTTCTAACGCTGGAACGCGACGACGACACCGCCTTCGACGACGAGGCCCTGGCGCAGCTCGCGGCCGTGGCGGTGACCCTCGGGCCGCTGGTGGAAGCGCGTGCGCAGTCGCAGCGGCTGGTTGCCGGCAGCCTGGTGGACGGTGCCGGGTCCGGCCTGCGGGCGCTGTTCGGCCCGCGGCGTCCGGGCCTGAAGCTAGGCGCCGTGCTCGGGCTGGCGGCGCTGAGCTGGCTGGCCATGGCGACCGGCGAGTTCCGGGTCAGCGCCCGGACGGTCATCGAGGGCACGGTGCAGCGCGCCGCGGTGGCGCCGTTCGAGGGTTTCGTGGCCGCCGCGCCGGCCCGCGCCGGAGACACCGTTGCGGCGGGCCAGGTGCTGGCGTCGCTCGACGACCGCGAGCTGGCGCTCGAGGCCGCGCGGTGGCGGGCCGAGCGCGAGCAGTCGCAGCTCAAGTACCAGGAAGCCCTGGGCAAGCAGGATCGCGCCCAGGCCCGTATCCTGGCGGCGCAACTGCGCCAGGCGGAAGCCCAGCTGGCGCTGGTGGAGAACAAGCTCGGCCGCGCCGTCATCCGGGCCCCCTTCGCCGGCCTGATCGTCTCGGGCGACCTGTCGCAGACGCTTGGCGCACCGGTCGAGACGGGCAAGCTGCTGTTCGAGATTGCCCCGCTGGACGGCTTCCGCGCGGTGCTGCAGGTGGAGGAGCGTGACCTCGCCTATCTGCGGAACGGCCAGGCCGGGTTGCTGCGGCTGGCCGGCCGGGCCTCCGACCCGGTGCCGGTCCGGGTGACCAAGGTGACGCCGGTCGCCACCGCCACGGATGGCCGCAACACCTTCCGGGTCGAAGCCGAATTGGCGGAGATCCCCGGCTGGGTCCGCCCGGGCATGGAGGGCGTGGCGAAGATCGGGATCGAGGAGCGCCTCTGGGTCTGGGTCTGGACCCGCTCGCTGGTGGATTGGGCGCGGCTGGCGGTCTGGTCCTGGTGGCCCTGAGCCGGTGCGGCAACGGGTCCATCCGCGCCAAGGCCGCGGCAAGCGCCCCGCTGACCGCATCGGGCGTTCATGCGCGCCTTGGGTCTCTGCACGGATACTGACCGGAGCGCCGGCGGATGGCTGACCCCTTCCTGTCCCCGAGCTGGCATCGCGTCGGCCCGCTCCGCCCGCGGCTCCGCCCGGGCATGAACGTCAGCCGGCAGCGGGTCCAGGGCGAGGCCTGGTACGTGCTGCACGACGGCACGACCGGCCGGGCGCACCGCTTCACCCCGGCGGTCTACGCCGTGCTCGGCGCCATGGACGGGCGCCGGACGGTGGACGCGATCTGGCGCGATGCGGCCGAACTGCTGGGCGACGGGGCGCCGAGCCAGACCGCCATCGTCAACCTGCTGTCGCAACTGCATGCCGCCGACCTGCTGCAGGCCGACATCGCGTCCGACGCGACCGAGCTGTTCCGCCGCTACGCCGCCCAGCGGCGGCGCGAACGGATGGGCCGCTTCCTGAACCCGATGTCGATCCGCATCCCGCTGCTGGATCCGGACCGCTTCCTGAATACCACCCTGGTGCTGGTCCGCCCGGTCTTCTCCTGGTTCGGGATGCTGCTCTGGCTCGCCGCGACGGTCACCGCCCTGGTGCTGCTGGCGCCGCGCTGGGGGGAGCTTGCCGCCAACCTGCCCGACCGGGTCCTGTCGGGCGAGGGCCTGCTACTGATCGCGCTGGTGTTTCCATTGCTCAAGGCGGTGCACGAACTCGGCCATGCCTATGCGGTGAAGGCCGGGGGCGGCGAGGTGCACGAGATGGGCGTCATGTTCATCGCCCTGATGCCGGTGCCCTATGTCGAAGGGAGCGCCTCCGCCGCCTTCCGCAGCAAGTGGCGGCGCGCCGGGGTAGCGGCGGCCGGAATGCTGGTCGAGACCTTCATCGCGGCCCTGGCGGCCTTCGTTTGGCTGCTGATCGAGCCGGGGCAGATGCGGAGCATCGCCTTCAACGTCATGCTGGTGGCCGGGGTATCGACCCTTGTGTTCAACGCCAACCCGCTACTGCGGCTGGATGGCTATTTCATCCTGGCCGATCTGGCAGAGGTGCCGAACCTTGCGCAACGCGCCAACCGCTTCTGGGGCTGGCTCGTGGAACGCCGGCTGTTCGGGGCCGAGACGGAACGCCCGACGGGCACCGCCACGGAGTACGCCTGGTTCATCGCCTATGCGCCGGCCGCCTTCGTCTACCGCCTGGTGGTGCTGGCCGCGATTTCGCTGTTCCTCGCCGCCGAGTGGTTCGTCGTCGGGGCCATCGTCGCCATCGGCGGGGTGGTGATGGGTGTGCTGGTGCCGGCGCTGAAGTCGTTCTGGCACGTCGTCTCGGCGCCACGGCTGCACCGGGTGCGGGGCCGCGCCGTGGCGACCACGCTGCTCGGCGTCGCCGCCGTTCCCGCCTTCCTGGCGCTGGTGCCGGTGCCGTTGCGCACCACCACGGAAGGGGTGGTCTGGCTGCCGGAGGACGCCTTCGTCCGCGCCGACGTCAACGGCATCATCCGCTCGGTCGTCATGCGTCCCGGCAGCCTCGTGGAGCCCGGCGACCTGCTGCTTGCGGCCGAGGACCCGGTGCTGGTGGCCGAGGCCGCAGTGCTGCGCACCCAGATCGAGGCACTGCGCGCCCGGCTCGATTCCGAGCAGTTCACCAACCGTGTTCAGGCCGACGTCACCCGGCAGGAAATCCGCAGCCGGCAGGATGCCCTGGCCCGCGCCGAGGACCGGCTGGCGGCGCTTGAGGTGCGTGCCGCGGTGGCGGGGATCCTGGAGATCCCGCGCTCGGAGCATCTGGAAGGCCGCTGGGTCCGCCGCGGCGACGTGCTGGGCTACGTGATCCGGGGCAGCGCGGCGCTGGTGCGGGTGGTGGTGTCGCAGGCCGATATCGACCTGCTGCGCCAGGGCTTGGTGGGGACGGAGATCCTGCTGCCGGGCGCGCTGTGGCAGCCCCTGCCGGCGCGGCTAGTGCGCGAGGTGCCGGCCGCGTCGGACCGGCTGCCCAGCCGGGCGCTGGCGGTAGAGAGCGGCGGACGGGTGGCCGCCGACACCCGCGACCCGCGCAACCTTCGCAGCCTGGAGCGCTGGTTCCAGCTGGATTTCGAATTGCCCGCCGAGGCGGTGCGCGACCGCTTCGGCAGCCGCGTGCATGTCCGCTTCGACCACGGGATGGAGCCGCTCGGCCAGCAATGGTGGCGGCGTGGCCGGCAATTGTTCCTGGCGCGGCTGAATGCCTGATCTCGCCGTCGCAGGTCCGACGACACGGCGTCGGCGGGCGCGGGCCGGCCGGTCCGGGGCGCTGCACGACGCGGACCGCCGGTCCTCGCCCTATGCCGAACGCGCCGAGACCGAGGTCGACAGGCTAGATCACGCCCTGCTGACGATGCAGGAAATCGCCGCGTCCCGTCTGCCCTGGCGCCGCTGGCGGCTCGCCGGCCTGGCGGACCGAGTGCTGGCGCGGGAGGCGGCGATCGCCGGGCTGGACGACGCAGGCCTGCTGGCGGCGGCCCGCGCCCTGCGCCCGGGGCTGCTGCGCGCCGGCTTCACGCCCGACCTGACGGTGGAGGGCTTCGCGCTGGTGCGGGAGGCCTGTTGGCGCCGCCTGGGCAAGCGGCACTACCGGGTCCAACTCATGGGCGGCGCCGCGATGCTGCAGGGTTGGCTGGCGGAGATGGCGACCGGGGAGGGCAAGACCCTGACCGCGGCCCTGCCCGCCTGCCTCGCCGCGCTCGCCGGGCTGCCGGTGCACGTGGTGACGGTGAACGACTACTTGGCCGAACGCGACGCCGGCATCCTGGAGCCGGTCTATCAGGCCCTCGGCCTGACCGTAGGTGTTTGCATCCACGGACAGTCGCCGGTCGAACGACGCGCCGCCTATGCCGCCGATATCACCCACGCATCAAACAAGGAGGTTGTCTTCGACTACCTGAAGGACCGACTGACCCTTGGTAGCGATACGAGGCGTGCATCCCACGCCATCGGCAGGGTACGGGACGGCGTCGGCCCGCTTCTGATGAGGGGCCTGGGCCTCGCAGTGGTGGACGAGGCCGACAGCGTCCTGGTGGACGAGGCGCGGACCCCACTGATCATCTCCGCCGAAACGATGAGCGACGATACGGACCGCTACCGCATGGCGCTGGACCTGGCGCGTGGCCTGGAGCCGCAGCACTTCGCCCTGCTGCGCAGTGAGCGCCAAGTGGTGTTGACCGACCGTGGCCGCGCCACGCTGGCCCAGCGCGCGCCGCAAGTCGGCGACTGGCGCATCCCAACGGCCCGCGAAGAACTCGTCGAGCAGGCGCTGACCGCCCTGCACCTTATGCGCCGCGAGGAGCACTACGTGGTGGCCAAGGGCGAGGTGCAGATCGTCGACGAGTTTACCGGCCGCATCGCGGAGGGCCGCACCTGGGAGCGCGGCCTGCACCAGATGATCGAGACAAAAGAGGGCGTGGCGATCACCACCGGACGGGAGACGCTGGCGCGGCTGACCTACCAGCGCTTCTTCCGCCGCTACCTGCGGCTCTGCGGCATGTCCGGCACGGCGCGCGAACTGGCCGGGGAGTTCCGTGCGGTCTACGGGCTGCCGGTGGTCGGCATCCCGACCCATCGCCACAGCCGCCGGGTAGGCCTGGCGCCGCGTATCCTGCCCGATGCCGGGCGGCGCTGGGCGGCGGTGGCCTGCGCGGCGGCGCGGGTCACCGCCACCGGCCGGCCGGTGCTGATCGGCACGCGGTCGGTCGCCGCCAGCGAGGCGCTCTCCGCCGTCCTGACCGGCCGCGGGCTGGAGCATCGCGTGCTGAACGCGCGCTACGACAAGGAGGAAGCCGAAATCGTGGCGGAGGCCGGGCAGGCAGGCCGAATCACGGTCGCCACCAACATGGCCGGGCGCGGGACCGATATCCATCTAGGGCCCGGCGTGGCCGCGGCTGGCGGCCTGCATGTGATCCTGACCGAATACCATGAATCCGCCCGCATCGACCGGCAGCTAATCGGTCGTGGAGCCCGCCAGGGCGATCACGGGTCATGGCAGACGATCGTCGCGCGGGACGACGAGGTGTTCGTCCGCTTCGTGCCACTCTGGCTGCGCCGCTGGGCGGGGCTTGGCGTCCTGCGTCGCCTGGCGCAGGCGCGGGCCGAAGCCGTGAACGCTATGGCTCGCCGCTCGGCGCAGCGGGATGAGGCTAACCTCCGCGACCGGCTCGCCTTTGCAGGTGCCCCCGATTGAGGGCTTGCAGGGTGGGCTGCCCGTCGACAACAGTTACATGAATATGCTGGGCTTGGGTTGGCTCGGTTCCAGGTCGGCGCCGGTACTTTTGGAGCTTCTGAAACAGGTCCTGCCTCATTTTCGGTGGGTCTTCCTCAATCTCTGTGGATGCAACGAGTTGCGTGCCCAGGCGGCAGGTTGCCTGATGGCGCATGGATATCATCACTCCAAAGCCACCCGGCTCCGACCTCCAGATCCTGCACGTCCGGGACGAGGAGGATGCCTATGTGGTCTTCGCCACGAGCACAGCGCCGGCGCGTTGCCCTGGCTGCAATGCATCCTCAGCATCGCGCCATGGCATCCATCGGCGTTACCTGCAGGACCTACCCATCCAGGGGTTGCCGGTGACCCTGCAGGTCAGCGTCACGCGCTGGCGCTGCCCCAACCCGGACTGTACGCG
>JBMOJU010000402.1:0-4444 GCA_049315625.1 Paracraurococcus sp.
TGATCGTCTCGATCATGTGGACCGGGATGCGGATGGTCCGCGCCTGGTCGGCGATGCTGCGGGTGATCGCCTGGCGGATCCACCAGGTCGCGTAGGTGCTGAACTTGTAGCCGCGGCGATACTCGAACTTATCCACGGCCTTCATCAGGCCGATATTGCCCTCCTGGATCAGGTCTAGGAATTGCAGGCCGCGATTGGTGTATTTCTTGGCGATCGAGATGACCAGGCGGAGGTTCGCCTCGATCATCTCCTTCTTCGCCTGGGTCATGTCGCGCTCGCCGCGTGAGACGGTGGCGTAGACCCGGCGGAACTCGGCGATCGGCAGGTTGGTGTCGTTGGCGATGGTCGCCATCTGCGTGCGGACCGATTCGACGTCGTCGCGCGACCGCAGGATGAAGCCCTTCCAGGACTTGTGCGTCAGCTTGGCCAGCCGCTCGAACCAGGCGGGGTCGAGCTCGCTGCCGCGCCAGTGCTGCAGGAATTCCTCCCGCTTCACCTTGCTGGCCTCCGCCATCCGCAGCACCTGGCCCTCCAGGGCGGTCAGCTTGCGGTTGATGTGCTTGAGCTGCTCAACCAATTCCTCGATGCGGTTGTTGTGCAGGTGCACCTTCTGCACCAGCGCCACCAGCTCGGTCCGGGTCTTCTCGTAGGTTTTCTCGGAGCGGCCCTGCAGGTCCTCACCGGCCGTGTAGGCCTCCATCCGCTTGTTCTGCAGCTTCTGCAGGCGGGTATAGGCGCCCTCGATCGCCTCGAAGGCGACCAGCGCCTCGGGCTTCAGCTTTTCTTCCAGGGCCGAGAGCGACAGGCCGAGCCCTTCGCCCTCCTCGCCTTCCTCGAATTCCTCGTTCGCATCGGGCGGCGGGACGTCGGGCGCGTCGGCGGTATGCGTCGCCTCCAGGTCGATCACGTCGCGCAGCAGCATCCGGCCATCCTTGACCGCCTCATGCCAGGCGATGATGGCCTTGAAGGTCTGCGGGCTCTCACAGAGCCCGCCGATCATCATGTCCCGCCCCGCCTCGATCCGCTTGGCGATGGCGATCTCGCCCTCGCGAGAGAGCAGCTCGACGCTGCCCATCTCCCGCAGGTACATGCGGACGGGGTCGTCGGTGCGGCCGAGGGTCTCCTCGTCGACGTTGCCGCCGGACTCCTCGTCGTCCTTCTCTTCCTTGTCCTCGGCGGCGGGCTTGGCCACGGCCGTCGCCTCGCCGTCCTCGTTCTCCTCGCTGTCGACGACGTTGATGCCGATCTCGTTCAGCGAGGCCAGGGTGTCCTCGATCAGCTCCGAGGAGACCTGGTCCTGCGGCAGCGCGGCGTTGACCTCGTCATAGGTGACATAGCCCCGCTCCTTGCCGCGGGTGATCAGCTTCTTGACCGCGGCGGTCATGGTGTCGAGCAGGACGCCCTCCACCACCTCATCGCGGGTTTCGACCGTATCCGTGCCACCCGTGACCTTGCTCGCCATTCCGTCCGCTCCATCGAAGCGCCCGGCGCCCCGCGCGGCGGGGTGCAGGTGCGATGCCCTCTACCCTATGGTGTCCGCCCGCGACGCCCCGGAGACCCCGCGGGAGGGGCCTGCCTCCGGCGTCGGATCGGGCTCGCCGCCGCGCAGGACGGCAAGCGCCTCCGACAGGCGGATCAGGCGCTGCTGCGCCGCCGGATCGTTGGTCTCCACCAGCAGCCTTTGCGCCTCGGCCCGATCCTCGACCAGTTCCGCCTCGCCCCGCAGCAGCCCGAAGAAATGCCACCAGCCGTCCAGCGCCTCGCCAGGCTGGGCCGCGGGATGCGCCGCAGCGCAGAGCCCAGTGGCCCGGGTGGCCCAGGTGGCGGCATTCTCCATCCCGTCTTCGGCGAGGTGGCGCGCCAGGGCTGCCGAGTCAAGGAGTTCCGCCCGCGGGAGCCATGCGAGAAGCGCGCTTCGCAGCGCCTGAGGGTCGCCTGCCGGCAGGTCGAGCGCGATCAGGGATTCTTCGACCTCCGGCAGCAGGATGGGATGGCGCAAGAGGATTGCCAGGAGGTTGCGCGCGCGCTCCAGGCGGATGCCGGGCGGATCGATCGGCGGACGCAGCAGGCCGGGCACGCCCATCGGCGGCTCGCGCCGGCCCTGCCAGGGGCCACGGCGGGCGGCGGCCGGCATCGGGCGCCGCCCCGCCTCGAAGAAGCGGTCGAGCAGGCCGCGGCGGTACTCGCCGGACAGCATCCGGTCGGGGATCAGCCGGGCCACCTCCTCCAGCCGCGCCCGCAGCGCGGCGCGCTGCTCCGGCGTCTCACGCGGCTTGCCGGCGGTGACCAGGTCGTACAGCGCGACCGAGAGCGGCCGGGCGGCGTCCAGGACCGGCTGGAAGGCCTTGGCCCCACCCTTCCTGACCAGCGTATCGGGGTCCTCCCCGCCGGTCAGCGTCGCCAGCTTCAGGCTGCGCTCGGGGCTCAGCAGCGGCAGGGCCAGCTCGGCCGAGCGGGCGGCGGCGCGGGCGCCGGCGCCGTCGCCATCGAAGCACAGCACCGGCTCGGGCGTGAGCTGCCAGAGCAGTTCCAACTGCTCGGCGGTCAGTGCGGTGCCGAGCGGGGCGACCGCGCCGGTGAAGCCGGCCTGGTGCAGGGCGATGACGTCCATGTAGCCCTCGACCACCAGCACGGGGGCGCCGCGGAAGGCAGCCTCCCGCGCGAGATCCAGGCCATAGAGGCCGCGCCGCTTGGAAAACAGCTCGGTCTCCGGCCCGTTGACGTATTTCGGCTGGCCGTCGCCCAAGATTCGCCCGCCGAAGGAGATGGTGCGGCCACGGCGGTCACGGATCGGGAACATCACCCGGCCGAAGAACATGTCGGACAAACCGGCGGCGGCGTCGTCCGGGTCGCGCGGTTTCATCAGCCCGGCGGCGACCAGCTGGCCCGGCTCGATCCCCTCCGGCTTCAGCTCGGCCGCCAGCGCCCCCCTGCCCTCCCCGGACCAGCCGAGGCCGAAGCGGGCGATGGTCTCGTCCGACAGGCCGCGGCGGCGGAGGTAGTCGAGCGCGGCGCGGCCTTCCGGCAGCATAAGCCGGCGGCGATAGGCCGCCTCGGCCAGGGCCAGCACGCCGTGCAGGTCGCGCGCCCGCTTGTCCCGCGCCGCGGCTTGGGGGGTGGGCTTCGGGACCTCCATCCCCGCCTCGGCAGCGAGGCGCTCCACGGCTTCCGGGAAGGCGGCGCCTTCCGCCCGCATCAGGAAGGTGATGGCGTCGCCATGCGCGCCGCAGCCGAAGCAGTGGAAATGGTCGTCGTAGACGTAGAAGGAGGGCGTCTTCTCGTTGTGGAAGGGGCAGCAGCCCTTCCATTGCCGGCCATTGCGGACCAGGCGCGTCTTGCGGCCGATCAGCCCGTGCAGCGGGGTGCGGGCGCGAAGATCATCGAGGAATTGCGGGGGAAGGGCCATGCGTCTCCGGTGATGCCCGCGCTACCACCCTCCCCCGCTGGCGGGAGAGGGCCGGGGTGGGGGGGGATGCCGACCGGTGTCCCGGCGGAATCGACCCACACCCGCGTTCACCCCCACGACCAGGGGCTTGCCCCCACCCTAATCCTCCCCCGCAAAGCGGGGGAGGGAATCATGGCTCAGCCGCCGAGCGCGGCCTTCACCAGCGGCCCCGCCTTGCCGAGATCCATGGTCGCGGCATGCTTTGCCCGCAGCACGGCCATTACCTTGCCCATCTCCTTGATGCCGCTGGCCCCCGACTCGGCGATGGCGTCGCGGATCGCCGCCTCGGTTGCGGCCGCGTCCATCTGCTGCGGCAGGAAGGACTCGATCACCGCGATCTCCGTCTCCTCCTTCCGCGCCAGCTCCTCCCGCCCGCCCTGGCGGTAAAGCTCGACGCTCTCCCGCCGGGACTTGGCCATGCCGCGCAGCATGGCGACGATCTGCTCCTCCGGCACCTGATCCACCCCGGACGGGCGGGCAGCGATGTCGGTATCCTTCAGCTTGGCCGTGATCATCCGCAGGGTGGAGGTGGTCGCGGCGTCCCTGGCGAGCATCGCCACCTTGAGCGCGGCGGTGAAGCGGGTGCGGAGATCCTCGGCCATGGCGGCAGTCCTTGTCGGGTCAGCGTTCGGGCCAGTGGCTGTAGCATGGCGCGGGCGGCAATTGGGAGAGCGGCGGCTGGGAAGCGATTTCCCAGACGGCGGATTCGCATTGAAATGGGAAACGCTTTCCGGCATACGACCCGAATGCGGACGGTCGAAGACATCATCGCCCTGCTCGGCGGCCCGGAGGCCGCGGCACAGCGTTGCGGCATCGGGACCGAAGCGGTGCGCAAATGGCGCCAGGCGCGCCTCATCCCACCCCGGCACTGGCCTTCTATACTGGCGGCGACCGGCCTGTCGCTCGCTGACCTGCCGGGCGCCCCCGAAGCCGGCCCCAAGACCGTCACCATGCCTCGTGCGGAGTCTCCCATGCCCCAGACCGAAACCGCCGACCCTG
>JBMOJU010000403.1:0-4428 GCA_049315625.1 Paracraurococcus sp.
GAGGCGGGGGGGGAGGGCCATGGACTGGGCAGGATAGCGCAACCTCGGCCGCGGGTCGCGTCAGGCGGCGATTCGCCCCACCACGACCAGTGACCCGCTTTCCCGCCGCAGCACCACGCCCTCGCCCGAGGCGGGGACGATGCCGCTGAGCGCGGTGATGTTGACCTGGTGGGTGACGGCCACCAGCGCACCGGGCCCGCCCCAGCCCAGCAGGGTGGCGCGCGCCACCGCGGTCTGTGCCGGCCCTGCGCCGCGATCGTCGAAGAAGGAGTTGAAGGCGGGCTCGGGCCGGACCAGTCCGGGGAAGGCCAGTTCCGCTGTTTCCAGCGTGCGGCACCATTGCGAGGCGAGGACGGCGCCGACCACGACGCCGCGGGCACGCAGCGCCTCCCCGATGCGCCGCGCCTGGGCGCGCCCGGCTGCGTCCAGGTTGCGCTGGGTGGCGCAATCGCCCAGCCGCATGCCGGGCGGGTCGCCGAAGCCGGGGGCCTCGGCATGGCGGAACAGGACGATGCCGCCGGCGCGCAGGGCGTCCCAGGGGTCGGCGGCGTTGGCGGGGAGGGGGAGCGCGACCAGCGCCAGGGCGCCGCGGCGGGGGAGCAGGCGGGGCATGGCCGGTCAGGCTTCGGGAAGGACCCCGAGTAGCGCGGCGAGGCGCGCCGCTAATGCTCTCGCATCGGCCGCCTTATCGACAAGCTCCTCGATGGCGAAGGGCGGTTCCGTCGGCAGGTACGGCACCGCATGGCCGTCGAATTCAAGATCGCCGACGGCGTCCTGGCGCGCCCATTCCCAAATCTTCCCTGGCTCGATCGAGCGTCGCATGGAAGGGCGGTACCGGCGGGACGCGTTCTTCAGGAAAGCATTCGCCTCCTTCGTCCAGTGCCGCACCGCCTGGTCCTGCGGCAAGGCCACGACCTTGATCAGATGGGCCAGCGCCTGGCCCAGGTTGCTCTCCACCTGGAAGCGCTGCTCGTTGCCCAAATCCTCGATCTCCTCGGCGACATGCTCCAGGTCGAGGTCGTTGGGCAGCCGGTCGCCCGCCCCGGCCAGGGCGCGCAGAACCTGCGCCTGGTGCTGCGACCAGGCGTAGATGTCTTCCTCATACAGCGCGGCCTGGTCCATGCGCCCCTCCGTCAGCCTTCCTGCACGGCCGCGGCGAGACGCGCCGCCAGCACACGGGCATCCGCGTCCCCGGTGACCAGATCCTCCAGGACGAAGGGCATGGTCGCCGGCAGCGCCGGCACCGCATGCCCGGCGCCCTCCAAGGCCTCGCCCGCACGCCGACGGGCGCGCGCCCAGAGCTTAGCGACATCGATGATCTGCCGCATGGATGGCCGGTAGCGATCCGCTGCGGTGTCCAGGAAGGCGTTGGCCTCGGTGGTCCAGTGCGGCACCGCCGGATCGGCCGGCAGCGCGACGATCTTGATCAGGTGGATCAGCGCCTGGCGCAGGTTGCTCTCGACCTGGAAGCGCTGCTCGTTGCCCAAATCCTCGATCTCCTCGGCGACATGCTCCAGGTCGAGGTCGTTGGGCAGCCGGTCGCCCGCCCCGGCCAGGGCGCGCAGAACCTGCGCCTGGTGCTGCGACCAGGCGTAGATGTCTTCCTCATACAGCGCGGCCTGGTCCATGCGGCCCTCCGAATGGCCTATCTGTACACGAACTCCGCCCCATCCAGATCGATGGCCGGGATCACGTCCTTCTCCATCCAGTAGTCCTGGGTGTGCTGCCATTCCGGCTTCTCGCCACGCCGGGGCAGCAGGTGCATGCCGCGCATCATGTAGCCCGGGTTGAAGTTCTCCGGGTCGATCCACGGCAGCAGCGGCATGTTGTGGTCCTCCGGCCGCAGCGCGACCTCGACCCGCTGCGCGCCCTTGTCCGCCATGTGGCCCAGCAGCCGGCAGACGAAATCGCCGACCAGATCGGCCCGCAGGGTCCAGCTGGCGCGGAAATAGCCGAAGACCCAGACCATGTTGGGCACGCCGGTGAACATCATGCCGCGGTAGGTGACCGTCTCGTGGAAGGCCAGCGGCTTGTCGTCGACCGAGAATTCGATGTCGCCCAGCACGTTCAGGTGGAAGCCCGTGGCGGTGACGATGATGTCGGCCTCCAGGTGCTGGCCGGATTTCAGCCGGATGCCGGTCGCATCGAAGGTCTCGATCTCGTCGGTAACGACGGACGCCTCGCCGCGCGCCACCGCCTGGAACAGGTCGGCATCGGGGACGAAGGCGATGCGCTGCCGCCAGGGGCGGTAGCTGGGGGTGAAATGCGTGTCGATGTCGTAGTCGGGGCCGAGGATGCTGCGCAGGTTCGCCAGCATCTCCGCCTTCACCTGGTCCGGTTCATTGAAGCAGCGCGCGGTGAATTTCGACTGTTCCAGCAGGATCTTGCGGCGGACGATCTCGTGGATCCAGTGCTCGTCCACCTGCAGCGCGCGCAGCTCCTCGGCGATCTCGATCGCGTTGCGGCCGGTGCGGAAATAGGTGGGGCTGCGCTGCAGCATCGTCACATGCGCCGCCTTGCCCGCCATCGCCGGGACGATGGTGGCGGCCGAGGCGCCGGAGCCGATGACGACGACCCGCTTCCCGGCATAGTCCAGCCCGTCCGGCCAGCTCTGCGGATGGACGATGCTGCCCTTGAAGTCGGCCATGCCCGGCCATTCCGGCGTGTAGCCTTCCGTGTGCCGGTAGTAGCCCTGGCACATCCAGAGGAAGGTGGCGCTGATCACCACAGCGTCGCCGGTATCGGTCCGCGTCGCCTCGATGGTCCAGCGGTTCTCGGCGCTGGACCAGCTCGCGCTGCTGATCCTGTGGTGGTAGCGGATGTGGCTGTCGAGGCCGTTCTCCTCGATCACCTCGCCCATGTATTTGCGGATTTCATCTGCGGTCGCGATCGGCGTGCCGGTCCAGGGCTTGAAGCGGTAGCCGAAGGTGTGCAGGTCGCTGTCCGAGCGGATGCCGGGATATTTGTGCGTCCACCAGGTACCGCCGAAGGTCTCCTGCGTCTCCAGCACCACGAAGCTCGTGCCAGGGCGCTGGGTCTTCAGGTGGTAGGCGCCGCCGACGCCGGAGATGCCGGCACCGACGATGAGCACGTCGAAATGCTCGGCCGGCCGGGCCTGGGGTCGCTCGAGGGTTGCTGCCTCGGACATCGGGTCTCGTCCTCCGTGAATGCTTGGGGCCAGCCTAGCCGGTTGCGCGCAGTTTGCACCGCCCATGTGGGCGGCGGAACGGAAAGCCACAGGTGCTTCTCCGGCCGGCCGGGCGGCGGCGCCTTGATCGGGATCAAGTCGGTCGACCGACCGCATTACATGGCCCTCGCGCCGCCCCATTCAGGCGCTATCGCTGCCGCGACGGCGGCGGGAGCGGACTCGGATGCGGCGGCGGAGCGTGATGACCCTGGCGGCCGGCCTGGCCCTGGCCGGCGCCGCCCGCGCCCAGGTGGCGGCGATCCGCGGCACCGCGACCTACCGCGAACGCATGGCCCTGCCGCCCGGCGCGGTGCTGGCGGTGGCGCTGCTCGACGTCTCCCGCGCCGATGCGCCGGCCGAAACCCTGGCCGAGGCGCGCATCCCCGTCCTCGGGCAGGTGCCGGTGGCCTTCGCCCTGGCCTACGACCCGGCCCGCATCCAGCCCGGCCATAGCTACGCCGTTCGCGGGACGATCGAGCTGGACGGCGCGGTGATGTTCCGCACCGACACCATCCACCCGGTGCTGACCGGGGGCGCCGGGGAGAGCGTGGAGCTACGCCTGGTCCGCGCCGCCACGGCGGCCCCGGCGCTGACGGGCGGCGAATGGATCGCCGAGGCGATCGGCGGCAAGCCCGTGCTGGACAAGGCGAAGGCCAGCTTCGCCTTCGCCGCGGATGGCACGGTCTCCGGCACCGGCGGCTGCAACCGCATCGCCGGCAGCTACACCCTGGCCGGGGAGACGATCGGCTTCGGCCAGATGATCTCCTCCATGATGGCCTGCGAGCCGCTGGTGAGCGAACAGGAGGCGCGCTTCCTGCGGGCGCTGGCCGCGGCGAAGCGCTGGCGGATCACGCCGGCGGGGCGGCTGGAATTGCTCGGCGCCGAGGGGGCCGCGCTGGCCCGCCTCGCCCGCCGGTAGGTCAGCGCGCCGTGTCGCCGGCCAGGCCGAAGGCCTCCGGGTAGCCGAACAGGCCGACCTGGCCGCCGGTGTGCAGGAAGACGACATTCTCGTCCCTGCCGAATTGCCCCTTGCCGATCAGGTCGATCAGCCCGGCCATGCCTTTGCCGGAATAGACCGGGTCGAGCAGGATGCCTTCCTTCTCCGCCACCAGCTTCACCGCTTCCACCATGCCCTCGGTCGGGATGCCGTAGCCCTGGCCGACATAGTCGCAATTGGCGACCACGTGTTCCGCCTTCACCAGCGCCGGCAGGCCGAGATGCGCCATGGTGCGCTCGGCCAG
>JBMOJU010000404.1:0-4409 GCA_049315625.1 Paracraurococcus sp.
CCGCTACACCGCTGGCGCCAGCTCGCGCAGGATGCGGCCGACCCGCGGCTGCCGGAGCTGCCGCCGATCGACGGCGTCGCGGCCGCCTATGCGGGCAGCCTGAACACGGATGCGGCGCGGCTGGCGGCCGGGTATGTGTTCACGGGGGCGCATCTGATGGGCGGGGCGATCACGCAGCGGGCGCTGGCGGGGCGGCTGCCGGCGGCGCACCTGGCCTGGACGAATCGGCCGGCGGCGCTGGAGGCGTGGCGCCCGTGGCGCGAGGCGGAGGGGGTCGAGCGTGAAGCGCAGGCCGCGTTCGGTTTGGTGCTGAACATCATGGATGAGATCGTGTGGACGTGCGAAAGTTGGACAGAGCGTTGATATTGCTAGAAAAACTGTAGACTCTTAATCAGCGGGTCGTAGGTTCGAATCCTACGGCGCCCACCATCTCCCCCGCTTCACACCCTCCGCTCCTTCATGGCGAAGACGCCGCTGACGCGCGCGACGCGCTCGCCATCGGCGAACATCGTGCCTTCGGTGAAGGCCAGGCTGCGGCCCATGCGCGTCACCTCGGCGCGCACCTCCAGCCAGCACCCTTCCTTCGGCGGGCCGATGAAGTCGACGGACAGAGTCACCGTCGCCAGCCCGGCGCGTGGCAGTCCGGCCTTCTCCCGCGCCACCGCCACCGCATGCACCAGCGCCAGGTCGGCGAGCGTGGCGACGAAGCCGCCATGCGCGCCGCCCATGGAATTGCTGTGCCGGTGCGCCACGCGGATGCCGAGCGCGGTGTAGCCCGCGGCGCGGTGCGACCAGAACGGCCCGAGCTCCCGCGCATAGGGCCCGCCATGGGTCGCCGGCACGAACCCCTCGGGGGCCGCTTCCGCTGGCACGTCGACTGCGATGGTGGTGGCCTGGTCCATGCGGATGCCCGCTCGCGCTGTTCGGCGGCAAACTCGCCCGCCGGCGCGGCGCGGTCCAGTGCCTCAGGCCGCCGGGTCGATGCGCCGCACGATCGCCAGGGCGCGCTCGGCCATGTCGTGATAGCGATGCCGGTAGCCGATCGCCCGCGGGTCGGAGGCCGTGCCATCCAACGCCCGCCGCCACACGCCGGCGACGATGCTGGCCAGCCGGAACATCGAGAAGGCCTTGAAGACATCCAGCGCCTCCGGCACCGGGCGCCCCAGCAGCGCGCTGTAGCGGCTGACGAAGGCTGCCTCCCCGGGGATACCGGTGCCGGCGAGATCCATCCCCTCCACCCCGGTCACGCCATCCGGCCCCGGCGCGAAATCATAGGTCAGGCAGCAATAGCCGAGATCGGCCAAGGGATGCCCAATGGTGGCCAATTCCCAGTCCAGCACGGCGACGATGCGCGGCTCCTCCGGGTGGATGATGAGGTTGCCAAGCCGGTAGTCGCCATGCGCGATGGTGGCGGGCTCATCCGGCGGGATGTGGCTGGCGAGCCAGGCGCCGAGCCGGTCCATCACCGGCATCTCCTCGACCTTCGCCGCCTCCCATTGCCGCACCCACAAATCCACCTGGCGCGGCATGTAGCCCTCCGGCCGGCCGAAGCCCTCCAGGCCCGCCGCGCGCCAATCCACCCGGTGCAGCGCGGCCAGGACGCGGGCCATGTCCTCGAAGATCGCAGCGCGGTCGGCCGGTGGCGCGGCGAGCGGCACACGGTCGAAGAAGATGCGGCCAGGGACATGGTCCATGACGAAGAAGGCGGTGCCGATGATCCCGGCATCCTCCTCCAGCAGCCGGGCGCGCGGGACCGGCACGTCGCTGCCCTCCAGCGCGCGCAGGATGCGGTATTCCCGCTCCACCGCATGCGCCCGCGGCAGCAGCTTGCCCGGCGGCTTCTTGCGCAGCACGTAGTCGCCGGCACGCGTGGCAACGTGGAAGGTCGGGTTGGACTGGCCGCCCTGGAACTGCCGCACCTCGATCGGGCCATCGAAGCCCGGCAGGTGCTGCGCCAGATGCGCGGCCAGCGCCGTCTCGTCGAAGCGGTGCCGGTCGAGGACCGGCACCAATTCGGGCATGTCCGACATGCGCTACTCCGCGGCTCGCGCCGCCTCGGGCTTCGCCGGCTTGTATTTCGCCAGTTCCATCCGGCCGAGCTGGAAGCGGTGCACCTCGTCCGGTCCGTCGACGATGCGCAAGGTCCGCGCGATCTTGTAGAAATAGGCAAGCTGGAAGTCGGAGGTCACGCCGCCGCCGCCATGCGCCTGGATCGCCCAGTCCACCACCTGGCAGGCCATCTCGGGCGCCGCGACCTTGATCTCGGCGATCTCGGTCCGTGCCACCTTGTTGCCGGCGGTGTCCATCCGCCACGCCGCATGCAGAGTCAGCAGCCGGGCCTGGTCGATCAGGATGCGCGACTTGGCGATGCGCTCGATGGTCACGCCCTGCTCGGCCAGCGGCCGGCCGAAGGGTTTCCGCTCGAGCGAGCGCCTGCACATCATCTCCAGCGCGCGTTCCGCCAGGCCGATGGCGCGCATGCAGTGGTGGATGCGTCCCGGGCCAAGGCGCCCCTGCGCGATCTCGAAGCCGCGGCCCTCGCCGAGCAGGATGTTCTCCGCCGGCACGCGGACATTGTCGAAGACGATCTCGGCATGGCCATGCGGCGCGTCATCGAAGCCGAAGACCGGCAGCATGCGCTTGATGACCATCCCCGGCGTGCCGCGCGGCACCAGGATCATCGATTGCTGGCGGTACTTGTCCGGGCTGTCCGGCGCAGTCTTGCCCATGACGATGAAGATGGCGCAGCGCGGGTCGCCGGCGCCGGAGGACCACCACTTGCGGCCGTTGATGACGTAATGGTCGCCGTCGCGGGTGATGCGGGTCTGGATGTTGGTGGCGTCGGAGGAGGCGACGTCGGGCTCCGTCATGCCGAAGCAGGAGCGGATCTCGCCTTCCAGCAGCGGCTCCAGCCACTGCTTCTTGTGGGCCTCCGTGCCGTAGCGGTGGATCGTCTCCATGTTGCCGGTATCGGGCGCGGAGCAGTTGAACACCTCGGACGACCAGGGCACGCGGCCCATGATCTCGGCCAGCGGCGCGTATTCGAGGTTGGTCAGGCCGGCGCCGAGGTCGCTTTCCGGCAGGAACAGGTTCCAGAGGCCGGCGGCGCGCGCCTTGGGCTTGAGCTCCTCGATGATCGGCACCGGCTGCCAGCGGTCCGGCGCGGTGTCGATCTGGTGGTGATACAGGTGTTCGTTCGGGTAGATGTGCTCGTCGAAGAAGGCCAGCAGCCGGGCGCGCAGCTGCTCGACCTTTTCGGTATAGGCGAAGTCCATGGCGTTCTTCCCTTCTGGCCGTCGTTTTCGCCGGTCAGGGTGACTCAGCGTCGCCCGCGCGGCAAGCTGGCCGCGGGATCGAGGAGATGCGCATGAAGGCGGTGCTGTGCCGGGAATTCGGGCCGCCGGCGGCGCTGGCGCTGGGCGAGATGCCGGTGCCGGTGCCGGCAAAGGGCGAGGTGTTGATCCGCGTCGCAGCGGCAGCGGTGAACTTCCCGGATACGCTGATCATCCAGGGCCGCTACCAGGCGAAGCCGGCCTTTCCCTTCGCGCCGGGCGGCGAGGTGGCGGGCACGATCGCGGCGCTGGGCGAGGGCGTGGACGGCCCCACCCCCGGCACCCGCGTGCTGGCGATGTGCGGGCATGGCGGCTTCGCGGAGTTCGCCTGCGCGCCGATCGAGAACGTCGTGGCGCTGCCTGACGGCATCGATGCGGTGACGGCATCGGCGCTGTCCTACGCCTATGGCACCGTGCTGCACGCGCTGCGCGACCGCGCGGATTTGCAGCCGGGCGAGACCGTGCTGGTGCTGGGCGCCGGCGGCGGCGCCGGCATGGCGGCGGTGCAGGTGGCGCGACTGATGGGCGCACGGGTGATCGCCGCGGCCTCGCCGTCGAAGCACCCAGCCTGCCTCGCCGCCGGCGCGGCGGCGGTGGTGGACTACACGGCGGAGAGTTGGCGGGAACAGCTGAAGCCCCTGGCGCCCGCGGGCGTCGATGTCGTGTTCGACGCGGTGGGCGGCCGCTATGCGGAACCGGCGCTGCGCTCGGTTGCCTGGGGTGGCCGCTACCTGGTGGTGGGCTTCGCCGCCGGCGAGATCCCGCGCATCCCGTTGAACCTCGCCTTGCTCAAGGGCTGCGGCATCCTCGGCGTGTTGTATGGCACCCATGTGAAGCGGGAACCGGCGGCGAACCGCGTGCTGATGGCGCAGCTCTTCGACTGGATCGAGGGCGGCGCGCTGAAGCCCGCCATCGCCCATGTCTGGCCGCTGGCGCGCGCGGCCGAGGCGCTGGACCTGCTGCTGGCGCGGCAGGTGACGGGCAAGATCGTGCTGACGACCGCAGGCGCCACCCCTTGAGGCCGCTTCGGATGAGGCGGCGTGTGACGGTGATCGGGCGGCGCGGTGCGCCTCAGCC
>JBMOJU010000062.1:0-19427 GCA_049315625.1 Paracraurococcus sp.
CTCACCCCACCTCGATCACCGCATCCGCCGCGAAGCACCCCTCGCCCGCCGGCAGCACCAGCAGCGGGTTCACGTCCACCCCCACCAGCCGCGGCCCCGCCGCCACCGCGAAGGCGGACAGCGCCGACAGCGCCCGCGCCAGCGCCGCCACATCCGCCTTCGGCTTGCCGCGCGCCCCGTCCAGCAGCGGGAAGCCGCGCAGCGTGCGGATCATCCGCTCCGCCTCCGCCGGATCGAAGGGGCAGCGCCGGAACGCCACGTCCTTCAGCACCTCGATGAAGATGCCGCCCAGCCCCACCATCGCCACCGGCCCGAAGACCGGGTCGCGGAAGATGCCCAGCGCCATCTCCACGGCGCCCTTGATCTGCTTCGCCACCAGCACGCCCTCGATCCGCGCGTTGGGCGCGTGGTGCTTCGCGCGCTCCAGCAGCGTGGCGAAGCCCTGCTTCACCGCGTCGGCGTCGGCCACGTCCAGCAGCACGCCGCCGATCTCGCTTTTATGCAGGATGTCGGGCGACAGGATCTTCATCACCACGGGGAAGCCGATGGCGCGGGCGGCGGCGACCGCGGCCTCCGCATCGCCGCAGGCGTGTTCCGGCACGGCGGGCACGCCGGCCTCGGCCAGCAGCGCCTTGGCCACCGCCTCGGACGGCGTGGTGGCGGGCAGGGTCACTTCCGGCAGCGGCACCGCGACGGCGGGCTCGCCGGCCTTGGCGAAGGAGGCGCCGTACTGGCCCATGGCGGCGATCGCGGTCACCGCGCGGGACGGGTCCTCGAAGCAGACCCAGCCATCTTCCTCGTATTCGGCGGTCTTGTTCGGCGCCAGCATGGACATCACCCAGAGCCGGTCCGGATGCGCCGCCCGCACCGCGCGCATCTGCGCCTGCAGGCTGGGGCCGACGCTGCGCCCGGCCGCGGTCTGCGACCAGAAGGACAGGATGGAGGTATAGCCGCCATCGGTCGCCACGCTCTCGGCGAACTCCCCGATCAGCGGCAGGTTGTTGGTGACCTGCGCGGTGCAGTCCACCGGGTTGCGCGGGGCGCAAAAGGGGACCAGGGCGCGCAGCTTCTCCTGCGCCGCCTCCGGCATCGGCGGCATCGCCAGGCCGGCGGCCTCGGCGGCGTCCGAGATCAGCACGCCGGCGCCGCCGGAGACCGTCAATACGCCAAGGGTATTGCGCACCGGGTAGATGCGGCGGGAAGCGGCGTAGGCGATGTCCAGCATCTCCTCCGTCGTGCGGGCGCGGACCACGCCGAACTCGTCCAGCACCGCCTGGGTCACCGCGTCGTCGCCGGCGATCGACGCGGTGTGGGACTTGGCCGCGGCGCCGCCCAGCGTGCTGCGGCCGACCTTCATCATGACGATCGGCTTGCGGTTGCGCCGCGCGAGCTCGAGCGCGGCGATGAACTGCGCGCTCTCGCGGATGCCCTCGGCATAGGCGCAGATGACGTCCACCTCGGGCGCCTGCGCCATCCAGCCGAGCACGTCGCCCAGCGCCACCTCGGCCTCGTTGCCCGTGGTGATGCAGACCTGCATGCCCAGGCGCCGGTCGAGCGCGGCGGCGAAGACATGCGTGCCGTAGGCGCCGGACTGGGAGGCGACGCCGATCCGCCCGGGGATGGGGAAGCCCTTCTCGAAGCTCGCCGTGAAGGTGCCGTAGAAGCGGATGCTGTCGTTGAAGACGCCGAGGCAGTTGGGGCCGAGCAGGCGGATGCCGTGGCGCTTCGCCACCGCCGTCAGCCGCTCCTGCGCCGCCGCCCCCGCCTCGTCCATCTCGGCGAAGCCGGCGGAGAAGACGATGACGGCGCGGCAGCCCTTGGTGCCCAGCGCATCGAGGGTGGTGATGGCGTGCTCGGCGGGGACGGCGATGATGGCGACGTCGGGGGCGGCCGGCAGCGCCTCGACCGAGGCGTAGGCGGTCAGGCCCTGGACCGTGGCGCGCTTCGGGTTGACCGGCCAGATCTCGCCCTGGAAGCCGCGCTCCTTCATGTAGGCGATGGGCCGGCCACCGATGCGGGCGGGCTCGTCCGAGGCGCCGATGATGGCGACGGAGCGCGGCCGCACCAGCGCATCGAGCGAGGCGAATCCGGCGGTCGCCGGCGCGGCAGCGGTGGTCATGGATGTTTCCCCCAAAAGCGTCGTCTTTCCCGCCGCAGCCTGGGGGAGCGGCGGCGGGACAGCAAGGGGGGCCGGGCTCAGTCCTCCTCGTCCTCCTCCTCGTCGAGGTCCTCGTCATCGTCGTCTTCGTCGAGGTCGTCTTCCTCGTCCTCGTCGTCGTCGTCCTCGTCGAGATCATCCTCGTCGAGGTCGTCCTCATCCTCGTCGAAATCGTCGTCCTCGATCTCGTCCTCGTCATCCTCGCCCGTGCCGCTGGCAAGCCGGGGCAGGATGGCGGCGACCGGCAGGGCGGCGCGGTGGGGATCGAATCCGGCGGCGCCGGACTCCAGGGTGGCGTCTGACATTCGTGCTCCTCCGAACCGATCAGCCCGCGGACTAGCCCGTGCCAGCGCGGGCCGACAGCAGGGCTGCGTGACATTTTTCATCATGCATCCGCAAGGGCCGCGGCGGCGCGGGCGCGCCCCGGGGGAAGGTCAGCCCGGCGAATCGGGCGACAGGACCATGCAGGCGCCCTTGCGCCGCAGCCGGTCGCAGGCGGCCTGCGCCGCCGGCTGGGAGAGGCCGGTGACCCGGGCGCGATAGAGCGTCGCGCGGCCGGTGACGACGGGCTGCACCAACGGCCGGCCACCGGCGGCATCCTGCGCCGTCGCCGCGGCGTCGCGCGCCTGCGCCTGGCTGGCGAAGGCGCCGACCTGCACCGCCCAGCCGCCCGCGGCCGGGGCGGCCGGCGCGCGGGCGACGGCCGGGCGGATGCTCGCGGGCGGCAGGGGCGCGGCCTGGGCCGAGCCCATCAGCCCGAACCCGCGCGGCGTGGCGGCGGGCTGCGCCGGTACGGGACGGATCGGCGGCGGTGGGATGACGGCGGCAAGCTGGGTCGGCCGGGCCGGGGCGGCGCCGCGCGGCGCGGCCAGGGCCGGGCGCGGCGGCGGCAGGGCGGACCCCGCAGGCTCCGCCATACGGGCGCGCGCGGCCGGGTCGGGCTCGGGCGGGTTCGGGATCGGTTCCATCCGCATCACCTCCCGCCGCAGCGCCGGCAGTGCGGTGCCGGTGCTGCCATCCGGGATCGGATCCATCCGCACCACCGGGCCCAGCGAGGCGACCTGGACCGGCAGGTCTGTGCTGCCATCGGGGATCGGGTCCATCCGCACCACGGTACCGGCCAGCACGGTCGGCGTGATGCCCGGCTGCTGCGCGTCCCGCTGTTCGCGCAGCGCCAGCATGGTGGCGCTGTCCATCCGCCGCGGCCCGGCCGGGATGTTCAGCGGGATCTCGGCGGCGGCGTAGATTTCCGGCGCCACGCGCTTGGCCGGGTGGTGGGCGATGATGTTGGGGCCGATGCGGGCGACGTAGTTGCGCGTCTCGTTCGGCAGGCCCCGGCTATTCCAGAGGTAGTCCTCCAGCCGCCGCGGCCCGGCATTGTAGGCGGCGAGGAAGGCCGGCGAGCCGTAGAGGTCGTACATCTCCCGGATATAGGCCGCGCCGGCCATGATGCTGTCATAGGGGTGGTAGGGGTCGTCGCCGAAGCCGTAGCGGCCGCGCAATTCGCGGTAGGTGCCGGGCATGACCTGCATCAGCCCCATGGCGCCGACCGGGCTGGTGGCGCCGATCCGGCCACCGGATTCCTGCCGCATCACCTCACGGATCCAGCGCTCCGGCACGTCGAACCGGCGGGACGCGTCGCGGATGTAGGGACCCCAGGGATCGCCCGGCGGGCCGGGCGGGTCGTAGCTGCTGGGGCGATTGTAATGGCCATGCGTCGCGGCCGCATGCTGCGCGGTGGGCGTCTGGCCGGATTGCCCGCAGGCAGCCAGCAACGCCAGGACCGACAAGGCGAGCGCCGGTCGCGCCAGCCGGGCCACGGTGCCCAAGGCGGTCCGGCCCGTCTCGCACGTGGTCCGCTTCCCCTGGGACATCCCCTTGGCTCCGTCGGGTCTGGGAACACCGGGTTCCGAAGCCTGCCCCCCCGAGACCCGCATCGTCCCCACGATGCGACCCTCCAGGCTGCCCCGAAGACCAGGCGGACGTGTTGCGTCCGTAAGGCAACAAGCCCTACACGCTTCCGCCCCGGCTCCGCAAGACCGAGTCTGCATCGCAATACTTTGCGGATGCAAAGTCTTGCCTGTGTCTCTGGGGGCTTATGTCTTGCGTTTGCCTGCGGGAATGCAGCCACGCCGCCGCCGACGCTGGCCATGAATTGTTCCCTCGACGCTGGCCGGGGACGGCGGTCGCCTCTATAGCCCCCGCCATGCTGGACGCGCCCCTTCCGCCACCTGCGGCGGCCCCGCTCTACGTCTGCGACGCGGCCCAGCCGCGCCGGCGCGCCGCGGCGCTGGAGGACCTGGCGACCGGCCTGCGTCGTTGGCGGCTGCCGGCCGCGCTGGCCAGGCTCGATATCCAGAACCGCTACCGCGGCTCCGTGCTCGGCCCGTTCTGGCTGACCCTCTCCACCGCTGTCATGGTGGTCGGCCTCGGCCTGCTCTATTCCTCGCTCTTCAAGATGGCGCTGCGCGACTACCTGCCCTTCATCGCCGTCAGCCTGATCGTCTGGACCACGCTCTCGCAGATCGTCACCGACGCCTGCACCAGCCTGACCAGCGCCGAAGGCATCATCCGCCAGCTGCCGCTGCCCTTTTCCGTCCATGTCCTGCGCTGCGTCTTCCGCAACCTGCTCACCGCCGCGCACAGCCTGCCGCTGATCCTCGTGGTCTTCCTCGCCTGCGGCACCCTGCCGGGGGCAGAGGTGCTGCTGCTGATCCCGGGCTTCGCGCTGATCACCATCAACGCCTTCTTCGTCGCGCTCTTCCTCGGCATGCTCTGCGCCCGGTTCCGCGACATCGCGCCGATCGTCGCCTCCGTCATGCAACTCGCGTTCTTCATGTCGCCGGTGCTGTGGAAGCCCGAGCTGCTCGGCGCCAACGCCGTCTGGCTGCCGCTCAACCCGTTCTACGCGCTGATGGAGACGGTGCGCGGTCCACTGGTCGAGGGCGGCGTGCCCGGCCTCGTCTGGCTCGCCGCCGTGGTCTACACCCTGCTCGGTGCCGGGCTGGCGATGGCCTTCTTCATCCGCTTCCGCGGCCGCATCGCCTTCTGGGTCTGAACCGATGCCGCACATCCTGGCCGAGCGCCTGGCCATCGAATTCCCGCTCTACCACTTCGACGCCCGCTCGCTGAAGAAGCGCGTGCTGGCCAAGTCGCGGCTGCGCGAGGACCCGTCGCGCCGGGTCGTCGTCGCCGCGCTGCACGACCTGTCCTTCCACATCGGCCGCGGCGAGCGGGTGGCGCTGATCGGCCACAACGGCGCCGGCAAGACGACACTGCTGCGCACGCTGGCCGGGGTGTTCGAGCCGGTGGCCGGTCGGCTGGAGGTGGCCGGGCTGGTCGGCTCGCTGATCGACCCCTCGGCGGGGATGGACCCGTCCTCGACGGGGCGGGAGAACATCGTGCTGCGCGGGCTGTTCCGCGGCCTGTCCCAGGCCGAGAGCCAGGCGATGGCGGATGCGGTCGGCAGCTTCTCGGGCCTCGGCGAATTCCTCGACACGCCGGTCCGGACCTACTCCGCCGGCATGCAGGTCCGGCTGTCCTTCGCCATGGCGACGACGATGGAGCCGCAGATCCTGCTGATGGACGAGTGGTTCCTGGCGGGCGACGCGGATTTCATGGCCAAGGCGCGCGACCGGCTGACTCGGCTGGTCGGGGAGGCCGACATCCTGGTGCTGGCGACGCACGACATGGCGATCGTGCGGGAGTGGTGCACCCGGGCGATCAAGCTGGAGGGCGGGCGGATCGTCGCCGATGGGACGGTGGCGGAGGTGCTGGGGGCGGCTTAGCGGTTGGGGGGCACGCCGACGCGCCCGGAGGGGGGGGTACCCCCTGTCAACGCGGCGTTTCGTGTCTGCCCGCCGCCCTACAACGCCAGATTCGCGATGTCCCGCCGGCAGAACCCCTCCGGCCACTCCACCGCATCCACCGCCCGGTAGGCCGCATCGCGCGCCGACTGCACCGTGACGCCCGTGGCGGCGATGCCCAGCACCCGGCCACTCTGCGCCACCACCGCGCCATCCGCCCGCCGCGCCGTGCCGGCATGGAACACCTGCACGCCGGGCACCGCCGCCGCCGCCGCCAGCCCGCGGATCTCCGTGCCCTTGGCGTAGGCGCCCGGATACCCCCGCGCCGCCATCACCACGCACAGCGCCGGCCGCGCATCCCAGCGCAGGTCGAAAGCGCCCAGTTCCCCATCGCAGGCGGCCAGCAGCGCCGCCAGCAGGTCGGACCGCAGCCGCAGCATCAGCGCCTGGCATTCCGGATCGCCGAAGCGGACGTTGAACTCGATCAGCTTCGGCCCATCGGCGGTGATCATCAGCCCGGCAAACAGCACCCCGCGGAACGGCGTGCCGCGCCGCGCCATCTCCGCCAGGGTCGGGCGGATGATCTCGGCCATCACCCGGTCCTGCATCGCGTCGTCGAAGACCGGCGGCGGGGAATAGGCGCCCATGCCGCCGGTGTTGGGGCCGGTATCGCCCTCGCCGACCCGCTTGTGGTCCTGCGCCGCGGCCATGGGCAGCGCCGTCCTGCCGTCGCACAAGGCGAAGAAGGAGACCTCCTGCCCCACCAGGCACTCCTCGATCACCACGCTGGCGCCGGCGGCGCCATGCAGCCGGTCCTCCATGATGTCGGTGATCGCCGCCTCCGCCTCCGTCACGCTGGCTGCCACCACCACGCCCTTGCCGGCCGCCAGGCCATCCGCCTTGACCACGATGGGCGCACCCTGGGCGCGGATGTAGGCCCGCGCCGCCGCCGGGTCCTCGAAGCGGGCCCAGGCGGCGGTCGGCACGCCGGCGGCATCCGCCACGTCCTTGGTGAAGCTCTTGCTGCCCTCCAGCCGCGCCGCCGCGGCGCTGGGGCCGAAGCAGCGCAGCCCCGCCGCGGCGCAGGCATCCGCCAGGCCCAGCGTCAGCGGCGCCTCCGGCCCCACCACCACCAGATCCACCGCCTTCTCGCTGGCGAAGGCGACCAGGCCGGCGATGTCCTCGGCGCCAATGGCCACGCATTCCGCGACCTCGGCGATGCCGGCATTGCCCGGCGCGCACCAGAGCGTCGTCAGCATCGAGGAGCCCGAGAGCGCCCAGCACAGCGCGTGTTCCCGCCCGCCGCCGCCGACCACCAGGACCTTCATCGCCAAGCGCCCTCCCCGATGCCGGCCCCCTAGCATATCCTGCCGGCATGGACACGACGCCGCCGAGCACTGCTCCCTTGGGGAAGGCCGCCCCGAACATCCCGGAATACGCCGTCTCGGAACTCGCCGGGGCGATCAAGCGGACGCTGGAGGACAGCTTCGGCCGGGTCCGCGTGCGCGGCGAGGTGACGGAGCTGAAGCGCTACCCCTCCGGCCACATCTACCTTTCGCTGAAGGACGAGAACGCCAAGCTGGAGGCGGTGATCTGGAAGACCAGCGTGCCCCGCCTGGCGATCAAGCCGGAGAACGGGGTCGAGGTCATCGCCACCGGCAAGATCGGCACCTATGCCGACCGCTCCAAGTACCAGCTCGTCATCGACCGGCTGGAATATGCCGGCGAGGGCGCCCTGCTGGCGCGCATCGAGACGTTGCGCAAGAAACTGCTGGAGGAAGGGCTGTTCGCGCCGGAGCGCAAGCGCCCGCTGCCGATGCTGCCGCGCGTGATCGGGGTGGTGACGAGCGAGCGCGGCGCGGTCATCCAGGACATCCGCACCACGATCCTGCGCCGCTTCCCGCGCCGGCTGCTGCTCTGGCCTGTGCCGGTCCAGGGCACCGGCGCGGCGGAGCAGATCGCCGCGGCGATCCGTGGATTTGGCGCGCTTCCGCGCGACGGCTTCGGCGCCGTCCCGCGGCCGGACGTCATCATCGTGGCGCGCGGCGGCGGCAGCCTCGAAGACCTGATGGCCTTCAACGAGGAGATCGTCGTCCGTGCCGCGGCCGAGTCCCCGATCCCGCTGATCAGCGCGGTGGGGCACGAGACCGACACGACGCTGATCGACTTCGCCTCCGACCGCCGCGCGCCCACCCCCACGGCGGCGGCCGAGATGGCGATCCCGGCGCGGGCCGACCTGCTGGCCGGGCTGGCGCAGACCGGGGCGCGGCTGCTGCAGGCCGGGCAGGCGCAGCTCGACCGCGCCCGGCGCCGGCTGCTGGTGGCGGAACGCGGCCTGCCCGACCTGCCGAACATCCTGGGCGGCCTGCGGCAGCGGCTGGAGGATCGCGGCGAGCGTCTGGCGGTGGCGCTGCCGGCGATGCTCGACCGCAAGCGCGGCGCGCTGGCACGCGTGGCGCCCCGCCTGCCCCACCCGCGGGAGGGGATCGCGGCCCGCCGCGCGGCGCTCGGCCTGCTGGATGCGCGGCGCGCCGCAGCCTGGCAGCGGGCCGTGGCGCGGGCGCAGGCGGCGCCGGCCCTGGCACGGTTCTCCCCCACACCGGTGGCGGCGCTGGTGCGGGAGAAGCGGGCCCGGCTGGACGGGCTGGTGGCAAGGCTGGAGGGGGTTTCCTACCAGGCGGTGCTGGCGCGCGGCTTCGCGCTGGTAGCGGATGCGGAGGGCGCACCGCTGACGACCGCCGCCGCAGTGCCGGCGGGCGGCAGGCTGACAATCACCTTCGCGGATGGTGCGGTGGGCGCGACGGCGGATGGGGCGAAGCCGAAGCGGAAGGCGGAGCCGAAGCAGGGGGCGCTGCTGTGACGGAGCAAAGAGAAGAATGGGGGGAAGTATCCCCCCATACCCCTCTCTATCTCTCCGAGTCTGGCGCGCGCGGGTCCAACCTGCGGACTCAGAGAAATAGAAGGGGGTTGGACGCATGCGTCCAACGGGGAATACCTTCCCCCGTCTTGCTTCGCCGCGCCCTGCTCGGCCTCCTCCTGATCCCGGCCACCGCCCGCGCCGCCGACCACGCCCAGGGCTCGCTCGTCACCGGCCGCGTCGCCCCCGGCACCCGCCTCGCCCTCGACGGCCGCGCGCTGCGCGTCGGCCCGGGCGGCGAATACGCCTTCGGCTTCGGCCGCGACCACGGCCCCGAGGCCACGCTGACCGTCACCCCGCCCGGCGGCCGGCCCGAGGCGCAGCGGCTGGCGGTGGCGAGGCGCGAATGGCAGGTGCAGCGGCTCCAGGGCCTGCCCGGCGCCATGGTCACCCCGCCGCCCGAGACCATGGAGCGCATCCTCCGCGAGCGCGACCACCTGGCCGCGCTGCGCAAGACCGACACCGCCGAGCCGCACTTCGCCGCGGGCTTCGTCTGGCCCGCCACCGGCCGCATCAGCGGCGTCTATGGCAGCCAGCGCATCCTGAACGGGGAGGCGCGGGCGCCGCATCTCGGGCTCGACATCGCGGTGCCGGTGGGGACGCCGCTACGCGCCGCCGCCGCCGGGCGGGTGCTGCTGGCGATGGATCTGTACTTCACCGGCGGCACCGTGGTGATCGACCACGGCTTCGGCGTGCAGACCTTGTATGCGCACATGTCGCGGCTGGAGGTGGTGGAGGGCGAGCGGGTGGCCGCCGGCCAGGGCATCGGGCTTTCGGGCGCCACCGGCCGCGTCACCGGACCGCATCTGCACTTCGCGATGAACTGGTTCGCCACCGCGGTGGACCCGGCCGGCGCGCTGCCCGCGACCCAGGGCTGAACTTCCGCGACCCGGGCCGCTTGAAGCCGGGCGCATCCGAGGAGGAACACCATGTCCACGACCGATGAGCGGCAATTCGCCCGCTACCCCAGCCTCAAGGACCGCGTGGTGCTGATCACCGGCGGCGCCAGCGGCATCGGCGCGGAGATGGTCGCGCATTTCGCCGCGCAGGGCTCGCGCGTCGCCTTCCTCGACTTCGACGATTTCGGCGGCCAGCAGGTGGCGGCGCGGACCGGCGCGCTGTTCCTGCATTGCGACCTGCGCGACATCGCCGCGCTGCGCCGCGACGTCGCCAATGTGGCGGCGCAGCTCGGCCCGGTCACCGTGCTGGTCAACAGCGCCGCGCGCGATGACCGCCACGGCTGGGAAACGGTAGAGCCAGACTATTGGGACGAGCGCATCCACACCAACCTGCGCCACCAATTCTTCTGCGCCCAGGCGGTGGCGCCGATGATGCAGGCGGCCGGCGGCGGCTCGATGGTGTTCTTCGGCAGCGTGTCCTGGATGCGTTCGCAGGGCGGGATGCCGGCCTACACCACGGCCAAGGCCGCGGTGCACGGGCTGGCGCGCGGCCTGGCGCGCGACCTCGGCCGCTTCGGCGTGCGCGCCAACGTCGTCGTCCCCGGCTGGATCTTCACCGAGCGGCAGGAGACGCTGTGGGCGACGCCGGAGGCGGTGGCGGCGACGCTCGAGCGGCAATGCCTGAAGGAGAAGCTCTATCCGCCCGACATCGCCCGGATGGTGCTGTGGCTGGCGGCGGATGACAGCCGGATGGTGACGGCGCAGAGCTTCGTGGTGGATGGCGGCGGGGTGTAGCGGGAGCGCCCCCGCTACAACGCCGCCGCCACCGTGAACCGCACCGCCAGCGGCTCCACCGGGTGGAAGTGCCGGTCCTCCACACCCGCCGCCGGCTCCCCCGGCAGGCGGGACGCGTACCAATAATCGATCTGGCTTGCCTTGCTGTTGAACAGGTTGAAGGCGTCCAGCCGCAAGGTCACGCCATTCTCCAGCCGGTAGCCGGCCCGCGCATTCACCAGCGCCGTGGTGCGGGACGTCTCCTTGCCGTCCTCGGTCAGCGGCCGCGGCCCGAAGACCCGCAGCCGCGCTGCGCCGAACCAGCCCACCCCCTCGTCCCAGCTTGCCCCCGCCGCCAGCACCAGGTTCGGCGCGCCGGGCACGTGGCTGCCGGCCGGGTCGGATTCGGTGAAGCGCGCCCGGGTCGCCGCCACGTCCAGGTCGAGCGCCAGGGCCGGCGCCGCCTGCCAGCGGTTGGTCCATTCCACGCCGATGCGCCGGCTGGCGCGGCTCGGCTCCGTCGTGCCGGCATCGCCGAGGAAGAGGATCTCCGACCCCAGGTCCAGGATGAAGGCCGCCACCCGGCTGTCGAGCCCCGGCACCGCCCGGGTGGCGACGCCGATCTCCGCCCCCTTCGCCCGGACCAGCAGCGGCACGCGGGCCGCCGGGGTCAGCCGGTCCGCCGGCTCCACCCGGATGGTGGCGCCGCGCAGGTCGTTGCTGTGGAAGCCGCTGCCGGCATTCAGGAAGAACTCGGTCGCCCACCACGGCCCGAGCACCACCCCCGCCTTCGGGCTGGCGATCCATTCCCCGGCGTTGCCGGTGTTCGCCGCCGTATCGCTGCGCACCCTTCCGCCCATCCAGTCGGCCCGCATCCCGCCGGTCAGCCGCAGCCAGTCCTTCGGGCGGAGGGTGATGTCGGTGAAGAACCCGACGCTGTCCTGCCGCACCGCATCCTCCCGTACCGTGGCCAGCGCCGCGCGCGCCTGGGTGCGGAACAGGCCGAGCCGGATGTCGTCGTGCCGGGTCTGGATGCCGAAGCGCGTCTCGGCCGGGCGGCCGAGCGCCTGCCACGGCACGCTCTGCACCACCTCCCCACCCAGCACCCAGCGCCGGTCGGTCTGGTGGAACTGGTCGCCGTTCAGCGGGTCGTCGAGGAAGTAGGTGAAGTTGTTGTAGAGGTCGAGCGTCGAGCGGATGGCATAGGCGGACACCCGCGTCGTGCCCCAATCGCCGGTGGTGGCGTAGCGGCCCGAAAGGCTGGCGCGCTGCGCCCGCCCGCCATCGGTCGGGTCCACCGCCCCGAAGCGGTCCACCACGCCGGCGGAGACGCCGCGCGCCGGCACCTGGTTGGTCGCATCCCAGCGGCCCGAATAGCCCATGCCGGTGAGGGTGAAGCCATCCAGCGCGGTGCCCTGGCTGTAGCGCAGCACGCCGTTCAGCCGGCGCAGATCATCGCCGCTGCGCCACGGCCCCTGGTAGGTGGCAACCTCCCCGGCCGCGAGCAGCGTGCCCTGCCCCAGCGCCTGCGACCCGGCGGCGAGGCCGCGCCAATGGCCGAAGCTGCCGACCGTGCCCTGCACGAAGGGCCGCTCCAGCGCATCCACCAGGTCCAGCCGCAGCGCGCCGGCGGTGGCGAAATCGCCGTCATCGGCGAAGTAGGGGCCCTTCCGTACCCGCAGCCCGCCGAGCAGCTCGGGGATCAGGAAATTCAGGTCCGCATAGCCCTGGCCATGCGCGTGGGTGCGCATGTTCACCGGCATGCCATCCACCGTGATCGCCAGGTCGGTGCCGTGGTCCAGGTTGAAGCCGCGCAGGAAGAACTGGTTCGCCTTCCCCTCGCCGCTGTGCTGCATGACGATCAGGCCGGGTGTGGCCTCCAACGCCTCGCCGATGCGGGCGACCGGGCGGGCGGCGAGCGCCTCGGCGGGCACCATGATCTCGCTGGCCGCGGCCGGGCGTTCGGCCGTGCCGGTGACGACCATCGGCGGCAGCTCGGCCTCCTGCGCCGCCGCGCCGGCCGCCAGCAGCGCGCCGGCGAGTCCCATCCGAAGCCGCACCCGCCCCGTCCCTCATACGTTTCGGCCAAATCCTCACACGGACATGGACGCCGGCGCAATCCGCCGGGCAGACTGTGCCCAGCCAGGGAGCGACGGCATGGAGCGCATCACCATCAGCATCGACGAGGACCTGCTCGGCATCGTCGATGCGCTGGTCGCCGGCCAGGGCTATGCGAGCCGGTCGGAGGCGATCCGCGACCTGCTGCGCGCGGCGACCGACCGCGCCGCCCTGGACGCGCCGGCGGCGCCCTGCGTGGCGACGCTGAGCTATGTCTACGACCACGCCGCGCGCGACCTGGCGCGGCGGCTGACCGGGGCGCACCACGCCCACCACGACCTGGGCATCGCCAGCCTGCACGTGCACCTGGACCACGCGACCTGCCTGGAGGTCGCGGTGCTGCGCGGCCCGGCCGCGGAAGTGCGGCGTTTCGCCGGAACGGTGACCAGCGAAACCGGCGTGCGTCACCACGCGCTGCACCTGGTGCCGGCACGGATCGAGGAGGCCCGCCACGACCACGGGGCCGGCCCCCACGCCCACCCCCACATCCACGCGTGATACCCTGCTGCCTCCCCCGCTTCGCGGGGGAGGGAGGGATCGGGTGCCTCAGCGCATCGGCAGCGCGTAGATCAGCCCGCCCTGGGTCCACAGCTTGTTGGGCCCGCGCGGCAGGTCGATCTGCGTGTCGGGGCCGAAGGAACGGTCGTAGATCTCGCCGTAATTCCCCATCGCCTTAACCGCGTTGTAGGCCCAGTTGCGGTCGAGCTTCAGCGCCTCGCCCAGCTCCGGCGTCACGCCCAGCAGGCGGCGGGTGTTCGGGCTGACGCTCGACTTCCGCATCTCCTCGACATTGGCGCGGGTGATGCCCTGCTCCTCCGCCTCGATCAGCGCGGTGGTGTACCAGCGGATCACGTCGAACCATTGCTGGTCGTCGCGGCGGATATAGGCGGCGTAGGGCTCCTTGCTGAAGCGCTCCGGCAGCACGACCCAGTCCTTCGGGTTCGCCATGGTGGACCGCACGCCGGCAAGCTGCGAGGCATCCGTGCCGAAGCTGTCGCAGCGCCCGGCCTGCAGCGCCGCCGTCGCCTGGTCGGTGCGCTCGAACACCACCGGCTTGAAGGGCACCTTGATGCTGCGGAAATAGTCCGCCGTCACCTGCTCGTTCGTCGTGCCCTGGATCAGGCAGATGGTGGCGTCGCGCATCTCCGCCACCTTGGCGACGCTGCCGGCGCGGACGATGAAGCCGTGGCCGTCGTAGAAATACGTCGTCACGTGCCGCAGGCCGAGCGTGATGTCGCGCAGCATGGTCTGCGTGCTGGTGCGGAACAGCACGTCCACCTCCCCGGCGCCGAGCGCGGTGAAGCGGGTCGAGGAGGACAGCGGCGCGAAGCGCACCTTGTTCGGGTCGTTGAAGATGGCCGCCGCCAGGCCGCGGCACATGTCGACGTCGAGCCCCTGCCAGACGCCCTTGCTGTCCGGCAGGCCGAAGCCGGCGACGCCGGTGCCGATGCCGCAGACCAGCTGGCCGCGAGCCTTGACCGCCTCCAGCGTCGCCTGCGCCGAGGCGGTGGAGGTGGTGAACACCGCGCATGCAAGCGCGGCCGCGGCGATGATGCCTCGTCCCAGCATGGATATGGTCCTGCCCTGTCTTACCGGGGCGGGATGGTGGCGGGCACCGCTCCGGCCTGTCAACGACCCAGCGGGGGCGGCTCAGGCCACCGGGGCGCCTTCTGCCTGTTTCGTGGGCACGATCCGCCCATCCTCCATCGAGACGATGCGGTCGGCGATGTCGAGGATGCGCGGGTCATGCGTCACCAGCAGGATCGGCACCCCGCGCCGCCGCGCCAGGTCGCGCAGCAGTCGCACCACCTCGCCGCCCGATTGGCGGTCGAGCGCGGCGGTCGGCTCATCCGCCAGGATCAGCCCGGGGTCGCCGGCCAGGGCGCGCGCCACCGCCACGCGCTGCCGCTGGCCGCCGGAAAGCTGGTCCGGCCGGCTGGCGCCGCGGTCGCCCAGGCCGACCGCGGCCAGCATCGCCGTCGCGCGGTCCAGCCGCCCGCGCTCGGTGCTGCGCGGGTCCACCTCCATCGCCATCGCCACGTTCTGCTGCGCGGTGAGGAAGCCGAGCAGGTTGTGCTGCTGGAAGATGAAGCCGATGCGCCGCCGCAGCGCGACGCGCTGCGCCTCGCTCGCGCCGGCCATTTCCTGGCCGAGCACGCGGCAGCTGCCGTCCTGCACCGCGCGCAGCGCGCCGACCAGGGTCAGCAGCGTGGTCTTGCCGCTGCCGGAGGGACCGGTGAGCAGCACGATCTCCCCCGGCTGCACGGTGAGCGCGACGTCGCGCAGCACCGGCCGGCGCAGCGCGCCCTCGCCATAGGCATAGCCGAGGCCGCTGATCTCGACGGGCGCGGCGCGCAGGGTCCCGACCTGCATGTCCATCAGAACATGTCCGCCGGGTTGGCGTCCCGCAGCTTGCGCATCGCCAGCAGGCCGGCGGTGGCGCACATGCTGAAGATCATGCCGAACACCGCCAGGCCGCGCTCTGCATCCATCGCCAGCGGCAGGAAGGTGTTGGTGCCGATGAAGTCGTACAGCACGATGGACAACAGGAAGCCGGGCACGAAGCCGAGGAAGGCGAGCAGCAGCGCCGCCGAAAGCACCGCCTTGCGGAGATACATGTTGGAATACCCCATCGCCTTCAGCGTCGCATATTCCTTGAGGTGGCCGGCGATGTCGCTGAACAGGATCTGGTAGACGATCACCATGCCGACGATCAGCCCCATGATGCTGCCGAACATGAAGATGAAGCCGATAGGCGTCGCGCTTTCCCAGTAATTGCGCTCATGCGCCACCAGCTGCGTCTGGGTCAGCACCATCACGTCGGGCGGCATCATCTGCTGCAGCCGCGCCACCGCCGCGGCGCGGTCGGCGCCGGGGGCGAGGCGGATGGCCACGAGGTCGACCTGGCTGACCAGGCGTTCCCGCACCAGGCGGCGGAAATTCGTCTCCGACATCACGATGTTGCCGTCGGCGCCGAAGGAAGGGCCGATCTCGATCAGCCCGACGATCTCCATCTGCTTGTTGGCGACCTGCACGTCGAAGGGGCCGCGTTCCGCCAGCAGCTTCGCCACCGGGCCGAATTCGGGCCGCGACCGCTGGTCGAAGGCGATCGTGTCGGGCCGCTTCAGCGTCTCGATCAGCGGCGCCAGGCCGGCGAAATCCATCACCCCCGCCTCGATGTCGAAGCCGACGAGCTGCACCGCGCGGCGGGTGCCGGTCTCCGGGTTCCGCCAGGTCGCCTGCGCCAGGTAGACCGGCACCGCCGCCTCGACCTCGGGCAAGGCGAGCGCCTGGCTGGCACGCACCCGCGGCAGCGTCTCCGGCTTGAAGCTGACCAGCGTCATCGGGTGCATCAGGAAGATGTCGGCCCGCATCGCCGACAGCAGCGCGGTGGCGCTGTCGAACAGGGCGGAGCGGAAACCGAGCTGCATGAACACCAGCACGCAGGCGAACATGACGCCGGCGATGGCGGAGAACAGCTTCGCCTTCTCCGCCCGCAACTGCCGCCACGCCAGCCGCAGCGGCAGATACAGCGCGCCGCCGGGCAGGCCGCGCGGCGCGCGTGCCGCGGGTGGCGGCGACGGGGCCTCGCCGGTCAGCTCCGGCGCCCAGGGAAGGAAACCCGGCGCCGGCGCCGGCGCCTCGCGCGCCTGGATGTTCATGGCCGGATCGCCACCTGGACCTGCATGTTGGTGCGCCGTTCCAGCGCCGCGCGGCCTTCCTCGCCGAGCGCGAGGCGCACCTCGACGGTGCGGGCATCGACCGCCGCCACCGGGTCGGTATTGGCCTGCGTCGTCCGCCGCACCATCCAGCCGATCTCGCGCAGCGTCGCGGCGTAGCGGTGCGGCTCGCCGGGCACCACCACCTCGGCCGGTGCGCCCTGGCGCAGCCGCGGCAGGTCGGTCTCGAAGACGTCGGCGACGATGTCGAGCCGCGTCAGGTCGGCGAGGTCCAGCACGCCATCGCTCCCGACCTGGTCGCCCGGGCGGGCATAGATCTTCAGGACCGTCCCGGCGATCGGCGCGGCGATGCGCGACAGGCCGGCCTCGGCGCGGGCGCGCATGGCCGCCGC
Organism: Paracraurococcus sp.; assembly: GCA_049315625.1. Classification (GTDB taxonomy): domain Bacteria; phylum Pseudomonadota; class Alphaproteobacteria; order Acetobacterales; family Acetobacteraceae; genus Paracraurococcus. The sequence goes on from JBMOJU010000062.1 coordinate 16,745, forward strand.
TTCGGCGCCGGCCAGCTCGGCCTCCGCCACCGCGATATCCTCCGGCCGCGGCCGGATCAGCCGGGCCAGGTCGGCCTCCGCCTCGGCGCGCTCGGCCGCGGTGCGGCTGGCGGCGAAGCGGTTGCGCTCGGCGGTGGCGATGTTGCCGGCGCCGGAGGGCAGCAGCGCCTCGGCCCGCTCGGCCTCCCGCCGCGCACTGCTTTCGGCGGCCTGCAGCGCCTGGATGCGGGCGCGCTGGGCGTCGATCTCCTCCGGCCGGCCGGCGGCGCGGATGCGCGCCAGCGCAGCGCGGGACTGCGCGGCGGCGGCCTCGGCCTGCGCCGCGGCGGCATCCTTTTGCGCCGCATCGGCAAGGATGGCCAGCACCTGGCCGGCCTCCACCCGGTCGCCCTCGGCGACCAGCAGGCGGTCCAGCCGGGCGACGTTGAAGCCGCCCGGCTGGTTCAGCTTGCGGATGCGGGACGCGGGTTCGACCCGGCCGAGCGCGCCGACGCCGATCGGCCCGGCCGGTGCGGCCACCGGCGGCGGGGCACGGTCGGCGGCGCCCTCATGCGCCCAGAACACCCCGCCCGCGCCGAGGGCGGCGAGCGCAAAGCCGGCCAACAGGATCGTCTTGCGGGTCACTGGCCGGCCTCGACCATGGCGCCCAGCGCGGCGGAGAATTCCACCTCGTCCAGCGCGTCGCGCGCAAGCAGCGCCGCCTCGAAGGGGCCGCCGCACTGGAAAAATCCGGCGATGGCGCCGAGCAGCCCGGGCGCCTCCGGGTCCACCTGGGTGGCGGCGGCGGCGGCGCCGGCCAGCAGCAGGATGCCGCTGCCGGCGACGAGGACGGTCAGGAGTCTCATGCGGAGGCGTCCAGCAGGCGGGAGAGGGCGGCATGCATGTCGTGGCGCTCCTGCTCGGTCGGGGTGTAGAGGCCGAAGATGCGGGCCATGAAGAGCCCGTCGCCGGCCGCCATGATGGCGCCGCCGGCCCCGGGGGGGAGGCCATCCGCCGCCACCGCGGCGCGCATCTCGGCGATCACCGCGCGGATCGGGCCGAGCAGCGCCGGGTCGTGGTGGAAGGCGGCGAGGAAGACGGCGGCGGCGCGGTCGCAGCGCTCATTGACCGCCTCGGGCGCGAGTTCGAAGGCCCAGGCCATCATGGTGCGGGCCACGCGGCCCGGCCCCGCGGGCTGGGAGACGACCATGGCGTCGAAATCCTGCCGCATCCAATCGGCCATGCGGCCAAGCAGGCCGGTCAGCAGCGCTTCCTTGGAGGCGAAATGATAGAGCAACCCGCCCTTCGAGACCCCGGCCTGCTTCGCCGCGGCGTCGAGGGTCAGGCCGCTGACGCCGCGCGCCCGGACGATCGCCTCGGCGGCGTCGAGGATGCGGGTGCGGGCGTCACTTGTTGCGGAACCATCGGACATGTCCCTTAACTATACCGGCTGGACGGTATGTCAACCGTCCAGCCGGTACAGTCACGCCGGAGGGATCATTTTTCCTCCGGCCAGCGCCGGTGCAGCCAGAGCCATTCCTCCGGCCGCTCGCGGATCCAGGCCGAGAGCCGGTCGTTGATCGCCAGCGTCAGCGCCCGGATCGCCGCCTGGCGGTCGGGCATGTCGGGCAGCGCCAGCGGGGGTTCGACCACCAGGCGGAAGCGGCAGGGGCCGAGGCGCTGCACGCGGCCGGGGATGACCGGGCAGCGGAAGCGCAGCGCCAGCTGCGCCGGCGCCGGCGCGGTCATCGCAGGCAGGCCCAGCAGCGGCACGGCGATGCCGTCGTTCAGCTTCTGGTCGGCCAGCAGGCCGAGCACGCCGCCGGCCGACAGGAACCGCAGCGCCGCCCGCGCGCCCTGCGCGCCCTTGGGGAACAGCGGCAGCGGTTCCTCCGCCACCGCCCGGGCGCGCAGCCCGTTGACAAGCGCATCGACGGCCGGGTTGTCGGCGGCGCGGTAGACGCTGCCCAGGCGGATGCCGAGGGCAGCGAGCGCCGGCGGCACCACCTCCCAATTCGCCAGGTGGCCGGAGACCAGGATCGCTGGCCCGCCGCCGGCGGCAAGCGGCGCCAGGTGCGCGGCGCCCTCGATCTCCCACCGCAGCGCCGGCAGATGCGCCAGCTCCGCCACCGTGCGGCCGAGGTTGTCCCACATGCCGCGCAGGATGCGCCGCCGCGCCGCCGCGTCGCGGTCCGGCAGCGCCAGCGCCAGGTTGGCCCGGGCGATGCGGGAGACCGGCAGCAGCGGCCCCACCCAGCGCGCCAGCGCGCCGCCGCACGCCGAGGCGCCGACCGGCCCCAGCCACCGCGCCAGGCCGAAGGCGGCGCGGACAGCCAACGTCTCGGCCGCGAATTGCAGCCGCCTCACGCCGGGATGGGCACCCGCTGCGCCAGGGGGTCGAGCAGCGCCTCGATGCCCGTCGGGTCCTCCCAGTCCAGCCGGATGGTCACCACCGTGACCCGGCTGCGGAAGGTGGCGGGGATGCGGACGAAATCCTTGCGGGTCGTCACCGGGATGGCGCGCAACCGCTCGGCCTCGGCCAGCAGGTCGCGCAGGTCGCCATCGTCGAAGGGGTAATGGTCGTTGAAGGCCACCCGCCCGGCGAGCACCGCCCCGGCATCCTGCAGCGTCGAGAAGAATTTGCGCGGATTGGCGATGCCGCAGAAGGCATAGACCGGCTGGCCCGCCAGCATCGCCGCCTCCG
>JBMOJU010000405.1:0-4370 GCA_049315625.1 Paracraurococcus sp.
GGAACAGCGCCGACGGCACGGTGGCGATCTGGCTGCTCGACGATGGCGGCTTTGCCGGCGGCGGTACCGTGGCGGCCCCCGGCACCGGCTGGACGGTGGCAAAAGTCGGCGATTTCGATGCGGATGGCCGTGCCGACCTGCTGTGGCGCGGCCCCGGCGGGGCGGTCGTGCTCTGGCTGATGGACGGGCTGGTGCCGAAGGCGCAGGCCGGGCTCGGCGCGGTGGGGCTGGACTGGGCGGTTTTCTGAAACAGCCGCGGTTGCGCCCACCTGTCAGCGGGTCAGGCCATGACCTCCGGCAAAGGCTCGTTGATCCGGTCGAGGTGCAGCCGGCGCACCGCGCCCGCGACCGCGACATCCAGCCCGGGCCGCCCGTAGAAACGGCCGCGCACATGCAGGCAGGCGGCGATCCCGCGCAGGAAGGCCGCTGCCAGCGCCGGGTCCGGCGGCGCCGCCGCGTGCCAGAACGCATCGGGCGCGCCCTGCCAGGTCAGCCCGGGCACCTGGTAGATCGCCCGGCCGAGCGCCAGCACCGGCCGCCCCAACGCGATCGCCTGCACGCCGAGCGTGCTGTTGATGGTGACCACCCCCCGGCTGGCGAGGATCGCCGGATCGGCCGGCAGCGCCCCGTCCAGCAGGTGGACCCGGGCGGCCACCCCGGCCTCCGCCGCCAGCCGCGCCAGCCTTGCATCCCAGCGCTTCAGCCCGGGGTCCAGCGGATGCACCTTCACCAGCAGCCTGGCGTCGACGGGCGCGCCCCGGGCGAAGCTGCCCAGCACCAGCCGCAGCGCCGCGTCGTTGTCCGGGAAATCGGAATAGGCGCGGATCGAGAAGTCGTTCTCCATCTGCATGGCGAACAGGTAGAGCGGCGGGCCCGGCGCCAGCGCCGCGAGGGTCGCCGCCGCGCGCGCGGTTGCCGCCCGCCGCCGCAGCAGGCGCAGCCCGGTGCCGAGATAGGCCGGCACCGGATGGTGCAGGAGGTAGGTTTCATAATGCGGAAAGGGCCAGGGCAGCAGGGCCGCCAGGTGGTGGGTGACGTCCCAGCGCGCCTGGAGCCCGAAATCGTCGCCGTAGCGATGCGCCAGGTCGGGCTCCGGGCATTGTTCGGCCAGCGCCAGGATGGCGGCCGGATCGCGCGGGAAGCGGCTCGCGGCGCCCATGCCGTCGCGTTCCAGGACGATCCAGTCAGGGCGCAGATAGCCGTAATCGGTCACCGTCACGGCGATGCCGCGCACCTGCGCCGCGGCGATCGCCGCCCGGTGATAGGGCCGCTGTTCCCCCAGCAGCACCAGGTCGGTGATCCGCTCCCGCTCCAGGTAGCCGGCGACGAAGCCGGGCCAGTCGCGCACCCGGCCGCGGTAGTCCGTCGCGCCGTCCCCATCCCAGAACAGCCGGTCGCCCAGGCTGAGGTTGATCCGTCGCGTGGCGTGGCCAAGCGCGCGCAGCCCCGCCGCCAGCTCGGCGAAGAAGGGGCTGACCGGGCCCTGCAGAAAAAGGAACCGGCGCGGCGGCGCGGGCGGAAGCTGCGACATGCGTCCTGTATCGTCCGGCGCGCCTTGAGCCTTTGTTGATTGCCGGCCCCCGTCGCGCCGGTCAAGGCGCCGCAGGGCTGTCCCAGGCCGCGCGCAGGTCCGCGGCATCCACCAGCCGCCGGCCGCGCCGGGCGAGGCCGCGCAGCATGCCGGCGGGCGGGAAGGGGCAATAGGGCAGCGGATCGACCGGCTGCTCCATCGCCGTCCCGGCGTCCATGGCGGCCAGCACCTCGGCCAGCAAGGGCACGCCGGCCAGATGCAGCGCCCGGGCGGCGGCGCTGGCCGTGGTGCCCGGGTCCAGCGGCACCGCCCGCTGGCCGAGGAGGCCGCCGGCATCGATGCGCGGCACCAGCCGGTGCACCGTCACGCCGAAGGGCGGCTCTGGATCGTCCAGCGCCCAGATCGTCGGCACCGGCCCGCGATGCCGCGGCAGCAGCGAGGGATGCAGGTTGATCCCGCCACGCGGCGCCAGCGCCAGCGTCGCGGCGGTGAAGATCTGGTCGAAATGGCAGGAGAGCAGCAGGTCCGGCCGCGCCGCGCGAATCGCCGCCGCGGTCTCCGCCCCGTTCACGTCCTGCACCGCATGCAGCGGGATGCCATGCGCGGCGGCCAGCCGCGCCAGCCGCGTCGGCCCCGGCCGCAGCCCCGGCAGGGCGTAGTTGACCCAGAGGAAGGGCAACAGCCGCGGCCCGGACCGCCGCAGATGGCGCCAGCCCTGCCGCAGCGGCCCGCCGGCCGCCGGGCGATGAGGGTCGGACCGGCCGATCAGCACCACCTGTGCCGCATGGCGCTGCAGGAATTGCGCGACCGCCTCGCTGCTCGGCGCGGCCTCCAGCGTGAACAGCGCGATGCGCATACGCGGCGTCTAGAGCGCGATGCGTTGCGGCGGGATCGCCGAAAACGCTGAATCCCGCGACCGGATCAAGGCTGGAGCAGGCAGAGTGAGCGCAAGCGAACGCAACATGTCCTAGGCCACGCGGGCCGGTGCCGCCCCGTCCCGCACCGCGACCATCGCCGCGACCGTGCGCGCGATCTCCTCCCCGGTGTGTTCGGCCGACAGGAAGAAGCGCAGCCGCGCGGCGCGTTCCGGCACCACCGGGAACAGGATCGGCTGGACGTTCACCCCCGCGTCGAACAGCGCCGCCGCCATGCGGGCGGCGCCGACCGAGCTGCCGAGGATCACCGGCACGATCCCGAGCCCGGCCGAGCTGCCGGTCTCCAGCCCGACCTGCCGTGCGAGGGCCAGGAATTGCGCCGCATTGGCCTGCAGCCGGGCGACCCGCCACGGCTCCGCCTGCATCGCCGCCAGCGAGGCGATCGCCGCGGCGGCCAGCGGCGGGGCCAGCCCGACCGAATAGACAAAGCCCGGTGCCGAATGGCGCAGCAGATCCACCAGCGGCCGCCGCCCGGCGATGTAGCCGCCGCAGGCCGACAGCGTCTTCGACAGCGTGCCCATCCAGATGTCGACCGCGGCCGGCGGCACGCCGCAATGCTCGAAGCTGCCGCGGCCGGTGGCGCCGAGCACGCCCAGCGCATGCGCCTCATCGACCATCAGCAGCGCGTCGTGTCGGCGCGCCATCTCGGCGAAGGGCGCCAGCTCGGGCGCGTCGCCATCCATGCTGTAATGGCCTTCCAGCACCAGCAGCGCCCGGCCGTGCCGGCGCCGATGCGCCGCCAGCTCGCGCTCCGCCGCCCGCCAGTCATTGTGCGGGAAGGCGATGCGCCGCGCGCCCGACAGCCGGGCGCCTTCGGCCACGCTGTTGTGGATCAGCTGGTCGTGCAGCACCAGGTCGCGCGGGCCGAGCAGGTGGCCGATGACGGTGACGTTGGTCGCATGGCCGCTGACGAAGGCGAGGCAGGCCTCGGCCTCATAGTTCGCCGCCAGCGCGGACTCCAGCTCGGCATGCACCGGCCGTTCGCCGGAGGCGAGGCGGGAGGCGGAGGCGGAGACGCCGTGCTGGTCGATCGCCGCCTTGGCCGCCGCGGCGATGCGCGCATCACCATTCAGCCCGAGGTAATTGTAGGAGGCGAAGTTCAGGAATTCCCGGCCGCCGATCACCGTCCGCGCCCCGGCCACGCCCTCATGCGGCCGGAAGAAGGGGTTCTCCAGGCCAAGTGCCGACCCGGCCTCCCGCACCATCTCGATGTCGCGCAGTCCGGGCAGGGTGCTGAGGTCGCGGCCCGGGCTTTCCGCCGGGGCAGTCGCCTCGTCCTCCCCGCGGCGGCGGGACAGGCGGTGCAGCAGCGCGGCCCGCGCCGTGGCCGAGAGTCCGAAGGCCTGGGTCATGCCGCGCGCACCGCCGCGCTGGCCGCGGGCTCATGCGCCGCGATCAGCGCCTCGACCGCCGCCGCCTCCGGCACCGGTGCGCTGCGCAGCGCCTCGGCCAGGCGGCGCGCCAGGCTGTCCACGGTCAGTGTATCGGTCACTGCCGAGAGCGGCACCGGCAGGCCCAGCCGCTGTTCCAGCCCGAGCCGCAATTCCATCCCGCCCAGGCTGTCGAGGCCGAGGCCGCCGAGCGGCGCATCCGCCGGCACCGCGGCCGGCGGCAGCCGCAGGATGCGGCCCAGCTCGACGCTCAGCGCCTCCCGCAGCAGGGCCAGCGCCTCCGGCTCGGGCGCCGTGCGCAGCCGGGCCTTGAGGTCGGCAGCATCGCCGGCCGGCGGAGCGGCGCTGCGCACCGCCGTGAAGCAGGGCTCGCCCAGCACCGCCAGCGCCGCCCGCGCCCCGCCCCAATCCAGCCGGGCATGGCCGAGCACCGGCGGCCCGGATTCGAGCAGCGCCGGCAGGGCGGCCAGCGCCTCGGCGGCCGGCAGGGGCGTGGCGCCGAGCCGGCGGCGC
>JBMOJU010000406.1:0-4340 GCA_049315625.1 Paracraurococcus sp.
ACGCGGCCGGGGGCGCACGATCGCCAGGTAAGCGAAGCGCTCCTCGCCCATCCGGCGTTGCACCAGATGGACCCATCCGGCCTCGGCCAGCTTGAGCGCGCGGTCGGCGACAGCGCCGAGGTCACGACAGCGATCCGGGCTCAGCACCTGCGTTTGCGGCGCCCGATCCCGGGCCAGCATCCCGACGTGGTAGGTGATGACGTCGCCGGCCTGCGCCTCCGCGAGGCGATCGCACAGGGCGTTCTCAGTCAGCACGGTGGGCTGCGCTGGCACGGCCAGCGACATGGCGGTGGTCGGTAGCAACGGGGGGTTCAGCTGCACGAGGTGCATCGGTGGGCTCTCCCTGGTACGCGTGGTTCGGCTCTTGTTCTTTACGGATCGGGGCGCGGATTTTTCTCAGCCGGCCGCGTGCGGCACTGGGCGGAGGCCAGCGGCCCGCAACCAGCAGCGGAGGTCGGTGACGGCGCGGTAGAAGGAGGCCGATGCCATCCCGCTCACCTGCTGCGCCCCGGGCAGATCACCGGCAGCGCCAAGGTGCCGCAGCATGATCTGGGGCTCTGTCGGCAGCTCATCAGCGACGCGCTGGAGGGCGAGCGCCATGTCCTGGTCGGCGTGATCCTGCTGCGTGACCGAGCAGCCGTTCGGGAAGTCATCAACGTCCAGGGCCAGAAATACGGGCTGTGTCTGCGTTCGCGCCCGGCGCGCGTGATCCGCCACGACATGCCGGGCTACCAGCCCGACAAAGGTCGACCAGGCACCGCGGGAGGGGTCGTAGCCCCGGCTGCGCTGGACCATGGCCAGCAGCATGTCCTGGCGCAGGTCCTCCCGGTCGGCCGGGGACAGGTGGAGGCGGCGGGCACCACGAGCCGCCCGGTGATGGGCGGTGGACAGCGCCCTTTGCAGCTGGGGAGGGTCCCAGGCGGGGCTGTCGGCGGCGGTCTGGCTACGTTGTGTGTTCATGTCTGGCTCCGGCATCGCGCTGGCTGCGTCGATGACCGGACCGGACCACGGCGGGCTGTGGCCAGTTAACCAACAAAGGTTAGAATTCCTAGACAGGATATCCTGCGGGCTTTGTTGACCGAGCGGAAAGCCAGGCATGACATGGGCTTTTCGGAGTTTTGGCGGCGGCCCGCTCACTGCCCTCCGGCATTTATTGACCGGGCCGTTGTCGTTCCGCTGGACTCCCTGGCGGGCAAGAACATAAAAGGAACATCTCGTTAACGCGCCGCGTAAGGCACCAAAGGCCCCACCCCCATGCTGCTCTCCCTCAGCTACCCTCATGACCCGCAGACCGGCGCGCCTCAGGCGCTCAAAGCCCAGGCCATCTGGGCGGTGGCGGCCCAGCTACGCAGCGCCGTGGCGCGGCAGGGCAGCGCCTGGGCCCTGGGTGCAGACGCCCTGGTCGCTGCGGCCAGCCGCTTGGAGGTGAACCACCGGCCGATCAGCGCCGACTGGGACTTTGCCCATGCCGTGCATGACGAGGAGGGGCGGCCGGTCCTCGGCATCTGCGAGACCGATCCCGCCGCACCTGGCCTGGCCCTGGTATCGGTGAACGCTGGAATGCTGGCCAACCGCCCGGAGCTCGCGCTGAGCACGGCGGCGCATGAGATCGGCCATATCGTGTTCGACGTGCCCGCCGCCGTGGAGCAGCCGGCACGGCGCTATCGCTCGGTGACGGCGGGACCGGGCTGCTTGGATCGTGCGACGCTGCTCTCCGAGCGGCGGGCCAATGAGTTCATGGGTGCTGTGCTGGTGCCGCCGGCGCCGCTGCATCTGCGGCTGGTGGCGCACGCCCGAGCCGAGAAGCTCCGCATGGTGCACGCGCCACACCACGGGCGTCCTGGATGCAGGGTCCTGGCCCGGGATACGCCCAGCGATGCTGTGGCCGGCATCGTGGCGGCGCTGGCAGGGGATTTCGGGGTCTCGGACCGGTTCATCGCAGTCCGCTTGCAGCGCTACAGCCTGATCGAGGGAGGTCGGCTGTGAGTTTCGGCAGCATCATCCGCGACCGGCGGACGGCGCTGGGGATCGGCATGACGGACATGGCCGATCGCCTGGGCATCTCTGCGGCCTACTGGTCGCGGATCGAGCGAGACATGGAGAGCCCGCCGCGTGATCAGCTGATCGAGCGCGCCGCGGCGATCCTCGGCCTGTGCATGGATGACGTGTTCATCGAGGCGCAGCGCCTGCCGCCGGACATGCGCACGGATATGGCCAAGGTGGTGCGGGCGTATCGGCGCCTGCGGGCGATTGATCGGAGTGCACGGTGATGAGCAAGCCACTGCCCCGCAAGCCGTTCTATGGCCTGGCTGAGATCTGCGAGCGATGGTCGCTTTCCGAAGCCGATGTCGCTGCCTATGCCCTGGAGAGCGAGCTGGTGCTGTCGGTCGCGGTTGGTGGCCTGCGGGTGGAAACCAGCGACATCGAGGAGGACGCCGACGGCCGACCGTTTAGCATTCCGACTGGCACGCGCTGGATTGTGGGCACGATGGACATGAGTGGCGTCGACGCATGGTCAGTCCTGCAGAACGGCTCGCAGGCGATCCGCCGCTTCTATAGCCAGAAGGGGGAAATGCTGGATCTCCCCGACCAGGATGATGAGCGCGGGGCCATGCTCGTCGAGCGCCAGGCACTGGTCGTGCGCCGGGGAGAGATGGAGCGTTTCCAAGAGGCGCAGGGGTTTGGCCCTGCCGTGGCGGCGACTGATCCCGCCGCCGGCGGACCGCGGCGCGAGACGTCACGCGGAGCACCACCAAAGTACGACTGGGAGGCGTGCTGGTGCGAGACAATCGCCATGAGGATCTACGATCCTGGGCCTCCGGAGACGCAGGCCGAATGGATGCGCATCATTCAGGACTGGTTCTCGGAGCGATATGGTCCTGACAATGTCCCATCAGAAAGCTCCATCAAGCTGCGGCTCGCCAAAATCTGGCCGCACGTGAAGCCGGATGTCGGGCGCCCATCGGCGGTCACCGCGGTGAATGGGACGGCGCCGCGGTCGCCTGGGAAAGGGAAGCCGTTGGGGCGGTAGAGGATAGGCAGGACAATGCGCGCTGGATCCCCATGGCCCTGCCGACACCTGCCAATGCCCACCTCCCGCCGCACCTCCGAGAGGTGTGCAGCATCTTGGCCGCGGGCTTGGTGCGGCTGCGCAGCCGCGTTGCGGAGGAAGCTGCGCGCGAAGCTGCTGACCGCGGAGACCATGCCCTACACTTCCTGCCCCCCCAGCGCCTGGATGCGAACCGGACCAACCGGAGACCCGCATGACACGCGCCACCAAATCCAAACCCGGCACCCAGCTGGTGCCGACCATCCCCGCCATCCCAACGGCCGACGTACTGGGCCGGCTGGCAGCCCTCAAGACCACCCCCACGCCGGACCTCAAGCAGCAATGGCGAGAACTGTTCGCCGCCGAGCCGCCACCCTACAATCGGCGCTTCTTGGAGAGCCGGCTTGGGTACCGCATCCAAGAGCTCGCCTATGGCGGCCTCAAGCCCGAGACCATCCAACGCCTCGAGGCCCTGGGTGAACAGCTCGACGGTGGTAATCCCGTCCTGCGGCGCATCCGCGGCGACGACAAGCCGATCACCGGGACGCGGCTGATCCGTGAGTACCAGGGCGTCGAGCACAGCGTCACCGTGCTGCATGACGGCTACGAGTATCAGGGCCGGCCTTACCAGTCGCTGTCCTCCATCGCCCGCGCCATCACCGGCACGCGCTGGAATGGCTGGCTGTTCTTTGGCCTGAAGAACCGGAGGGGCACGGCATGAAGCGCAAACCCACCGCTGAGGCCACGATGCCGGCCACGGTCAGGAAGATCCGTGCCGCCGTATACACGCGCAAATCGAGCGAGGAAGGGCTCGACATGGAGTTTAACTCGCTCGACGCCCAGCGCGAGGCCTGCGAGGCCTACATCACCAGCCAGCGGTCGGAGGGATGGGTGCTGGTGCCGGACCGCTATGATGATGGCGGCGTGTCGGGTGGCACGCTGGAGCGGCCGGCATTGCGGCGCCTGCTGGCGGATATAGAACGCGGGCTCCTGGACGTCGTGGTCTGTTATAAATTGGACAGGCTGTCACGCGCACTGATGGATTTTGCCAAGTTGGTTGAAGTGTTCGACGCGAACAATGTGACGTTTGTCTCCATTACCCAATCTTTTAATACTACCACGAGCATGGGCCGGCTCACGCTTAATATTTTACTCAGCTTTGCCCAATTCGAAAGAGAATTGATTGGTGAGCGCATTCGCGACAAGGTGGCGGCGTCACGTGCGCGCGGGATCTGGATGGGCGGCTTCGTGCCGCTCGGGTATGACGCCAAGGACCGCAAGCTGCTGGTGA
>JBMOJU010000407.1:0-4337 GCA_049315625.1 Paracraurococcus sp.
CGGCGGCGCTGGCCGGGTTGCTGGACGAATCGCTGCAGGCGCCGGGTCACCGCAAGCAGCGCGAGACGGCGCGGCTGGCGCTGCCGGCGGAGGCCAACCCCGGCCTGGCCTGTGCCGAGACCAGCGGCGTCTACGGCCGGGAACGGGTGCAGGGCCTGCTCTGCGCCGGCGGCCTGGGCGGCGGTCTGCTGCGGTTGCGCGTGACCATGCCGCAGCGGGAGCCGGCGCCGGCCGATCCGCGCGCCTTCGCCACGGCCATCCTGGCGGCGCTGCGCGGGCCGTGACATCGCGCCAGCGCCGCCCTACCTGCCGCAGGGCATGACCCTTCCAGACCGTGACCCGATGCGGGTCTTCGACCGCCGCCTTGTGCGGCTCCGCCGCGACCGCGCCGCGGCCACCGTGGCCGCCGTGGCGCCGGTGCTGGAGGCGGCGGCGGAGCGGCTGCTCGACCGGCTGGACGACACCACGCGGCGCTTTTCCCGCGCGCTGGAGATCGGCGGCCGCGGGGTGGTGGCGCCGCGGCTGGCGGCGCGTGGCATCCCCTTCGTGGTGTCGCTCGACCTCTCGGCCCGGATGGCCGCTGGGGCGGGCGGTCTGGCGGTGGCCGGCGACGAGGAATGGCTGCCCTTCGCGCCGGAGAGCTTCGACCTGGTGGTGGCCAACCTGTCGCTGCATTGGGCGAACGACCTGCCCGGCGCGCTGGTGCAGATCCGCCGCTGCCTGATGCCGGACGGGCTGTTCCTCGCCTCCCTGCCCGGGCTCGGCACGCTGCAGGAGTTGCGGGAGGCGCTGGCCGGTGCCGAGGGCGAGTTGCGCGGGGGGCTTTCGCCGCGGGTCTCGCCCTTCCCGGAGCTGCGCGACCTGGCCGGGTTGCTGCAGCGCGCCGGCTTCGCCCTGCCGGTGGCGGATGGGGAGGCCCTGCCGATCCGCTACCGCAACCCGATGGCGCTGTTCCAGGATCTGCGCGCGGCCGGGGAGACGAATGCCGTGCTGGCGCGCGACCCGCGCACCCCGCCGCGTGCCCTGCTGCCCCTGGCGGCGAGCCGGTTGCCGGAGGATGCCGAAGGGATTCCCGCCACCCTGCGCCTGCTGGTCATGACCGGCTGGTCGCCGCACGAGAGCCAGAGCAGGCCGGCGCGGCCGGGCAGCGCAACGGTCCGGCTGGCCGATGCGCTGGGGGTGGAGGAGCGGGGCGCCGGGGAAAAGGCCGGGCATGGGCCGGGACGCTGAGGCAGGCCCCGTGCTTGCTTCGCGGCGTCCCCGCGCGCATCCTGCGGACCAATCATTTCGTTAGAGACAGCCGAGCACCATGGAGCAGCAAGGCGGCGATTCGCGCCGCATCACCCTTCACCGTCCCGAGCATTTCGCCGGCATGCGCCGGGCCGGCCAGCTTGCCGCCGCCACCCTCGACATGATCACGCCGCATGTCCGCCCCGGCGTCACCACCGCCGAGCTGGACCGGCTGTGCCACGACCACATCCTCGCGCATGGCGCGACGCCGGCGCCGCTCGGCTACCGCGGCTACCCGAAGTCGATCTGCACCTCGATCAACCACGTCGTCTGCCACGGCATCCCCGGGGAACGCGTGCTGGCCGATGGCGACATCGTCAACATCGACGTCACCGTCATCCTCGATGGCTGGCATGGCGACACCAGCCGGATGTACGTCGCCGGCACGCCCTCGACCAAGTCGCGGCTGCTGCTCGACGTCACCTATGAATCGCTGATGCTCGGCGTTGCCGCGGTGAAACCGGGCGCCACGCTGGGCGATGTCGGCCATGCCATCCAGGTCTTCGTAGAACGTCACCGCTTTTCCGTGGTGCGGGATTTCTGCGGCCACGGCATCGGCCAGCGCTTCCACGAGCCGCCGAACGTGCTGCATTTCGGCCGCCCGGGTGAGGGCGCTGTTCTCAAGCCGGGCATGTTCTTCACCATCGAGCCGATGGTGAATGCAGGCCGGGCCGAGGTGAAGATCCTCGATGATGGCTGGACCGCGGTGACCCGCGACCGGAGCCTGTCCGCCCAGTTCGAGCACATGGTGGGTGTCACCGACGATGGGTGCGAGGTGTTCACCTTCTCCCCCGCCGGGCTGCACCGGCCGCCCTACGCCGCCTGACCTGCAGCGGGTGTCAAGCACGGCTTGACACCCGCCTTGCCCGGACGATAAGTGAATGTCACGAACATTCACTTGGAGGCCAATCGTGAACATCGCCCCCTTCCTGGCGGCGCCGCCGCTGGTGCAGCTCCACGCCACCGCCGCGCTCGCGGCCTTCGCGCTCGGCGCCTGGCAGCTGGCGGCGCCGAAGGGCACGCTGCCGCACCGGACCATCGGCTGGGCCTGGGTCGTGCTCATGGCCGCCGTCGCGCTCAGCTCCTTCGGCATCACCGGCGGACGAGGTGCGGGCCGGTTCTCCTGGATCCACGGCATATCGCTGTTCACCCTGCTGGCTTTGCCGGTGGCGGTGACGCATGTGCGGCGCGGGCGGACCGAATCGCATCGCTGGTTGATGGTAGGACTGTTCCTGGGTGCGCTGGTGATCACCGGCGCCTTCACCCTGCTGCCGGGGCGGCTGATGGGGCGGATCGTCTTTTCGTAGACGAAATCGCCCCGCATCGCTATGATCGTGCGCCGTATGCAACCCACACATGGGACCGCGATGCGCAAGGCCGATGCGACGACGGGGCTGTCCGATGCCGGACTGTCCCGGCTGCTGCCCCTGCCGGAGCCGGCGCGGACCTCCCGCCCTGCCGCGGTGCCGCGGCGGCGGCCAGCCCCGGCGCCCCGCCTGCCCGGCCTGCTGCCCGAGGCGGGGGTGGAGGAGGAACCGCCCGGCCATCTCGGCCATCGCGCCCGGATGCGTCAACGGCTGCTGGCGGCCGGCCCCGAAGCGGTGCTGGACCACGAATTGCTGGAGATGGTGCTGTTCCTCGCCCTGCCGCGGCGGGACACCAAGCCGATCGCCCGCGCCCTGCTGGCGCGCTTCGGCAGCTTCGCCAACGCCATCGCCGCGCCGCCGATCGAATTGCGCGGGGTGGACGGGCTGGGGGAGGCCGGGACCGCGGCGCTGAAGACCGTGCAGGCTGCCGCTTTCCGTTTGGCGCGGGAGGAATTGAAGCAGACCTTCGTGCTGAATTCCTGGGACCGGCTGATCGACTACCTGACCGTCCACCTGGCGCGGGAGCGGGTGGAGGAGGTGCATGTGTTGTTCCTCGACACCCGCAACCGGCTGATCGCCGATGAGGTGCAGGGCAGGGGCACCGTGAACCACACCCCGGTCTACCCGCGGGAGGTGGTGAAGCGGGCGCTGGAGCTGCAGGCGACGGCGATCATCCTGGTGCACAACCACCCGAGCGGCGACCCGACGCCGTCGCGCGCCGATATCGAGATGACCGGGGAGATCAAGGCCGCCGCCATGGTCTTCGGCATCGCGCTTCACGATCATTTGATCATCGGCAACGGCCGGCACGTCTCACTGCGCCAGGAAGGGCTGCTGTGACGCGGTGCGATTGACCGGTTGCGGCCGGCACCGGCACCCTCCCGCCATGCGCGTCATCCCGTTCCTCCTGCCGGTCCTGATCTGGCTCCTGCCCCTCGGCGTCGTCGCGCAGTCCAGATCGCCGGGTGAGACCAACGGCCTCGTCACCGGCCTGCCGACCACCAAGCCGCCGCCACTGCCGCCGGGCAGCGACCCCTTCTTCGGCGGTGGCGGCGCCGGGTCTGCCCGCCGCCCGGTCTCTTCCGGCACCGGCTTCGCCGTGGCGCCGGGCCGGCTGCTGACCAATTGGCACGTCGCCCAGGGCTGCACCGAGCTGCGCGCCCGCAATGCCCGCGGCACGGAGGTGACCGCGACGCTCGCGGCGCGCGACGAGGAGCGGGACCTGGCCTTGCTGGCGACCCAGGGCGATGTCGGGCCACCGCTGCCCTTCCGCACCGGGCCTGAGGTGCGCCGCGGCGAGGCGGTGGTGACCTACGGATTTCCCCTGGCCGGCATGCTCAGCTCCGGCGCCACGCTGACCACCGGGGACATCTCGGCGCTGTCCGGCCTGCGTGACAACCCGCGGCACTTCCAGATCAGCGCCCCGGTGCAGTCCGGCAATTCCGGCGGCCCGCTGCTCGATCTCGGCGGCCGGGTGATCGGCGTGGTGGTCTCCAAGCTCAACGCCCAGCGCATCTCCCAGGTCACCGGCGACCTGCCGCAGAACGTCAATTTTGCGGTCAAGGGCACCGAGGCGCTGGACTTCCTGCTGCGCAACGGCGTCCGCCCGATGCAGGCCATGGGCGGCCGGCAGGGCCTGAGCCCGGCCGATGTGGGGGAGGTGGCCGAGCCCTCCACCGT
>JBMOJU010000063.1:0-19144 GCA_049315625.1 Paracraurococcus sp.
GACCGGCGCGACTATCGCGAGCGCCGGATGATCGCTTACGGGACGATCGCTGGCCGGCTCCATGTCTGCGTCTACACGATGCGCGGCGAGGTCTACCGCGTCATCTCGCTCCGACGGGCGAACGGGAAGGAGGTGCGCCGATGGCAACCAAGCGCGTGACCGCGACGCCCGCGCTGCTCGAGGCGGCGCTGCGTTCGGTCGACTGGCAGGCGCAGGATGCGCTGACCGACGCTGATATCGACGCGCAGATCGCCGAGGATCCGGATGCGGCCCCCGACATGTCGGACCGCTTCCTGCGGAGCGCGGCCTTCGTCCAGCGCGTCCGCCGGAAGACCGGCCTGTCGCAGACCGCCTTCGCCGCGCGCTACCGCATCCCCGTCCGCACCCTGCAGGAATGGGAGCAGGGGCGGCGCGAGCCCGAGGCGACGGTGCTGGCCTATCTGACCGTGATCGAACGGGAGCCCGATATGGTCGGTCGGGCGCTTACGCCGGCCTGACGGCGCGATGCGTGGCGCCGGTGACGCGCCGGCCGGGGGCCTGCGGCAATCGCGCTTGAAAAAAGAATATTTTCCTGATAAGCTTGCGGTCCTAATGGGAGGGCCCGGCCATGGCAGCCTACCACCACCCCGTCCCGGCCTGCCGTTCCACCCATACGGCACCGAGCCGGATTTGTCCGGGGACGCGGCTCTCCATCGCAGGACGCGCGCCAGCGCCGCCGCCGGGGTGGCCCGGCGTGGCCGCCCTCCCCACCCCTACCCTTTGTCCGAAACCGTCGTTTCCCGTGATTTTCGGCGGCCAGGCACCCGCCGCCAGTACGGTGCCACCGCGATCCGCCCCCGCACCCCGCGGCCTTTGTCCAAAAACGGCGCGGCTGCGCCATGCCGCGCCCACGCCGCATCGGCATCCCCGGCCGTCCCCGGGGTATTTGTCCGAGAACCGCACCCCCGCCCCGCTCATGCCGGCCATTCCCGCCGACCCCCTCCCCACCGCCGCCCCGCCGCGCCATCTTCGCCCCATGCGCCCGAACCGCCCCGTCTACCTCGACAACCACGCCACCACGCCGGTCGACCCGCGGGTGCTGGCCGCCATGCGCCCCTGGTGGGAGGAGAATTTCGCCAACCCCCACAGCGTCGAGCACGCCATGGGCCGGGAAGCGGAGGAAGCGGTCGAGGCGGCCCGGGCGGAGATCGCCGAACTCATCGGCGCCGAGGCGCGGGAGATCATCCTCACCTCCGGCGCCACCGAATCCAACAACCTCGCCATCAAGGGCGCCGCCCGTTTCGCGGCGGGCCAGGGCACCGACCGCCGCCGCATCGTCACCCTCGCCACCGAGCACAAATGCGTCCTGGAAAGCATCCGCGACCTGGCCGCCGAGGGCTTCGAGCCGGTGGTCCTGCCGGTCGGCCCGGATGGCCTGGCGGACCTCGATGCGCTGCGGGAGGCGGTCGACGACCGCACCCTTCTCGTCTCCGTCATGGCGGTGAACAACGAGATCGGCGTGGTGCAGGACCTCGCCGCCATCGGCGCCATCGCCAAGGCGGCCGGCGCGCTCTTCCACACCGATGCGGCGCAGGGCTGCGGCCGCATCCCCCTCGACGTGGCGGAGATTCACGCCGACCTGCTCTCGATCTCCGGCCACAAGATCTACGGGCCCAAGGGCATCGGCGCGCTCTACATCCGCCGCCGCCCGCGGGTGCGGCTGGCGCCGCTGTTCTCCGGCGGCGGGCAGGAACGCGGCTTCCGCTCCGGCACCCTCGCCGCGCCGCTGGTGGTGGGGTTGGGGGAGGCCGCTCGGCTGGCGGCGGTCGAGGGGCCGCTGGATGCCGGCCGCATCGCCGAGCAGCGCGACATCCTGCTGGCCGGGCTGGAACGCCTGGTGCCCGGCCTCCGGGTCAATGGCAGCCGCGCCAGCCGCGTCCCGGGCAACCTCAACCTGACCTTCCCCGGGACGGTGGACGCCCAGGCCATCATGGCCGCGGCGCCTGGGGTCTGCGTCTCCACCGGCTCGGCCTGCTCCTCGGCCGCGGTCGAGCCCTCCTACGTTCTCCGCGCACTCGGGATTCCGGAGACCGAGGCAAGGGCGACCTTGCGGATCGGGATCGGCCGCTTTACCTCGCCGGCGGATGTGGACCGGGCCGCGGCAGCGCTTGCCGCCGGCTGGCGGGCCGCGAGCGGAGCAGGCGAATAAGATGCCCAGGATGACCTTCATCGAGCGCGACGGCATCCCCCGTGAGGTGGACGCGCCGCTCGGCCTTTCGGTCCTGGAGATCGCGCACAAGCACGGCGTCGATATCGAGGGCGCCTGCGAGGGCTCGCTGGCCTGCTCGACCTGCCACGTGGTGGTGGACGGCGCCTGGTTCGGCCGGCTGGCGGCGCCGACCGAGGACGAGGAGGACATGCTCGACCTGGCCTTCGACCTGCAGGAGACCTCGCGGCTCGGCTGCCAGCTGATCATGACCGACGCGCTGGACGGGCTGGTGGTGAAGCTGCCTGCCGGCACCCGGAACGCGGGCGGCTGATTTGGAACCCTGGGACGAAGCCTTCGGTGCCGAGGGCGGCCTGTTCCGCCGGCTGCGCGACCAGTGCGCGGCGGGCTGGCAGGCCTATACCTGGCACCGCTTCGTCCAGGGCCTCGCGGACGGCTCGCTGCCGCTGGCCGCCTTCCGGTACTATCTGGTGCAGGACTACCTCTTCCTGATCCACTTCGCCCGGGCCGAGGCGCTGGCCGTCTTCAAGGCCGAGAGCCTGGAGGCGATGCGGGAGAAATCGGCGGCGATCACGTCCATCCTCTCGGAAACGCAGCTCCATATCGGCTACTGCGCCGAGTGGGGCATCCCGGAGGCCGAGCTTCGGGCGACGCCGGAGACCGCCGCGACGGTCAGCTACACCCGCTACGTCATCGACCGCGGCCTGGCGGGCGACATCCTCGACCTGGAGGTGGCGCTGGCCCCCTGCACGGTCGGCTATGGCGAGGTCGCGCTGCGCATCCTGGCCGACCCGAACCACCGGCTGGAGGGCAACCCCTACCGCAGCTGGATCGAGGCCTATGCCGATCCGGGCTACCAGGCGCTGGCGACGGCCGCCGCGGCGCGCATCGATGCGCTGGGCGAGAGCCATGGCGGCACCGCCCGCTTCGCCACGCTGAGCGCCACCTTTGCCGAGGCCGCGCGGCTGGAGGTGGCGTTCTGGCAGCAGGGGCTGGACGCCGCGGCATGAGGATTCTGGTCGCCCACCGAATGGCGCAGCCATGAGGATTCTTGTGGCGATGTCGGGCGGCGTCGACAGCAGCGTCGTCGCCGGCCTGCTGCGGGAGCAGGGGCATGACGTCATCGGCGCCACGCTCCAGCTGTATGACCACGGCGCGGCGACCAGCCGCAAGGGCGCCTGCTGCGCCGGGCAGGACATCCACGATGCCCGCCGGGTGGCCGATACGCTCGATATCCCGCACTACGTGCTGGACCGCGAGAGCCGCTTCCGCGACGCCGTGGTGCAGGATTTCGCCGACAGCTACGCCCGCGGCGAGACGCCGATCCCCTGCATCCGCTGCAACCAGACGGTGAAGTTCCACGACCTGGTCGGCCTCGCCCGCGACCTGGGCGCCGAGGCGCTGGCGACCGGCCATTACGTCCGCCGCGTCGAAGGGGCGCACGGCGCCGAGCTGCACCGGGCGGCGGACCCGGCGCGGGACCAGAGCTACTTCCTGTTCGCCACCACGCCCGAACAGCTCGCCTTCAGTCGCTTCCCGCTCGGCGACTACCCGGACAAGACGGCGGTGCGGGCGGTGGCGGCACGGCTGGGGCTGGCGGTCGCCGAGAAACCGGACAGCCAGGACATCTGCTTCGTCCCCGCCGGCCGCTACCACGAGGTGGTGGCGAAGCACCGGCCGGATGCGGCGGAGGCCGGCGAGATCGTCCACTTGGATGGCCGGGTGCTGGGGCGGCACCAGGGCATCGCCCGCTACACGGTGGGGCAGGGGCGGGGGCTCGGCCAGGCCTCCCGCGACGGCGAGCAGCCGCTCTATGTGGCGGGCGTCGAGGCCGGCACCCGCCGCGTCGTGGTCGGGCCGCGCCAGGCGCTGGCCCAGGCGGTGGTGGAGGTCGGCGAGGTCAATTGGCTGGCCCCGCCGCCGGCCGCGCCGCTCGCCTGCCGGGTGAAGCTGCGGGCGCGGGAGGAACCGCGCCCGGCCATGGTGGCCTGGGATGCCGCATCGGGCCTGCTGCTGGTGACGCCGGAGGAGCCCGCCATCGCGGCGCCCGGCCAGGCCTGCGTGCTCTATGACGGCGACCGGGTGCTGGGCGGCGGCTTCATCCGCCGGGCCGCGGTGAGCGTCGCGGCGGCCTAAGCCGACCCGCACGGGCCGCATGGCTGCGCCGATTCCATGCCGGGGCTGCATCCCAGGACACGCCCCATCTCTCCTCCAACCGGTTCGCGAGGCAGGGCGCATGGCGCGCCCCGCGGCGACCGGCGAGGAACAGGATCATGATGGCGCTGATCGCGGGCTTGCTCACCGTCACCCTCGGCAGCGCGGTGCTGGCCTGGGGTGCCGCGGTGCGAGATGCGATGGAGCATGACGGCACGCTGCGGGCGGTGGCGCGGCTGCCGCGCGGTGCATCGCACGAGGTGAGCTGAGAGGGGGGTGGTACCTGAGGCCGGACTTGAACCGGCGACCCCGGCATTATGAGTGCCGTGCTCTAACCAGCTGAGCTACCCAGGCGCGGCGGGTGGTATGACGGCTTTGCCCATGGAATGCAAGCCGCCCCGCCCGCCATCAGACTACTGGACCTTGATGTTCCGCACCCGCACGATCTCCGCCATCCGGCGGCTTTCCCCCGCCAGGTAGGCCGGCCATTCCGCCTGCGGCCGGACTTCCGGCGTGACTGCCAGCGCATCCAGGCGGGGCTTCATGTCGGTCGCCGTCAGCGCGGCGCGGCAGGCAGCGTTCAGCCGATCGAGCACCGGCTGCGGCGTGCCGGCGGGTGCCATCATGGCGATGTGCTCGATCATCTCGACGGCGGGGAAGCCCTGCTCGGCGAAGGTCGGCACCTCCGGCGCCAGCGGGCTGCGGGTGGGGGAGGCGACGGCCAGCGCGCGCAGGTCACCCGAGGCCATGAACCCCATCACCGCGGAGGCGGGCATGAACAGCATGCCCGTCTCCCCGGTCAGCACGCCCTGGATCGCCGGGCCGCCGCCGCGGTAGCCGACATCGGCCACCTCGATCCCGGCGGCCTGCAGCAGCATCTCGGTCGCCAGGTGGCTGGTCGCGCCGATGCCGGAATTCGCATAGGTCAGCCGCGCCCCGGGCTGCTTCGCCAGGGCGACGTACTCGGCCAGGGTCTTCGCCGGCGAGGCCTTGCCGACCAGCATGAACATCGGCATCGAGACCAGCAGGCCGACACCGGCGAAGGCCTTCTCGACCTCGAAGCCCAGCGGGTACAGGTGCGGCGCGACGGCATAGGTGCTGTTCGGCAGCACGATCACCGTATAGCCGTCCGCCCGTGCCCGGGCCGCGGAGGTCAGGCCGATGGTGCCGTTGGCGCCGGTGCGGTTGTCCACCACGAAGCCCTGGCCGAGATCGGTCGAGAGCCGCCCGGCCAGGACCCGGGCGAAGGCGTCGGTCGAGCCGCCGGCGGCCCAGGGCACCACCACGGTGACCGGGCGGCTGGGATAGCCGGCCTCCTGCGCGAGAGCGGGGGCGGCGAGCAGGCCGGCGGCGCCGGCCAGCAGGGCGCGGCGGGTGGTGGTGGTCATTCCTTGTCTCCTTCCCTGTCGGGCGATCACGCCACGTCTTCGGGCAACCCGGCCCAGATCTCCGCGGGTCCGAGCGGCCGTGGCAACAGCCCCTGTTCGACACAATACCGCACCGCGAGGTCGAGTGCAGGCTGCAACGTCGCGCGGGTCGCCACCGGCCGGCCCGGCCCGGCGGCGCGGAACAGCCGGACCAGTTCGGCGGCCTGCGCTGCATGGTCCCGGCGGATGACGAGCAGGTGGTTCACCGGGACGAAGCCATGCGTGGCGCGGAAAGCCTCGCCTGCCGCGGCGGGGTCGGGGAAGACGGTGCGCAGGCCGGCATCGGCCGGGGTGTCGTTGCCGAAGATCGCAGCGTCCAGGGTGCCGTCGCGCAGCATGGCCAGCATGTCGGTGCCGGGCGGGGCGCGCTCGACCCACGGCGGATCGCGGTATTCGGGGACATGCGCGGCCTCGAAGGTGGTCCAGCGCATCGCGTCGGGCGCGACCCCGTGGGTTTCGGCCAGCCTGCCGCGCAGCCACATCCCCGTCGTCTGGCTATAGGCGCGGACACCGATGCGGCGGCCGGCAAGGTCGGCGGGGCCCTGGATCGGGCCGTCGGCGCGGCAGAGCAGCGCGGCTTCCTGGAAGCGGGCGGCGAGCACGACAGGCAGCAGCACCAGCGGCTTTTCCCAGGCGCGGGCCTGGAGGAAAGTGGCGATGGCCATCTCGGAGACGTCGTAGCGGGCCTCGCGCACCATGGGCGCGAAGGCGCGGCTGATCGGCGCGACGGTGGCGAATGCCAACCGCAGCGACGGCGAGGCGACCGCGCCGTCGAGCAGCGGCGCTGTGTGCGGGTAGCGCCCGATGGCAGCCGAGAGGACTGGCTGTCGCGGCCGCTTCACGTCCTCGCTGACGCTCGGACGATCGGACGCGGTCACCCGAGCGTCTCGACCACATGCGGGAAGACCGACTGGTAGCCTTCGCCGTACTTGATCGCCTTCTCCGAATTGCGCGCCGCCTGGGCGCCGCGCTGGAGGGCGACGCGGGTGTAGTATTCCCAGAGGTGCTCCTGCCCGGCCATGCATTCGATGGCGGCACGCTTCTTCTCCCAGGCGCTGTCGATCCCGAGCAGCACGTCGGGCTTCCAGCCGCATTGCTCGGGCTGGTGCGGCTCGAAGAGAAATACGGGCGGGGCGCCGAGCACCTTCTGGTGCGGGTTGTGGCCGTGCGCCTGGGCGGTGATGCGGGCGTGCTGGGCGAAGTCGGTCACCGCGGGGTGGTCGCGGTTGTAGATGTCCTCCTTGCTGTGGGTGAGGACGAATTTCGGGTGAATGTCACGGTAGACATCGACCAGGCGGAACAGCGAGTCGTTGTTCAACGTGATGGGGTAGTCGCCGAGGTCCCAGAACTGGATGTCGTGCACGCCGAGCACCTCGGCCGCGGCACGGGCCTCTTTCTCCCGTTCGGCCTTCACGCGCTCCAGCGTCATGCCCGGCTGGCGCCACAGCTTCGCGGATTCGCCGCGCTCGCCGTAGGAGAGGCAGATGACGGTGACCTGCCAGCCCTTGGCGGCGTGCAACGCGATGGCGCCGCCGGCGCGCCAGACAAAATCTGCGGAATGGGCGCTGACAACAAGCGCGGTGTTGGCCATGGAACTCCTCCGTTCGAGCCTGCGGACTCGGAAAAATAGATGGGGGTTTGGGGGAATACCTTCCCCCAATCTCGCTTACTTGCCTGGCGGCGTCGCGTAGCTGCGGAAGCTCTCGCTGAGCTGCAGCCCCCAGGCCTGCCCCCTGTTCCTCTCGGCTTCCGTCCAGGTGATGGTCCGCCAATCCGGCGCCAGCACCAGCCGCGCGCCCGCATGGGCGAGTTCCACGCGGTTGCCGCCGGGTTCGTAGACATAGAGGAAGAACGTCTGCTGGATGGCGTGCTTGTGCGGCCCGTTCTCGATGGCGATGCCGGCGTCGAGGAACACGTCGGCGGCCTGCAGGATCGCCTCCCGACTGTCGAGGGCGAAGGTGATGTGGTGCAACCGGCCGGGGATGCCGTTCGGTTCGCGGCCCATCGCCATGCCGTAGGATTTGTTGGTGGCGGTGAGCCACATCCCGGTCTCGAGCCCGTTGTCGAGTTCGATCCGTTCGGTGCAGCGGAGGCCGAGGTTGCGCTGGTAGAATTCGCGGGCCGCGCGGACGTCGGGGCCGAGCGTGTTGAAATGGTCCAGCCGGCGGACGTTGACCCCGCGCGCCGGGTAGCGCTCGGCCTGGTTCTTCAGCGCGGGGCGGCGTTCGGGCGGCGCTTCGTACCATTCGGTGTCGAAGTAAAGCTCGATCAGGTGGCCGGCCGGGTCGTGGAAGCGCCAGGCGGGGCCATGGCCGAGGCTGTCCTCGTGCCGTTCCACGGCGACGCCATCGGCGCGCAGCGCGGCGATGCGGCGGTCGAGCGCCTGCGGCGAGCGGGCGCGGAAGGCGGCGTGGCCGAGGCCGGAGGTCGACGCGCCGGTCAGCACCAGGGAATAGCGTTCGTAGTCGTCCCAGCCGCGCAGGAAGACGCTGTCGCCCTGCCGGCCGCTTTCGGTCAGGCCCATCACCTCGGTGAAGAAACGCATGCTGGCCTCTGGCCTCGGGGTCAGCAACTCGACATGGCCGAGATGCGCCACGTCCATGATCGGTTCGGGCGGCGGCGTGGTCATGTGTCTGGTTCCTCCCTTTCCGCGACCCTAGCCGGCGGGCGGTGCCGCGTCCTATCGCTTCTTCGACGCTTCGTATCAGCATCCGGCATACGCGCCGGCACCGCGGCGTCGAGTTCCGCCAGATGCGCCCGCAGCCCGGCGACGAAGGCCAGGCCCGCCGCCGGCAGCGGCCGGTCGCGCGGCAGCACCAGCCCGGCCGGGCGCGGGGGCGCCGGGATCGGCAGCGGCACCACCCGCAAGCTGCCGCGCAGCAGGTCGCCCGCCATCATCAGCCGCGGCATGACGGAGACCATGTCGGTCGCCAGCAGCATCTCCCGGATGAAGCCGTAGGAGGAGGAGCGCATGGTCAGCGTCGGGGAGAGGCCGAGCGCGCCGAGCAGCGCGTCGATCTCCTGCCCGACGCGCTGGCTGATGGTCGGCAGCACCAGCTCGCAGCCCCGCAGCGCCGCGGCCGCGGGGGCGGCGAGGATCGGGTGGCCGGCGCGGGCGAGGATGCTGATCGGCTCCTCCCACAGGGGCTCCCGCTGGAAGCCGTCGGCGACCGCCGGGGCGTAGAGCCGGCCGAGGATCAGGTCGATCTCGCCGGCGGCCAGCGCCGGCAGCAGGTCCTCCATCCGGCCCTGCTGGATGCGGATCTGCAGCGACGGATGCTCGGCGCGCAGCCGGATCAGCGCGCCCGGCAGCACGCCCACCGCGGCGACCGGCAGGGCGCCGACCGCGACGCTGCCGGCACCGGGGGTGGCCAGGCGGTCCAGCTCCTCCTCCGCCCGCCGGGTCTCGGCCAGGATGCGGCGGGCGAGGCGGACCATGACCAGCCCGGCCGCGGTCGGGCGGACGCCGCGGGCGTGCCGGTCGAACAGCCGCTCGCCGGTGACCGCTTCCAGCTCCTGCAGGCTGCGGGTCAGCGCCGGCTGGCCGATGCCGAGCACGGCGGAGGCCTTGAGCAGGCTGCGATGCGTCTCCAACGCGTCGGCGACGCGCAGCAGGTGCAGCTTCAGGCGCTGGTCGAGGTAGCGGCGCATGGCGGCGCCATCCTATGCCGGATCGGCATGGAATGCGCGGTTCAGCCCTGCCGTTCGAAGACCAGGCCGCGCGCCCGGCCGCCGCTGACCAGGATGCCGGCGATGCGGCCGGCCGGGTCGCGCTGCACGCGCGCATCCACCCAGCCCTGGAACATCGTCGCCGGCGTCAGCACGCGGATGCAGTCGCCATCGATGGGCTGCACGGGCCAGGGGCCAGCGACGGTGATCGGGCCGCGCACATGGACGGCCAGCCCCTCGCCTTCCGGCGCCAGGGTCCAGGCGGTGTCGAGTTCCTCGCAGCGGTAGGTCCCGGCCAGCCCCGCCGGCAGCGCCGCGGCGGGATCGGCGCGGCGGAAGGTGGTGACGGTGCCGGCATCGGTTTCCAGCAGCAGCCGGTCGTCCTGCGGCAGCGCCAGGCTGAAGGGGTAGCTCCCCCGCAAGGCGACCAGCCGACCATCGGCGGCCGCTTCGAGCGCGAAAGGCAGGCCGTGCTGGGTGGCGATCGGCCTGCCGTTCGCGGCGATCGAGAGTTCCACCGTGGTGCCGGACCCGGGCTCGACCCAGCGGCCGGCCAGCGGTTCCAGCGTCGGGCGCGGCGGCAGGGCGGGAACCGGGTGCAGCCCCGGCCGGCCCTCGATCGCCGCATCCAGCATCCGCTGCGCCAGGTAGGCAACGTCGATGCCGCCATGGTTGGCGATGGCGATCACCGTCAGCGCCGCCTCCGGCGCGCGCAGGAAGGCGGTCCTGTAGCCGGGCCAGAGCCCGCCATGGGCTTCGGTGCGCAGGCCGCGATGCGACGTCACCTCCAGCCCGCGGGCATAGAGGTTGAGGCTGCCATTGGCGAAGGGGGCGCGCTCGGCCAGCGCCGCCGGCAGCGCCGTGCCGCCGACCAGGCCGGTGGTGAAGTTGCGGTCCCACAGCGCCAGATCCTCGACGCAGGAGACGAGGCCGCCCTCGCCGCCCAGCGGGAAGCCGTGCGGCGCGCGGATGAAGCCGCCCTCCTGCGGGAAGTAGCCGGTGGCGAGGCCGGGGACGACCTCCGTCACGCCCGGCGTGTGGCGGGTGCGGGTCATGCCGAGCGGCGCCAGGATGCGGCGCTCGAGGAAGGTGCCGAGCGGCTCGCCCGCCACGGCCTCGACGATCCGCCCGAGCAGCAGGAAGCCGCTGTTGGAATAGAGGAAGCGGGTGCCCGGGGCGAAGTTCAGGCTGTGCTGCCGGCCGATGGCGGCGAGCAATTGTGGGGGCGTCGCCGGGTGGGAGAGGTCCGTCCCGCCGAGCCGCATCAGCTCCAGCATGTCGCGGATGCCGGAGCAGTTGCGCATCAGCTGGTCGATGGTGATGGGCGCGCCGAAATCGGGCAGCTCCGGGAGCCAGCGGTGGATCGGGTCCTCCACCGCAAGGCGGCCCTCGGCGGCCAGCAGCAGGATGGCGGCGCAGGTGAATTGCTTGCTGACCGAGGCGACGCGGAAGCTGGTCTCCGGCCCGATCGGGATGCCGAGTTCCAGGCTGGCCGCACCGGCGCTCTCGTGCAGTGCCAGCGCGCCGTCGCGCACCAGGCCGAGCGTCGCGCCAGGGGTGGTCGCGCCGTCCCAGGGCGCCAGCAGACGCCGCGCCTGGCGGCGGAGCGCGAGCAGGCCGAGATCGCCGCTCAATGCAGCCTCGGCGCCTTGAGGAAGCTGCGCCGGTCGATCGAGGCCAGCGACATCTCCCGCGGGGAGGCGTCCCGCGTCACGGTCATCCGCACCCGCGCCCCGGCATTGCCGCAGGCCCAGACCGCGCGCCACAATCCGGGCAAATCGGCCACCTTGGTGCCGCCGACGGTCAGGATGCGGTCGCCCTCCTGCACCCCGCCCTTCTGTGCCGGGCCGTTGCGGGCCATGGAGCTGACGACGACGCCGGTCTCGTCCTCGGTGGCATAGAGGCCGAGCCAGGGCCGCGCCGGCTTGTTCGGCCTTCCGTAGGACAGCAGGTCGCCGAGGATCGGCGGCAGCAGGTTGGCCGGCACGACCATGTTGAGGTCGACGCGGCGGCCCTTGCCGTCCTGCTGCTGCATGACGAGCGAGCCGATGCCCATCAGCTTGCCGTCGCCGCCGATCAGCCCGGCCCCGCCCCAGGAGGGATGCGCCGGCGCGGTGAAGATCGCGTCGTCCAGCATGTATTCCCAGTAGCCGGCGAATTCCTGCCGTGCCGCGATGGTGCAGCGCAGCGCATGCTTGCGCCCGCCGGCGCTGGCGAAGACGCAGGTGTCGCCCGGCCGGGGCAGGTCGCTGGTCTCGATCGGCAGGGCGGGCAGGTTCAGCTTGCCGAGCGCCTGGATGAGGCCGATGCCGGTTTCGAAGTCGTAGGCGAGCGCATGGCCTGGGATGGCGCGGCCATCATGCGTGGTCAGCCAGATGGTCTCGGCTTCCGTCACCATGTAGCCGATGGTGGCGATCAGCCCGTCCGGGCGGATGACCACGCCGCTGCCGGTGCGCTCCGTGCCCAGGGTCTGGGCGGTGAAGGCATCGGCCGGCACCAGCGCCTTCACCGCCACGATCGAACGCAGCACCTGGTCCAGGTCGAACTCGTGCTCGGTGGGGTCCGGCTGGAGGTCCGACGGGATTTCCCATTCGCTGCTTGACATGCCTATGCGTCCGCTCCGCCCCGGGGGGTTGGTGTTACGGGGAATATCGGCCGATCCAACGCATTCGCCAACGCAGGAGATGACGAAGGAGGTCGGGGGACGGGAAATGGCGGGTAAACTGGTGATTCTCGGCGCCGGCGGGCACGGCCGGGCGCTGATCGAACTGCTCCGCGACCTGAATGGGGCAGGGGGCGGGCCGGAGATCGCGGGGCTGGTCGATGCCGTGCCGCAGGTCCCGGCCATGCTGGGCGTGCCGGTGCTGGGCGACGAATCGGTGCTGGCGGGGCTGCGGCGGGCGGGGGTGGCGCTGGCCTGCATCGCCATCGGGAACGCCGGCGCCAGGCTGGCGGCCGCGGCGCGGTTGGCGGCGTTGGGCTTTGGCTTCCCGCCGCTGGTCCATCCGGCCGCGATCGTGGCCCGCAGCGCCCGTGTCGGGGAGGGCAGCGTGGTGCTGCCGCGCGCGGTGCTGGGTGCCGCCGCCAGCGTCGGGCGGTTCTGCATCGTCAACACCGGGGCGATCCTGGAACACGACGTTGCCGTGGGCGATGGCGCGCATTGCGGGCCGGGCAGCGTGCTGCCGGGCGGCGTGCGGGTCGGCGCCCGGGCGCTGATCGGCGCCGGCGCCGCCTGCCGGCCCTATGTCACCATCGGGGACGACGCGGTGGTCGGCGTCGGTGCGGCGGTGACCGAGGACGTGCCGCCCGGCGCGGTGGTGGGCGGCGTCCCGGCCCGGAGGCTGCCGGCGGGCTGATACCACCGGCGGTTGCCGCTGGTTCCGGCAACCTGCCGCAAGCCTGGGCACCCCTGGCGTGGTCCCCGGGGAATCACGCCGTTCCGCAACGCGGATCGCTGGCACGCATGCTGCAAGGCATTCGGCCCCACTCTGCCACGGGCCAGTCGGAGACCGCGGACCTGCACGGCACACCCTCCCTTCGTCCGAGCGCTGCCAAGGCGCGCGGCGCGATCGAATTCGCCGCCGTCACCAAACGCTTCCCCGGCGGCGCAATCGCGGTCGATGCGCTGGACCTGCGCATCCACGCTGGCAGCTATGTCTGCCTGCTCGGCCCTTCGGGCTGCGGCAAGACCACCACGCTGCGCCTGCTGGCGGGGCACGAGAACCCGACCTCCGGCGACATCCTGCTGGACAATGCGCCGATCGTCGGCCTGCCGCCGGCGCGGCGCGGCACGGCGATGATGTTCCAGTCCTATGCGCTGTTCCCGCACCTGTCGGTGCTGGACAACGTCGCCTTTTCGCTGCGCATGCGCGGCGTGGCGAAGGCGGAGCGCCATGCCAAGGCGCAGGACGCGCTGCGGCTGGTGGAGCTGGACAGCTACGCCGCGCGGCTGCCGGCGCAGCTTTCCGGCGGCCAGCAGCAGCGCGTGGCGCTGGCCCGCGCGCTGGTGACCAACCCGGCGACGCTGCTGCTGGATGAGCCGCTCTCGGCGCTCGACCCCTTCCTGCGCGGCCGGGTCCGCGCCGAGCTCAAGCGCTTCCAGCGCGAGCTGCAGATCAGCTTCGTCCACGTGACCCACAGCCAGGACGAAGCCTTGGCGCTGGCCGACCTGGTGGTGCTGATGCGCGCCGGACGGATCGAGCAGCAGGGCACGCCGGAGGACCTGTTCGACCGGCCGCGCACCGCCTTCGTCGCCCGCTTCATGGGCGGCCACAACGTCTTCACCCTGCCCGATGGCGGGCTGATCGCCGTGCGCTGCGACCGCACCCGCATCGCCGCGGCCGGGCTGCCGGCGACGGTGGCCGGGGTCGAATATACCGGCACCGGCTTCGCCGTGGCGCTGGTCGGCACGGCGGGCGAGGAATTCTCCGTGGTGCTGTCCGAGGCGGCGTTGCACGCTGATCCAGTCGCGCCGGGGCAGCAGGTTTCCCTGGCCTGGGACCAGGCCGACATCCGCCCGTTGGCCGACGCAGTCGCGTCCGCCGCTGGGCATTGACTCGAGGAGTGGGGACAATGGACGAGAAGAAGAGCGGGTTCGGCCGGCGCGACGCGCTGAAGGCCGCGGCTGGTGCGGCGGTGGCCGGCCTGGCCGCGCCGGCGGTGCATGCGCAGGAGGCGATCGTGCTGCGCTACATCGGCACCGCGGTGAACCAGAGCCAGGAGATCAAGGCGAAGTTCAAGCAGGATACCGGCATCACGCTGGAATACGTGCCGGTGACCTCGGACGACATCGTCCGCCGCGTCGTCACCCAGCCGAACAGCTTCGACATCGTCGACAGCGAATACTGGATGCTGAAGAAGATCATCCCGTCGGGCAACCTGATCGGGATGGATTCCAAGCGCATCAAGCTGGTCAACGACATCACCCCGGTCTTCACCAAGGGCGAGATCGCCGGCAAGAAGATCGGTGACCAGGGCACCGCGCCGAAGAAGGTGAGCTTCCTGCCGAAGCAGGACGCCAAGACCTTCGCCACCGAGCAGACGCAGTGGATGACGCTGATCCCGAACGTCTACAACGCGGATACGCTCGGCATCCGGCCGGACAAGATCAACCGTCCGATCACGTCCTGGGCCGAACTGCTGAACCCGGAATTCAAGGGTCGCGCCTCGCTGCTCAACATCCCGTCGATCGGCATCATGGATGCGGCGATGGTCGTGGAGGCCACCGGTCAGTACAAGTATGCCGACAAGGGCAACATGACCAAGGCCGAGATCGACCTGACCATGAAGGTGCTGACCGAGGCCAAGCGGGCCGGCCAGTTCCGCGCCTTCTGGAAGGACTTCAACGAGAGCGTCAACCTGATGGCCTCGGGCGAGGTGGTCATCCAGTCGATGTGGTCGCCGGCGGTGACCGCGGTGCGCAGCAAGGGCGTGCCCTGCGTCTACCAGCCGCTGAAGGAAGGCTACCGCGCCTGGGCCG
This sequence comes from Paracraurococcus sp., assembly GCA_049315625.1. Lineage (GTDB taxonomy): Bacteria > Pseudomonadota > Alphaproteobacteria > Acetobacterales > Acetobacteraceae > Paracraurococcus. Next base: position 14,936 of record JBMOJU010000063.1, read on the forward strand.
GCGGCTTCGGCCTGCCGAAGACCACCACCGGCCGCAAGCTCGATGCCGGCTATGAATTCATCAACTGGTTCCTGTCCGGCTGGTGCGGCGCCTACCTGAATCGCCAGGGCTACTACTCCGCCGTGCTGTCCACCGCGAAGGCCAATATGGAGCCCTACGAGTGGGCCTACTGGATGGAAGGCAAGCCGGCCGAGAAGGACATCAAGGCGCCGGACGGCTCCCTGCTGGAGAAGGCCGGCACGGTGCGCGACGGCGGCAGCTACGAACAGCGGATGGGCGGCGTCGCCTGCTGGAACGCCGTGATGGACGAGAACGACTACATGGTCAGGAAATGGAATGAGTTCATCGCTGCCTGAAGCGGCTGCGATGGAGGGGCCGGCGGCAGCGCCGGCCCCCGTCATTGCGGTTGCCGCGCCGCCCGCGCGCCGGTCCTGGGTGCCGCTGCTGCAGGCGGCGCCCTTGTGGCTCGTGCTGCTGTTCTTCTTCGTCTTCCCGCTGCTGGCGACCGGCGTGGTCAGCCTGTGGAACTACACCGAATACTCGTTGATCCCCGACGTCACGCAGCGCAACTACGTCGAGATGTTCGAGGGCTGCGGCGACCTCTCGAACGGGCTCTGCACCACCTTCCGCACCTATATCTCCACGCTGCGGCTGTGCGGCATGGTCTGGGCCATCACCCTCGTGCTCGGCTTCACCGTCGCCTACTTCCTCTGTTTCCACGTGCGGTCGGAAAGCGTGCGCATGGCGCTGTTCCTGCTCTGCACCGCGCCCTTCCTCACTTCCAACGTCATCCGCATGATCTCCTGGATCCCGCTGCTCGGGCGGGAAGGCGTGGTGAACAGCTTCCTGGTCTCCGCCCGCCTGGTGAAGGAACCGCAGGACTGGCTGCTGTTCTCCGAGTTCTCCGTCGTGCTGGCCTTCGTGCATCTCTACACGCTGTTCGTGGTGGTGCCGGTGTTCAACAGCATGATGCGCATCGACCACCGGCTGCTGGAGGCCGCGCGGGACGCCGGCGCCAGCGGCTGGCAGACCATCTGGCACGTGGTGGTGCCGCTGGCGAAGCCGGGCCTCGTCATCGGCTCGATCTTCGTCATCGTCCTCGTCATGGGCGATTTCGTCACCATCGGCGTGATGGGCGGCCAGCAGATCGCCTCGGTCGGCAAGGTGATCCAGGTGCAGATGTCCTACCTGCAATTCCCTGCCGCCGCGGCCCAGGCCGTGGTGCTGCTGGCGCTGGTGCTGATCATCATCGCCGTCATGACCAGGCTGGTCGACATCAGGCGGGAGCTCTAGGCGATGGAGGAGCGCCGCGGCTTCGCCTTCTGGGCCCTCGCCCTGTTCTTCGCCCTGTTCATGCTTTTCCTCTATGGCCCGACGCTGACCATCCTGCTGCTGTCCTTCCAGGGGCCGGGGGGAGGGCTGACCTTCCCCATGCAGGGCCTGTCGCTGCACTGGTACCAGACGCTGTGGGACGGCGTCGGCGTGGTCGACATCTGGGCGGCCTTCCGCCGCTCGGTGCGGCTCGGCCTCGTCGTCATGGTGCTGACGACGCTGATCTCCCTCTCGGCCGGCTATGCCTTCCGCCGCCGATTCCTCGGCCAATCGTTGCTGTTCCACCTGACGGTGGCCAGCCTGATCGTGCCCTCCATCGTCGTCTCGCTCGGCATCGCGCTCGAATTCCGGCTGATCGACGATACGGTGAAGGCGTTGGCCGAGACCTACGAACTCGCATGGCTGGCCGAGTATGCGACGGCCATGGGGCTGTTCACCTCCGGTCTCGGCGCGCACCTCACCTGGACGCTGCCCTTCGGCCTGCTGATCATGTTCGCCGTCTTCAACCGCTTCCCCGCGGTGCTGGAGGAAGCGGCGCGCGACCTCGGCGCCTCCCCCTGGCAGGTCTTCCGCCACGTGGTGCTGCCGCTGATCGGGCCGAGCCTGGTGGGCGTCGCGCTCTTCGGCTTCACCTTGTCCTGGGACGAGATCGCCCGGTCCTCGCAGGCGATCGGCGACACCAACACCCTGCCGCTGGAACTCCAGGGCCTGACCACCACGGTGACGACGCCGGAGATCTACGCGCTCGGCACGCTGACTACAGGGGTGTCCGTGCTGGTCATCGGGCTGTCCTTCGGCGCGATCGCGGTCTGGCGGCGGCTGCGCGCGGCGCGGTAGGCCGGTTCAGGTCGCCGGGAACCGGGCCAGTTCGGCGCGGATCGTGTCCATCAGGATCGGCTTGATCAGCACCGCGTCGAACACCCGCATCCCGTCCGGGTCGGTGGCGGGCAGCAGCGCGTCCGCGGTCGCCGCCACCAGCCGCCCCGGGTGGCCGGCTGCCCGCACCCGCCGTGCCAGCGTCCGGCCATCGGTTCCCGGCATGTAGCAATCGATCAACATCAGGTCGAAGCGCCGCAGCAGCAGCACCGCCTCCGCCGCCGCGGCATCGGCGCAATCCTCCACCTCCGCCCCGTTTGCCTCGCAGGCGATGCGCAGCAGGCGCCGCGCTGCGGGGTTGTCGTCGACAATCAAGACCCGGGTCGGTGTCATGCGGCGCCTGCGGCGCGCATCGGCAGGCGGGTGCGAAACGCCGCGCGGTGGCCGGGCCGGCGGTCCAGCGCCAGCGTGCCGCCCAGGCGCCCGACGACGCTGCGGCTGACGAACCGCCCGACGCCACGGCCGCGGTACCGGCGCTGCGGGATGCCGGGCCCGGTCTCGCTGAGGGCGGTTCCGAGCGTCGCCAAGCGGGACCGCCACCGGCGGCGCGGCGCGCTGCCGGCTTCGCCCTGCGGGGCGGCCGCCTTCATGCCGCGCAACTCCGGCACTGGCAGGTCGGCACGCGCCTGGGCCTCGTCCAGGCGATGGATCGGCGCGCGCCCGCGCTCGGCGGGGGCGACCGCCGGCGGCTCACGAACCGGTATCCGCTGGTGCTGGGTCATGCGGCCTCTCGGGACGAGTCCGCGAATTGCGCGCTCGGCGGCGCCAGCGGAAGCGGCGAAGGGAGGGTGGAAGGTTAAATCGGCTTAACCTTGCCCGCCGGCCCCGGCACGGCTACTCGGCGCGCACCGCGTTGCGCAGGCGGCCGATGCCGTCGATCTCGCATTCCACCACGTCGCCCGGTTGCAGGGTCTTCGGCGGCTGCATGGCGTAGCCTACGCCTTCCGGCGTGCCGGTGATGATCACGTCGCCCGGCTTGAGGGTGAAGCCGATCGAGAGCTGGTGGATGATCTCCTTCACGTCGAAGATCATCTTCGCGGTGTTGCTGTCCTGCCGCTTCTCGCCGTTCACCCAGCAGCGGATGCCGGTGTTGAGCGCATCCAGCTCCGCCGCCGGGATGATCCAGGGGCCGAGCGGACAGGAACGGTCGAGCGACTTGCCCTTGAACCACTGGCCGTAGCGGCGCTGCAGGTCGCGACCGGTGACGTCGTTGCCGATGGTCCAGCCGAAGACGTGGTCGAGCGCCTGCTCGCGCGGGATGTCGGTGCCCTCGGTGCCGATGATGGCGGCCAGCTCGACCTCGTAGTCCAGCCACTCCGTCACGCCCTTGTGGGCCGGGATCCAATCCTCCGGCGCGATGACCGTGTCGGGCGCCTTGGTGAAGAATTGCGGGAATTTCGGCAACTCGGAACTGGTGATGCCGCGGGTGCGGTCGCCTTCGGCCACATGGTCCATGTAATTGCGGCCGACGCAGAAGACGTTGCGGCGGGGCCGCGGAATCGGCGCCAGCAGGGTCCAGCTTCCGGCCGGCAGGATGGCCGCTTCCGGCGGATTGGCGGCCAGCGCGGTGACCGCGGCGAGGGCGCCGGCGCCGCCATCGATCAGGCTCAGCATGTCCTGGGTGCGGCCCGCGAGTGCGCCGCCCGGTGCCACCGCCGACAGGTCGAGCAGGCGCCCATCCTGGAGCACCGCGCCGACGCGGGCGCCCTTGGCATCGGTGAATGTGGCGAGTTTCGTCATGGTCATTCCTCCCCCTGCGGGACATGTCGTGGCCAAGGGGACCGCGCCGCAGCGGTGCTGGCAAGCCCCGGACGACATCCGATCCGGGCGCGGTGACATGAACGGTTGCTGCGGTTAATCTTCTGGCTACTGCCAGTTGATATGACCAGTGTGATCCGCCAGCATAAGGATCGCTCGGTCCTTCACGCATGGTGATGCTCGGTGCTGACCGGCTTTCTCTCTCGGCCCTGTCTGGCACGCCGCCACGCCTTCGGGCTTCTG
>JBMOJU010000064.1:0-19136 GCA_049315625.1 Paracraurococcus sp.
CGCTGCGCGGACTGGCGTAACGGCGCGGGCGCTGCGCGGACTGGCGTAACGGCGCGGGCGCTGCGCGGGCTGGCGTAACGGCGCGGGCGCTGGCAGTGCTGGGTCGCGATGGGGCGCGATGCAGGCCGGCATCGTGACACGGCTACCACGCGAGCCGGCGTGATGGGCGCCGCCTTCGGGCGGGCCGTCTGGGGCGCCCGATCCGCACGGCACGCCGACCGCCGCAGCGCCGTGCAAGGCGCGGTCTCAGCGCACCGTGCCGCCGCGGCGCGCGCCCGGCTTGACCCAAACGCCGCGCGCCGCCCTGATCACCGCATGACAACCCCCGAGATCCTGCCCGACCTGCTGCGCCCAGGCCTTCGCCTGGTGCTCTGCGGCAGCGCACCGGGACGCGTCTCGGCGCTGCGCGGCGCGCCCTATTCCGGGCCGGGCAACAAATTCTGGGACATCCTGCACGTTGCCGGGCTCACGCCGCGCCGCTTCGCGCCGGAGGAATGGCGCCTGCTGGATGGCCTCGGCATCGGCCTGACCAATCTCTGCACCACCGTCGCCGGCGCCGACGCGGCGATCCCGGCCGCCGCCTTCGACGCGGCGGCGCTGGCGGCGAAGCTGCGGCACCATCGGCCGGCGCTGGTCGGCTTCGTCGGCAAGAACCCGGCTTCGCGCTTCCTCGGGCTGCGGGCGCCGCCCTTCGGGCCGGTCTCCGGCCCGCCCGACCTGCCGCCGGTCTTCGTGCTGCCCTCCACCTCCGGTCTCGCCTGCCGCAGCTGGGACCCGGCGCCGTGGCACGCGCTGGCGGCCAGGCTGCGGCAGGAGGCCGCCGCATGAGCCGCCGCGCCTGGGCCTGGGCCCTGTACGACTGGGCCAACAGCGCCTTCCCCACCGTCGTCTCCACCTTCGTCATCGCCGCCTATTTCACCCGCGGCATCGCGCCGGACCCGGTGACCGGCCAGGCGCAATGGGCCTGGATGCAGACCCTGGCCGGGCTCGGCATCGCCCTGCTCTCGCCGGTGCTGGGCGCGGTCGCCGATGCCGGCGGGCGGCGGCGGCTTATGCTCGGCGCCTGCACCGCGGTGATGGTGATGGCGACGGCGCTGATCTGGTTCGCCCGGCCCGACCCGGCGTACACCCTCTGGGCGCTGGCCTGCGTCGGCATCGCCACCATCGCCTTCGAGCTCGGCACGGTGTTCTACAATTCGCTGCTGCCGCAGGTGGCCGCCCCGGCCGAGATCGGCCGCGTCTCCAGCCTCGCCTGGGGGCTCGGCTATGCCGGCGGGCTGGTCTGCCTCGGCGTCGCGCTGCTGCTGCTGGTACGGCCGGACCCGGCGCTGTTCGGCCTCGACCGCGGCGCGGCGGAGCATGTCCGGGCGACCGCCCTGCTGACCGCCGCCTGGGTGACGATCTTTGCCTGGCCGGTGCTGCTGGCGCTGCCCGATCCGCCGGGCGCGCGCCCGGCCTGGGGCGCGGCGATGCGGCGCGGCCTGGCGGAAATCCGCGCCACGCTGCGCCGCCTGCCGGGCAACCCGCAGATGGCGCGGTTCCTGATCGCCCGGCTGTTCTACACCGATGGCCTCAACACGCTGTTCGCCTTCGGCGCCATCTACGCCGCCGGTGTCTTCGGCATGGGCTTCGAGGAAATCCTGGTCTTCGGCATCGCGCTGAACCTGACCGCCGGGCTGGGCGCGGCGGGGTTCGGCCTGCTGGAGGACCGGATGGGCTCGAAGCGCACCGTGCTGGTGGCGCTCGGCGCGCTGATCCTGCTGGGGACCGGTCTGCTGCTGGCGGAGGGCAAGGCGCAGTTCTGGACCCTGGCGCTCGCGCTCGGCGTCTTCATCGGCCCGGCCCAGGCGGCGAGCCGCACGCTGATGGCCCGCCTCGCCCCGCCGGCGGAGGTCGCGGCGCATTTCGGCCTCTTCGCGCTGAGCGGGCGGGTGACGGGGTTCCTCGGCCCGGCGGTGCTGGCGGCGGTGACGGCGGCGAGCGGCAGCCAGCGCGCGGGGATGGCGACGGTGGTGGTGTTCCTGGCGGTGGGCGCGGCGCTGCTGGCCGGGGTGCGGGAGCCGGCGCGGGGCTGACGATACCAGCCCCGCCCGGTCCAGCGCGCCCTACATCCCGGCGTAGAGGTACGCCGGCATCGGCTGGGTGTTGTCGACCACGCCCTTCACCCCCGGCACCTGCTCGGCCAGCACCTTCAGCCCGCGGCTCACCTGCTCGGTCCGCATGAAGCCGTGGAACTCCACCACGCCGGCCTTCACCTCCACCAGCGTGTAGAAGGTGTCGGCCCAGGGCTCCTTCCGCATTGCCGCCAGCACCGCCTGGCGGATGCGGTCGTCGGCCAGGTCGCCCTCCACCTTGGGCGGGGAGACCAGCGCCCGCAGCAGGTCGGCGCGGGAGACGATGCCGCGCAGCCGCCCGTCCTCGATCACCAGCACGCGGCGGATCGCCTTCTCCTCCAGCACATGGGCGATGTGCGTGGCGGTATCCGCCTCCGTCACCGCGACGGCGCCGACGGTCATGATCTCCGCGGCTGTGCTGCCATGGGTGCGGGCGTAGCGCTCGGCCTGCTCGCCCGGGTCGGCGAACAGCGATTTCAGCCAGCCCAGCGGCCGGTCCTCCTCCCCCGCCAGGCGGCGGATCAGGTCGGCCTCCGTCACCACCCCCAGCACCGTCCCCGCCTTGTCCAGCACCGGCACCGCGGAGATGCCGCGCTCCGCCAGCAGGCGGGCGACGGCGATCACCGGGGTCTCGGGCGGGACGGTGACGACATCCGGGGTCATCAGGTCGCGGGCGGTGAGGGTGGACATTGGGGCCTCCTTCGGCACAGGCCCACAGGATGCGCCCGCCGCGCTGCGCGGGCCTTGAGGCAGCGCAACCATGCGGCCGGGGAATTCGCTTTCCTAACAGCAACTTGGCGCGAGATTTCCGACCCGCGCCGGGGCTATCCTTCCGGCATGCGCCGAGTCGCCCTCATCCTCCTGCTCACCCTCGGCGGCTGCGGCGATACGCTGTGGTCGGCGGCGTTGCCCGGCCTGGGCCCACCCCCGGCGGCGGAGCCGGAGCCGGACGGCCCGGCGCTGCGCCTGATATTCCGTGGCCGCAGCAGCCACGCCGTCCTGGTGCAATCGGTCGGCGAGCGCCGGCTGTGGCGCACCGCCGGCAACCAGGTGGTGGAAACCGATGGTGGCCGCGTCGTCGCCACCGCCGGCCTCGGCGAGATGCTGGCCGCCACCCGCTTCGACGGGCCGGACCCGCTGGCGGCGCCGGCCGCGCTGCTGGACCGGCCGGCGGCGGCGCGCCGCATGGTCGACCTGATGCGCGCCGACCGGGCGCCGGAGGGCATGCGCTTCGGCGTCCAGGTCGAATGCCGGCTGGAGGCGAAGCCGGCCGTGGAGGCCGGCGTGCTGCTGGTCGAGGAATCCTGCCGCGCCGAGGGCGCCGGCCGCTTCACCAACCAATTCTGGGTGGAAGCCGAGGGCGGCGCGGTGCTGCGCGCCCGGCAATGGGTCGGGCCCGGCGTGCCGATGCTGACGATCGAGTTCCTCAGCCCCGCCAGCTGAGCCCGGCGCGGTGCACCCGCGCCACCACCACGGCCAGCCACAGCAGTTGCACCGCCAGCGCCGGCAGCACGACCAGCGGCTTCCAGTTCGGCGCCAGCTGCAGGAAGACCAGCGCCAGCCCGGCATGGAAGACGGCGAAGCCCCAATGCGTCGCGGCCACCGCCCGCGTCCCCATCCCGGCCCGCTGCGCCATCTGGTACAGATGCGTGCGGTGCGGCGCGCCGACCCGGTCGCCCATCGCGGCGCGGCGCAGCAGGGTAAAGCCGGCATCGAACAGCAGGCCGAAGACCAGCAGCGGGACGATCAGGAAGCTGAGCTGGTTGACGTCGAACCGCGCCGCCGCCACCGCCAGCACCGCCAGCATGAAGCCGGCGAATTGGCTGCCGACATCGCCCATGAAGATGCGCGCCGGGTGCAGGTTGAAGGGCAGGAAGCCGGCGAAGCCCGCGGTCAGGAACAGCGCCGCGGCGTAGACGAAGCCGCCGCCCTGCAAGGCCGCGATCGCGGTCAGCGCGGCGCAGGCGATCAGCAGCACGCCGCCGACGAGGCCATCCAGCCCGTCCATGAAGTTCACCGCGTTGGTGCAGCCGAGGATCCAGAACACCGTGATCAGCGCGCCGGCGAAGCCCAGCTCCACCACGCCGACATAGGGGATCGCCAGCCGCGACAGCGTCAGCCCGCTGGCCAGCGCGACCAGCGCCGCGGCGAGCTGTGCGCCGAAGCGCAGCCGGGCCGAGAGGCTGCGGATGTCATCCGCCAGCGCCACGCCGGCGATCGCCACGCTGGCCAGGATGACGCCGACGAATTGCCGCTCCGCGATGCGGGCCGAATCGGCGACCTGGTAGAGCACCAGCATGCCGATGATGAAGGCGAGCACCGGCCCGATGCCACCGCCGCGCGGCGTCGGCCGGACATGCGCGCTGCGGCCGTTGGGGTGGTCGAGGATCGGCCAGGCGATCATCGCCCGCACCGCGGCGGCCGAGAGCAGCGCGAGGCCGAGCGCGAAGGTGAGGTGCTGGAGGAGGGCGGCGAGGGTCATTGCGGGCGAGGTGTGGCGGAAGCGGTGGTGGGGGGCAAATTCAGGAGACGCCTCAGCTTAGATAAAGTGAATATTCTATGCCTTACAAAATCAAAAGAGCAACAAGAGCCCGTATCGAAATAAGATCAAAAAATCGTATGAATAATAATCAACTAGGCTTAAAATACGAGTCATTATTCGAAACGAAACCTACTGGTTTCCATGTATTTGTCCGATTTTTCTACAGCAATCCAGCGGCGTGCCTGAGCTTGGCACACGGCACCGACGACATTAGATCCCGAGAAAGGATCAAGTACAATATCTTGTTCATCAGTTAAAAATTTTATAAAAAACTCTGGGAGGGCGGCGGGAAAGCGAGCCGGATGTATCTCCAGACCTTTCATTTTGCACCTATTCGTATAAGTATCATTGGCTGAATTGTTCCCAAAAACCAAAAAATTGTCCAAATCAGATTGCTCAATTACGTTTGGGGGTATTGACCCACCTGAGCTAATTTTATCGAACGTGTCTTTAATGCTGTGTCCAGACGGACGCTTTGCGGCTTTGACGCCGCGCGCATTGAGACGAAGCATATCTTTGCTGTAGGGTCGCAATACGTTTCTGTTATTGGCCTTGGGTGACGAAGTTTTTGAGAACCACCACACATGTTCCACCGCATCTTTGATTCGGATGCGCCTAACGGTCACCCATTCTGCCGGGACTGGAAGCTTGGCCGGGTTGTACCAATAGCATTCCTGCGCGAGATGAAATCCAACATCTTCAACTAATGCCAACAAAAGATGGTACTGTGAGACAGAGCGAGTCGGCAATCCCGGGTTCCAGCTGCCGCTAATATTAAGAACGAATGATCCATCATCACGAAGAATGCGAAGAATTTCGGCGCCAAATGGCTTAAACCAATCCACATACTTCGACGCATCCACGTTCCCATATGCTTTTTTAAAATGTAATGCGTAAGGCGGAGAAGTTACGACGAGATTAATCGAAGCATCTGGAATTTTACTCATTACCTCCAGGGAATCGCCGATGTATGCGGCGCCCATTGTCGTCTCGTATGCGGGGGTAAGCCCTGACAACAGTTTGGTAGGTGCTTGGCCCTGCAGGGCGAACAATGGCAAGGCTGACGCACCAGACATCCACTACGACTCCAGAAGCCGAATTTCCGAGTGCCACTCGCCCCCAGCGTACGCGGCTGTCAAGAACCAGCCATCCCTAGGCGACGGAAAGCTTCACAGATTTGCTATCATTTGGCTCGCCGTTGGATCACATTCGCGATGCCTCTAGGGATCGTGATATGTTGACAGCTGCGCCGGCCGGTGAAGTGGAACACGTCTTAAATAACATGACGGCTGCAGATCAAAAACGCGCTTTCGCCATCCTACGAAGTCGCTTTATGATACACGATCTCGAATCACAGTGGAACATACCCGCTGAGATCATACTGGAGGCAATTTCGGAGAGTGGCGACCTTACACAGCGCGGCGTGCGCGGGGTCATAGCTGACCGATCCTTTCATAGACTTGTTTTTCCAAAACTGTCCGACAATGGATGGATTCACGTTAATATTGACGGCGAAAAACCGTTTGATGCACTCCTGAGTAAAGATGGCTTCGAGGTTTCTATTCAGATAAAAATGCAGCGGAAAAGGCATGGGGTACCTTTGCGGGCCGTTGATGTTAGTAAAAGATTTTTCCCTAACGGTGCATCATTCTGGGTAGCAGAGGTTCAACGCACACGGACCGGCCGCGCCACCGATGGACAGCTAACCAGACCTTATCGATTTGGTGATTTTCAAATTCTTGCAGTGAATCTTCAACCATCCACAAATAATTGGGGAGATTTTATGTACACCGTAGCCGATTGGTTGATTCCGTACGGCAAAAATGCTAATTTCATAAATACTTTTCAGCCCGTTTCGCCTTCTAAAGACGGTGATTGGACGGATTCTTTTGAAGAATGCGTTCATTGGCTACAAAACACACGACGTCGACAGATTGGATTGGACGCGAGAGGTGGATCATTAATGATTGATCCTGATTCGAATATTACCCAGAAATCAAATTTGAAGAAGAGATTTTTACATGAGGAGAGCGAACTATTTTCACACTCTTTTTCTCGTCCGAAAAAATAAATCCCAGATGTTTTCCTTTGATTTGATATTCGATAATCACCGGAGTAACCCCATGTAGCCCCGCGCCAACGCCTCCGCCCTGCCCTCCCGCGTCACGTCCCACAACGGGTTGTCGGCGATCAGCCGCTGCCCGCCGTCGCGCACCACCGGCCGGATCACCGCGCCGGCCCGTGCCGTCGTCTCCGGCCCGAGCAATTGCAGGGGGATGCGCAGGTAGATGCCCTTGTCGAAGCTGCCCTCCCCGAACTTGCGGAACGGCACGTCGGTGAAGGTGGCGAAGGCGCCGACCTCGATGCCGCTGTCGAAGCGCCGGCCCAGCTCGATGGTGCCGCCCCAGTCGCCGGCCAGGTACCGCCCGGCCCGCAGCACGGTGTACAGGTCCCAGACCGGCAGGTCGGCATAGAGCGAGGCATGCCCCGTCGCCACCGTGTAGCCCAGCGCGCCGAAGCCGCCGCGGTAGTCCCGCTGCGCCACCCAGGCGAGATCCAGACCGAGCGCCAAGGGCCGGTCCATCGGCCGCCACAGCACCTCCCCCTGCACGCCCTGGTACATCGGCTCCAGCAGCCCGCCGGTGACGCGGGCGAACCAGTCCGGCGCCAGGCTCCAGATGCGTTCGCCGTAGAGGGTCGGGATCGATGTCTTGCCCTCCCGCGCATAGCGGGCCAGGTCGCTGCGGACATGCGGCAGCTGGCTGTCGGAGGGCTTCGCGTCCTCCAGGTTCCCCGCCAGCGCCTGGGCGACGCTGCCGGCCACCGCGAAGCCCTCGCCCAGGCCGTACCGCGCCCCGGCCGCCAGCCCGGCCTGCCAGCGTACCGCCTTGCCCGGGTCGCCGAGCTGGATCGCCAGCCGCGGCTCCAGCGCCCAGGAGAGGCCCGGCGCCGCCAGCTCCATCGCAGGGCGGTCCGCCGGCAGCAGGCCCGATGACGCCAGCACCTCCTCGGCGCTGCCGGCGCCGGTGGCGCCCGCCTCCACCGCCTCCCGCAGCAGCACCAGCCGGGCCACCGGCGCGCCGGCGCGGTGCCAGACGATCTCGACCCGCTCCACCTCCGGCGGCAGGTGGGGCTGCGCGGCGCGGGCCACCCGACCGGCCGTCTGGGCCAGGGTCGGGTGGCGGCCACCCTCCACCGCGATCCGCGCCTCCGCGCCGGCGAGCTCGACGCCGAGCGGCCGGAAGCCCGCTTCCCGCAGCGCCGGGGCGATGGCGTCCTCCGCCCCGATCGCCGGCCGCGGCGCCATGGCGGGCGGCGGCGGCCGCGGCACCTCCGGCGGCCGGGCCGGGTCCATGCGGAGCGACAGCCGCACCAGCGCATCGGTGCCGTGGACGAAGTGCACACCGGCATCCAGCCAGGGGGTGGGCTGCCATTGCAGGCCGAGGTTCAGCCGCGAGCGCGCCTCCCCCCGCAGATGGGTGGTCCGCGCCGGGTAGCCGCCGCGCTCGTCGCGCAGCGCGTCGCCCGACCACTCGATCTTGGCGCGCAGGCCCTCGACCTCGCCGAACAGGGTCGGCAGGGTCCACTCGACCCCGCCGAAGACCGCGACCTCGTCGCCGCGGAACCAGCTGTTCAGGCTGGGCGTGCCGCCCTGGCCGACATGCCGCGGCCGGGTCCTGGCGTGCCCCGACAGCAGCCCCAGCGGGTTCCGCAGATCGCCACCCGTCCCCAGCCGCCCCCAGCCCATGCCAAGGCTGAGGTCGACCGTCCCGAACCGCTTCGAAGCGACCAGGTATTCCCCGCCATAGAGCCCGGTGCCGATGGCGTCCTGCAGCCCGAGCGCCACGGCCGGCCGCCAGGGGCCTTCCTGCAGCAGCCGGAATTTCAGGTCGAAGGCGCGGTCGTTGGTGGTGCCGCGGCCGGTGGTGGCGTTCAGCCGGTCGGTCAGCCGGAAGGTGGTTTCCAGGAAGGGCAGCGCCTGGAAGCCGAGAAACCCGAATTGCCGCTGGTGGCGGATCGCCGCGCCGGCCTCCAGCGTCCCGTCCGGCCGGAAGCGGGCATTGCGCATTTCGATGAGCCCGACCCCACCGAAGTCGGACCCGCTTGCGGGCACCTCCTGCGCGGCGACCGGAGTCGCCAGAAGGAGGCAGGCGAGCAGCCACCCAGGTCGGGGCCCGGGGGGCGACACGCCCCCCGGTGGGGGTCCAGGGGGCAGCGCCCCCTGGCTCTCACCGCCCACCCGACCGCACGATCACCGCCAGTGCCGCCGAGGACAGCGCCACCTGTGACAGCACCTGGGTCACGTCCCGCAGGAAGCCCCAGGTCTCGTAGGGCGAGGGGTCCTGCGGCACCACCACGGTGCTGCCCGGCGGGACCGGAGGCCCGCCCGATTGCCAGCCGCCTAAGCCCGCCGGCGTCGATTGCCCGTTCGGCAGCACCACGAAGCCGCGCCCGCCATCGGCGAAGCGCTGCTCCCCGCCCGCCGCCCGCACGTAATCCACGGCTTTCCAGCCGGTGGCGAATTGCAGGCTGCCCGGGTTCAGGACGGCGCCGACCACGGTCACCTCGTTCGGGCGCTTGGGCATCGCCACCAGGTCGCCGGGCTCCATCAGCACATCCAGGTCGGGGCGCCCGGCCAGCACCACCGGGTTCGCTTCCACCACCATCCGCCCGGCGGCGCGGGCGTTGCGCAGCGACCCGGCCAGCGCCTGGCCGGCCTGGATGGCGCCCGAGAGGTCGGTGGAGCCGCGCATCCCCGCCACCGCCTGGCCTGCGGCGACCTGCATCAGCCCCTGTTCGAGCTCCCGCGCCGTGCGGGCGAAGCCTTCCTGCTGCCGCTGCCGCACGCTTTCGCGCGAAAAGACCGCGCCGTAGGGGTAGGCCTGCGGCGTCAGCCCGCCGGCGCGGGCGATGACCTCGGACAGCCTCTCGCCGCGGCGGATGTCGTAGACGCCGGGCCGTACGAACTCGCCCATCAGGGTCACCGGCCCGGTATCGCGGTCGCCGAAGCCGCGCGGCAGCCGCACCGCGTCGCGTGGCGAAAGGCGCACCGCGGCGAAATTGCGCGAGCGCAGGTCGAGCAGGGTACGGGACAGCGGCAGGGTGGCGGTCTGCTCGGCCGGCTCCCGCGCCAGTTCCAGATTCGCCAAATCGGCGGTGTCGGTGGCGCCGCCGGCGGCGGCCAGCACCGCATCCAGCCCGGTGTCATTGAGGATGGGATAGAGGCCGGGCAGCCGCACCTCCCCGGTGAGGAGCACGCTCTGGTCCAGCAGGAAGGGCAGCAGCGTCGGGTAGTCGAGGAAGAGCTGCGGGCAGGGCAGCAGGCCGAAATCCGGGAAGCCGGCGGCCCGCGCATGGGCGAAGCGCTGGCGGGAGGCCTGGGCGGCTACGGTGAGCTGCACCAGCGCCGGGCAGTTGGCTGAGGGCGCCGGTGGCGGCGGCGCGGCGGCGGGCGGCGGCGGCGTGCCCGGCATCCCGGCCGCGCCGGGCAGCGGCAGGGCGCCGGGGGCGGCGACCTGCGCCAGCTGGCCGGGGTCCTGCGCATCGCCGCGGATCGCCTGCTGCACCCCGGGGCTGGCGAGGAACAGCACGTCCGGCAGGCCGAGCAGGATGACCTCATCGCCTTCCAGCAGCGCCAGGTCGGCCTGGCCCTGCAGCACCCGGCCGAGGTCGAAGGGCAGGAATTGCCGCGTGCGGTTGCGCGCATCGGTGCGCCAGACCAGGCCGAGCCGCGGATAGGGATCCGCCCGTACCAGCCGCGGATCGGCCAGCAGCCCGCGCAGCGTGCGCGCCCGGCCGCCGGCGGCGCGCAGCACCGGCGCCACCACATGGCCGGCGAGCCGGAGATCCTGCGCCATGACGTCCGAGCCAGGCTCGACCCGCAGCGCGTCGCCGCGGTGCAGCGCGTCGCGCGGGCCGATCTCCCGCAGGGACCGGCGGCCCTCGGCATCCGTGCCCTGCAGCAGGAAGCGGTTGCCCGTGGGCCGCAGCGGCTCGCCGGCCAGCCGCAGCAGCGCTGTCAGCGGCGCCTGCGCCACGCCGGCCGGCAGCTCGTAGATGCCGGGGCGCGTCACCTCCCCGCCGATCGCCACCACGCCGCCGAGCGGCGGGACCAGGATGCGCTCGCCTTCCCGCAGCCGCGGGTCGGGCGTGGTGCCCTCGCCGGCGATCACCGGGTAGAGGTCGATGCTGCGGCGGGTGCCGCCGCCCTCCACCCTTATGGCGCGCAGCGAGCCGGTGCGGCGCACCCCGCCGGCGGCGACCAGCGCATCCAGCACCGAGGCCATCGAGGTCAGCGGCTGCAGGCCGGGCCGCGCTACCTCCCCGCCGACGAAGACCGCGATCTGCCGCACCTGGCCGATGGAGACGAAGACCTCCGACCCGCCCAGTTCGCGCGCCGCGCGGGCCTCGAGGTCGGCGCGCAGCTCCCGCAAGGTGCGGCCGGCGGCGGGCACCGGGGCGAGGTCGGGCGGCAGCAGCATTCCATCCCGGCCGACGCGGAGGCTGAGGGTCTGCCGGCTGCGGCCGCGGAAGGCCAGCACGACCTCGTCGTCGCGGCCGAGCAGGTAGTCTTCCGGCAAGGTGCCGAAGCCGATCCCGGCGGGCTGGCCGGCGGGCTGGCCGCGCAGGCTGTCATAGCCGAATTGCCGGAGCGGCGCCGGGGTGCAGGGGGCGGGCAGGCAGGGCTGGGCGGCGCCGCGGGCGGCGAAGAAGGCCTCGGCCGGGGAGGGCGGCTCCTCCGCGACGGGTGGCGGTGTGGGCGCGGCCGGGGCGGAGGACGGCGCATAGGCGATGGCCGGCGGTGGGCTGGCCACCGGCCGGCCGGCGCCGGCGTCGAGGATGCGCTGGAGGATGTCCTGCTGGGCCACCGGCGGCAGGCCCGGCAGCGGCAGGCCACCCGGCAGGGTGGAGGGCAGCGCCGGCGGCGAGAGCAAGGGGCCGCCGGGCCTGGTTTGCGCCTGTGCCGGCAGCGCGAGCGACGCCGCCAGCAGGACCGCCAGCGCGCGATGCGGCAGGGAAGGGCCGGCACGATGGTGCAGGGCGCTGTCCTTTCGGGTTGCGGCGAATCGCCAAGTATTCCTTGCAACGACCGTAGCAGAATCTCAACCTGTGCGCGCAATGGTCATATTATTTAGGCTTTCTAGGCAAATAGACGCTGCCTCGCGACTTGGTGCGCGCCCGATGCTTTTTCTGGCCTGGCATCGCGGGCCGGAGAGGCTGCTGGCGCGGCTGCGGCTGCGGGATTTGGCTGGGCCGACGGGGGCGTGCCTGCCGGGGCGCGCCCCGCCGGCACCGGAACTGCCGGCCTGGCATCGCGACAAAGTGCTGGCGCGCGCCGCCGCGGTCGCCCCGGGCGACTGGCATGGCCCCTTCGCGGCGGCGCCGCATGCGCTCGACCTCGACCTGTTCCGCCCTGGCGACGTGCGTCCGGTCTGGGAGCGCAACCGCTGGGCCGGGTTGCCGCTGCTGGCCCAGGCGGCGCGGCTGGACCCCGCCGGCGGGCACCTGGCCCGGGCCGAGGCCTGGCTGGCCGACTGGTCGGCGAAGAACCCCGCCTTCCGCGGCCCGAACTGGGCCTGTGGGCAGGAGGCATCGCTGCGCGCCCTGCATCTCGGCCTGGCGCTGGCCATGCTGGAGGCCGACCGCACGCCGCCGCCCGGCGCCCGGGCGCTGCTGGCGCTGCACGGCCGGCGGATCGCCGCCACGCCGGCCTATGCCCTGGCGCAGGACAACAACCACACCGTGTCGGAGGCCGCCGGGCTGCTGGCCTGCGGGCTGCTGCTCGGCGAGGCCGGTTGGGTACGGCGCGGCGCGGCCCGGCTGGACGCCGCCCTGCTGCGGCTGGTCACGCCCGACGGGGCCTTCGCCCAGCTCTCGACCGGCTATCACCGGCTATTGCTCGATGTGCTCTCGGTGGCGGAGTGGCTGCGCCGCCGGTGGGGCGGCCCGAGGCTGTGCGCCACCGATCGGGCCGCGGCGGCGGTGCGCTGGCTGCACCGGCTGGTCGAGCCCACCACCGGCGCGACGCCGCGGCTGGGCCACCAGGACGGCTCGGCCTTCGCCGACCTGGCGCTGGCCGGGCCGGACGACGCGCGGCCCAGCCTGGAACGGGCGGCGCGGCTGTTCTGCGCGGCCGGCACGGGTGAGGAGCCGGGCTGCGCCTGGCTCGGCCTGCCCCCCGGCCCCGCGCTACCGCCGCCGCCCGCTGCCTGGACGGTCGCGGGGCTGCGCGGCTGGCACGCCGCCGGCGCCCGCGCCGTGCTGCGCACCGGCCCGCTGCGTTTCCGCCCGGGGCAGGCCGATGTGCTGCATCTCGACCTCTGGGACGGGCCGCTCGCCGTGCTGCGGGATGGCGGCACCGGCGCCTACAACCCGGCCGCCGAGGACGCCTGGTGGCACACCCATTTCACCGGCACCGCCGCGCACAACAGCATCGCCTTCGATGGCGAGGACCAGATGCGGCGGCTCTCGCGCTTTCTGTTCTCCCACTGGCCGGCGACCGGCGCCTTGCCCGACGGCGGCTGGCTGCGCGACTGGCGCGGCCGGCGGCAGGCGCGGCGCGTCCGCGCCGGGGGGCGCCGCTGGGTGGTGGAGGACCGGCTCGCCGGCCCGTTCCGGGAGGCCGTGCTGCGCTGGCGCCTCGCCCCCGGCGCCTGGACCCTGCGCCCGGATGGCGTGGACGGCGCCGCGGCCCGGCTGCGGGTCACCGCCGACACGCCGTTGGCCTGCACGCTGGAGGCCGGCTGGGAAAGCCCGGCCTATGGCGTGGTCCGCCCGGCGCCGATGCTGGTGGTTCGCGTCCGGAAACCCGTCACGAATCTCACAACTGTGATCGATCTGCCGTATCCAATCCTGGATTGAATACCCGACGTTTGTGTACAGATCGGTTGCGAGATATCCCCGGTGAGGAACGATGCCGCTGGACCTGCTGCTGCAGGGGGTGTGGACAAGGCGCAGGCGCGTCCTTCTCGCCACGCTGCTGCTCTACGCCGCCCTGGCCGGCATCCTGTTCCAGCTGCCGCGGCGCTACGTGGCGCAGGCGGTGGTGGCGCCGGCGGAGACCACCAGCATCGCCACCTCCACCCTGCTCTCGCCAGTGCCGCTGTTCGGCGGTGGGCTGCTGGATGACCGGCCGACCGGCAATTTCGCCGTGTACCTGGATGCGCTGCGCGCGCCGGAGGCCGCGGCGATGCTGGCGCGCGACACCGGCCTGCTGGCGCACCTGAACGAACGCCGCGCCGCGCCGCCGCTCGGCTGGCTGCGCCAGCGGCTCGGCCTGCGGCTGGAGGCCGACCTGGACGACGCGCAGGAGTGGCTGGACCGCAACTTCGCCGCCACCCAGAACATCGCCACGGTGACCGTGACGCTGGCGCTCGCGCATGCCGACCGCGCCGCGGCACTGGACGCGCTGCGCCGGCTGCATGCGTTGGCCGAGGCCAAGGTGCGGGCCGATCTCGCCGACCTCGCCCGGCGCCGCATCGCGGCGATCGAGGCAAGGCTTGCGACGGAGCGCGACCTGTATCTGCGCAACGCCCTGTACGAATTGCTCGGCCAGCAGCAGCGTGGCGCGCTGGTGGTCGCGGCGGATGAGGCGGTGGCGGCGCGGCTGGTCTCGGCGCCGATGGTCGAGCAGCGCGCCTCCCTGCCGAACCGGCCGCTGCTGCTGCTGCTGCTGGCGCTGGCGGTGCCGCTGGTGGTGCTGGCCGGCACCACGGCGGCCGTGCTGCTGCGCGGTGCCGGCCAGGCCCGGCGCGGCGCGGCACCGCTCGGCCTGGCGGTGCCGCAGATGGGGGCCGAGTGAGCGCGGCCGATCGCCCGGACGCCGCGCTGCTGGCCGCCGGCACCGGGCTGCTGGCGGCGGCGCTGCAATTCGCCGGGGCGCTGAAATCCCTGCCGGGGGTCGCCGCGCTGCCGGTCGACCTGACCCTGGTGGCGGCGCTGCTGCTGCTGCCCTCCCTGCTCATGCTCCTGCTCGTGCGGGATTGGCGGTTCGATCCCGCGCTGGCGCTGCCGCTGCTGGCGGTGGCCGGGCTGCTGCTCTGGCTGGTGGTGGCGGGTGGCTGGAGCGCCTCCCGCCTCGTGCTGGCGGAGAAGCTGCCGCAGCTGGTCCTGCTGGCGCCGGCCATGCTGCTGGCCGGGCTGCTGGCCGGGGGGGATGGGCCGACCCTGCGGCGGCTGTCCGCCGCGGTGATCGGCATAGGCCTGCTGGTCGGGGCGGCGACCGCCTGGGGCGTCGCCACCGGTAGCGTGGTGCTGGGCGGCGCGGTGGGGCAGGACCCGGCGAAGCTGCGGGTGCAGTACCAGCTGGCCGGCCTGGCGATCGCCTGCGCCGCCGGGCTGGCGGCGGTGCGGATGGTGGAGGTGGGCGGCGGCATCCGGCGTCTCCTCTGGCTGGCGGTGATCCTGGCATTGGGCGCCGCGGTGCTGGTGCCGGGCGGCCGGGCGGCGCTGCTCGGGCTCGGGCTCGGCGTTGCCGGGGCGCCGGCCGGGCTGCTCTGGCTCGCCGGGCGGCAAGGCGCGGCGCTCGGCTGGGTGGTGCTGGTCGGCGCCGCCATCCTGGGCGGGCTGGCGGTGCTGCTGGCCCTGCCGGGGATGGATCTCGGCCTGCGGACCTTGGAACGGATTTTCGGTGACCCGGCCACCGCCACCCCCGCCCGGCTGATCCTGTGGGGGGAGGCGCTGCGCTGGGCCGGGGCCGCGGCGCCCTTCGGCCTCGGCACCGGTGGCTTCACCCTGGCCGCCGGCAGCGGCGACGACCGCGCGCTGCACCCGCACAACCATGCGCTGGAGGCGCTGGCCGAGGCCGGCCTGCCCGGCCTGCTGCTGTGGCTTCTGGCCTTCGGCGGCGGGGCGCTGCTGGCGCTGCGCCAGGCGCCGCGCGTGGCCCCGGGCCGGGCGGCGCGGATCGCCGCGCTGACCCTGCCGGTGGCGCTGACCGCCATGGTGTCGACCGACCTCGGCAACCGGATGGTCTGGTTCGGGCTCGGCCTGCTGCTGTCCCTGGCGGTGGAGGCGCGGCCGAAGCATGTATGAACGCTGGGGCAAGCGGGCCTTTGACCTGGCCGGCGCGGCGCTGCTGCTGGCCGCCCTGGCGCCGTTGCTGGCGGCCGCGGCGCTCGGCGTGCTGCTGACGCTCGGCCGGCCGGTGCTGTTTTGCCAGCAGCGCAGCGGGCGGGGCGGCGTGCCCTTCACGCTGGTCAAGCTGCGCAGCCTGGCGGCGGGGCCGGGGCCGGATGCGGCGCGGCTCGGCCGGTTCGGCCGCTGGCTGCGGGCCAGCGCGCTGGATGAGCTGCCGCAACTGCTGAACGTGCTGCGCGGCGAGATGAGCCTGGTCGGGCCGCGGCCGCTGCCGCCGGATTACCTGCCGCGCTACACCGCGGCGCAGGCGACGCGGCTCCGGGTGCGGCCCGGCCTGTGTGGCCTGGCGCAGGCGGCGGGGCGCAACGCGGTGCCGTGGGAGCGGCGGCTGGCGCTGGATGCGCACTATGCTGGCGCGGTACCTAGCTTCGGCGGCGACGCGGCGATCCTGGCGCGCTGCGCCGCCCTGGTGCTGCGCGGGGAAGGCGTGGCGGCGCCGGGGCATGCGACGATGCCGGAGTTCCGCGGGCTTGTGGATTTGAGCCGGCAAAACCCTACAATTGCCCCCAATCCGGCTCAACTTTCTTGAGGCGCCGCGGCGGCGACCGGCGCGAAAGCCGCGCCAAAGGCCGGGCATAGCCGAAATGGCTTGACATTTTGCAGGAAAAAATGCCTTCAATTCGACCTCGGCCATCCCGGCCGGAGGAGCGGCGGCATGATCATCCGGGTATCCCCGCAATGGCAGGTGACGATCCCCAAGGCGCTGCGCGAGCGGCTCGGCAAGCCCCGGCGGATGGAGGCGCGGCTGCACCGTGCCGAGCTGATCCTGACGCCGATCCTGATCGATTCGGTGGAGCAGGCAGAACGCCAGCTGCGGCCGGAGGGCATCACCGCCGAGGTGCTGGTGACGGCGCTGGACATCGTCGAGGCGCGGCGGAAGAAGGCGGCCGCGGCCGCCGCGGCGGTCACGGTCCAGGCCGCGATTTGACTATAATCCTATAACGCGCGCCGCGGTGGGGTGCAAGGCAAATCCCTTTCGCCCCGCCGCCGGCCGTCAGCCGGCCGGGCGCTTCGCCAGGGCGAGGCCGATGCCGAGTGCGACCATCGCGCCGCCGGAGGCTTCCCGCAGCCGGCGGACCAGGCCGGGGCGCGCCGCGGCGCCGTCCCGGATGCCGCTCGCCGCGCAGGCCACCGCGACGTCCGCCAGGGTGTTCAGCGCCACCGAGATGCCGCCGAGCAGCAGGAATTGCAGCGCGACATGACCTGCGGCCGGGTCGAGGAATTGCGGCACGAAGGCGAGGAAGAAGGCCGCGGTCTTGGGGTTCAGCGCCTCGACCAGGACGCCCTCGCGGAAGGCCCGCCGCCGCCCGACCGGCGGGGCACCCGCGGCGCCGGCCAGGGCGTCCTGCCGGGCGGACCGGATGGTGCGGAGGCCGAGCCAGACCAGGTAGGCGGCGCCGAGCAGCTTGAGAGCGGCGAAGAGTTCCGCGCTGGCGAGGATGAGGGCGGAGACGCCCAGGCTGCCGGCGACGACATGCACGAGGCCGCCCAACCCGGTGCCGAGGCTGGAGGCCACGCCTTCCGCCCGCCCGCCCGCGAGGGTGCGCGCGGCGACGTAGAAGAGGCCCGGCCCGGGCGTGACGGCGAGCAGCAGCGCCGCGGCGAGGTAGAGCAGGAACTGGGTCAGGTCCGGCATGGCCAGGCTGTTTTAAGGAACGCCCGCTCGCCCGCCCAGCCCTTCGCCAAACCCGAGGTTTCCAAAAGCCTTTCGGCCTTTGGTGGGTCCAGGGGGCAAGGCCCCCTGGCCTCACCCCGCCGCCGCCATCTCCCGCAGCGCCTCCAGCTGCACCTTCCCCAGCGCTGTCCGCGGCAGTTCGGACACCGCCACCACCGCGCGCGGCTGCTTGAAGCGGGCGATCCGCCCCTCGAAGTGGCGCAGCACCGATGCCGGATCGAAGCCCGCGCCCGGCACCACCACCGCCACCGGCACTTCCCCCCAGCGCGCATCCGGCCGGCCGCAGACCGCGCCCTCTGCCACGCCGGGCGCCTCCCGCAGGAGGCGTTCCAGCTCGGCCGGGTAGATGTTCTCGCCGCCCGAGATGATCACGTGCTTCAGCCGGTCGGTGAACCAGAAGCGCCCTGCGGCGTCGCGCAGCCCGACATCGCCGGAGGCGAACCAGCCGTCGCGGAAGGCGGCCGCGGTCGCCGTCGGGTCGTTCCAGTAGCCGCGCGCGACATGCGGGCCGCGCAGCTGGATCTCCCCCGCCACGCCCGGCGGCACCTCCCGCCCCGCGACGTCCACCACCCGCGCCTCGCCATGCAGCGCGGCCTGGCCCAGGCTGCCGGGCGCGGCCAGCGCCGCGTCCCGCGTCTGGCAGATGGCCACCGGGCCGGTCTCGGTCGCGCCATAGACCTGCTGCACCGGGATCCCCCGCGCGTGAAAGGCCTCGATCAGCGGCAGCGGCACCTCGGACGACCCGGCGCCGATGGCACGGAGCGAGGACAGGTCGGCCGTCGCCCAGCCGGGATGCGCCACCAGCGCCTGCATGATGGCCGGCACCAGCAGGGTGAGCGTCGGGCGGTGCGCGGCGACGGCGGCGAAGAACGCCGCGGGGTCGAAGCGCGGCAGCAGCACCACCTCGGCCCCCGCCAGCAGCGCCGGCGTGGTCTGGATGTTGAGCCCGCCGACATGGAAGAGCGGCAGCAGGGTCAGCACCCGGTCGGCGGCGGTCAGCGCGAAGGCGTGCCGGGCGTTCAGCGCGTTGAAGCGCAGCGCGCGCTGGTCCAGCACCGCGCCCTTCGGCCGGCCGGTGGTGCCGGAGGTGTAGACCAGCAGCAGCGGCGCATCCTCCCCGCCGGCCTCGGGCGGGGCGGGCGCGGCGGGCCATTCGGCCGCGGCGTCCAGCAGGGCACAGCCGGGCGGCGCGGCGGCGCGGGCGGCGCCGGCCATCTCCCGCGTCGCGGCCAGCAGGGTGGCGCCGCTGTCCGCCAGGATGAAGCGCAATTCGGGCTCGGCCAGGCGCCAGTTCAGCGGGACGAGGATGGCGCCGAGCCGGGCGCAGGCGAACAGCAGCACGAGCTGCGCGGGGTGGTTCTGGCCGAGGAAGGCCAGCCGGTCGCCGCGGCCGAGGCCGTGCGCGGCGAGCATTGCGGCGGCGGCGGCGATGCGCTCGCGGAGCGCCGCGTAGGTGAGCCGGCCGCCCGGGAAGGTCAGGGCGATGGCGTCCGGTGGATGCGCCTTGAGCCAAGGCTGCATCAGCGTGGCAGGGAAGCAAGGTTGGGGAGGAAGAGGTATTCCCTCCCCAAGCCCCACCCTTCCTTTTTGTGGGCTTGGCCTTGGCCGCGCGACGGGTGCCGACTCAGAGAAATAGAGGTGGGTCCAGGGAGGATACTTCCTCCCT
>JBMOJU010000408.1:0-4307 GCA_049315625.1 Paracraurococcus sp.
CGATGCGATGGAGGTGGTCGACTACAGCGCCTACGAAGAGCAGATCCGCAAGCTGGTCGACAAGCAGGTGATCGGCAAGGAGGTGCGTGAACCCGAGGGGGTGTACCTCGTGCATCAGCTGGGCCAGGCCGAGGAGCCGAAGGACTGGTCTGAGGAGAAGACGCGCAACGAGACGGATCTGATTCGAACGCGGCTGCGCAAGACCATCGAGCAGGATCTGGCGGACGACCCCTATGCGCAGAAGGTGTTTGGTGAGCTGCTCCGCCAGGTGCCGGAGAGCGCGCGGGAGGCGATGCGCCAGGCGGTCGCGCCCTTCCTGCATGTGGCCCCGCCCGGCCCGATCGCGCTGCCCGCCCCGGCCCGCCCGGCGCCGAAGCCGGCCCAGATCCTCCGCCGGCACGCCGGCGCGGCGCTGCATGTCAGCGTCGGCGGCCACCGCGTGGTCCTGCGCACCGCCGAGGACGGGGAGGGCCGGCTGCTGGAGGTGGCCTTCACCCTGTCCAAGGAAGGTGCCGCCTTCCGCAGCCTGATGGATGCCTTCGCCCAGTCGGTCTCGATGGGCCTGCAGCGCGGCGTGCCGCTGGCCGATTACGTCGAGGCCTTCGCCTATACCCGCTTCGGCCCGGCCGGGCTGGTGGAGGGCGACCCGGCCATCCCGCGGGCGACCTCGGTGCTCGACTGGGCGTTCCGCCGGCTGGCGCTGGATTATCTCGGCCGGCGCGATTTGCCGCAGCCCTCCGAGGCCGATTGCCTGGGCGATTCGGTCGGCCATGCGGCGGAGATGGCGCCGCTGCTGCCGCTGGATCTGCCAGCGGCGGCCAGCCCGCGCGGCCGGCGGCGGTCGCTGCGGGTGGTGGGGTGAGGGGCGGTTTGAACCCCCTTCAAGCCGGCTCAAACCCCCTCAAACCCGCTCAACCCGGTTGATGTCCGGCGCCGGCGAAGCGCGGGAATCATCGAGCAAGACGTTGTCCAGGAACGATCCGGGCGGTCGTTCCGTTAAGTTCTTCAGGGAAAAAACCGCGATTCGCGGGGCGTCCGGGTCAGCGGACGCAGCTTGCCCGCTGACCGGCGCAGCCTAGCACGCCGGCCCGGGAAGGAGAACATAAAAGGAACTCAGCCGCGCTCCGGCTCGAAGCTCCGCTGCCAGAGCACGGCATTGGCCATGTCCTTCAGCATCACCGTCAGCGCCCCGGTCCGGCCGTCGATCGCCGCCTCGCCGAAGAACTGGCCGCCTTCGGCCGGGGAGACGTTGACCCGCCCGTCCGGCGCCTTCTGCCAGACCACTTCCATGCCGAAGGTGTTGTCCGGCGCGTTGGGGCCGAAGCCGCCGGCATGCAACGGGCCTGACACGAATTCCCAGAACGGGCTGAAATCCCGGAACTGGGCGCGGGCCGGGTCGTAGCGGTGCGCCGCGGTGTAGTGCACGTCGGCGGTCACCCAGACGATGTTCTTCAGGCCGGCATCCTTGATCGCCGCCAGCAGCCCGGCGATCTCCAGCTCCCGCCCGAGCGCCGGGCCGTCGCCATTGGCGATCGCCTCGAACATGGCGCGCCCTTCGGCATCCTTGCCGTCCGGCACCAGCAGGCCGATCGGCATGTCGGCGGCGATCACCTTCCAGGTCGCCCGGCTGGCCAGCAGCTCGCGCAGCAGCCAGTGGATCTGGGTGCGGCCGAGGAACGCGGTTTCCGGCCCGGCCTGCTCCTGCCGGTTATGCGTGTTCGGCCCGCGGTAGCTGCGCATGTCGAGCGCGAAGACGTCGAGATGCGGGCCGTAGCCGACCTTGCGGTAGACCCGCTCCGCCTCGTCGGCGCCCGGCGCCCGGATCGGCGCGTAGTCGAGGAAGGCGCGCGTCGCCACCGCCTGCAGCTGGGCGATGCGCTTCTCGCCATAGGCGGCGCCGAGCACCTTGCTGTCCGACCAGTTGTTGGTGACCTCGTGGTCGTCCCACATCCAGAGCTGCGGCACTTCCGCATGGAAGGCGCGGACGTTCTTGTCCATCAGGTTGTAGCGGTGGCGGCCGCGGAACTCGCCGAGCGTCTCGGCGACCTTGGACACCTCCGGGGTGACCAGGTTCTTCCAGATGGTGCCGTCGGCCAGCTTCACCTCCGGCTGGATCGGCCCATCGGCATAGATCGTGTCGCCGCAATGGATGAAGAAGTCGGCGCCGGTCTTCCGCATGGTCTCGTAGCAGCGCATGCCGCCCCAGGCCTCGTTGATGCCCCAGCCCTGGCCGGCGGTGTCGCCGCCCCAGAGGAAGCGGACATCGCGCTGGCTGCCGGGCGCGGTGCGGAAGCGGCCCTGCACCGGGGCCGCGAGCGGCGCGCCGGCATCCGGGCCGGCGAAGCTGACGCGGTAGAAGATCTCGGCATCGGCCGGCAGGCCGGTGAGGTCGAGCCGGGCGGTGAAGTCGCTGGCCTCGGTCGCCCAGGGACCGCGCACCCGGGTGGCGTTCTTCATGCCCTCGTCGGTCGACCATTCGACCAGCATGCGCGAGGTGCGGTCGGCGCGGGACCAGAGCAGCGCCCGGTCGGCGGTGACGTCGCCGGTGGCGGCGCCCCATTCGGCCTTCGGCCGCGCGCTCTCGGCGGCGATCACCGCCGGGGCGCTGCCCTGCCCGAAGGCGAGGCGGCTGCTGCCGGCGAGGCCGGCGACGCCGAGCAGCGCGGCGCGGCGGGGCAGGCGGAGGATGGACATCGGCGTCTCCTTCCCAGGTCGGATTGGGCGGCACCCCAGTAACGCCGGCGCATGACCCTTGTGCGTCGGTGCCGTTGCCGGCGGGTGACGAGCGCCTATGCTCGGCGGTGAAGCGGGTCGCGCTGCCGCGGCGCCGCGGCGCGGAGAGCCGGACGCGTGACCCAATTGCAGTGTGTCGTCATCGGGGCCGGCATCGTCGGCGCCTGCACCGCGCTCGAATTGCTGAGGGACGGCCATGCGGTGACGCTGGTCGAGCCCGGGCCGCCCGGCGGCGAACAGGCGGCGAGCTACGGCAATGGCTGCTGGCTCAGCCCGATGTCGGTGATCCCGCCGGCGACGCCTGGCCTCTGGAAGAAGGTGCCCGGCTTCATTGCCGATCCACTGGGGCCGCTGGCGATCCGCTGGCGCTACCTGCCGAAGGTGCTGCCCTGGCTGGCGCGCTACCTGGCCTCCGGCTGGACCGAGGCGCGCGTGGCCCGCACAGCCGTCGCGCTGCGGTCGCTGCTGCGCGACGCGCCGGCCGCGCATGCCGCGCTGGCGGAGGAGGCCGGTGTCGGCGGGCTGATCGAGCGGCGCGGGCTGATGTACATCTACCCGTCGCGGGCCGAGTTCGAGGCCGAGGCGATGGCCTGGCGCATCCGCCGCCAGGTCGGGATCCAGTGGCTGGAATTGTCGGCGGACGAGCTGCGCCAGCGCGAGCCGGCGCTCAACCGGCGCTACGATTTCGCCGCGCTGGTCGAGGAGGGCGGGCATTGCCGCGATCCCGGCGCCTATGTCGCGGCGCTGGTCTCGCTCGCCGAGGCGCAGGGGGCGAAGCGGATCGCGGCCCGCGCCACCGGCTTCCGGATCGAGGCCGGGCAGCTGCGCGCGGTGCGGACCGAGGCCGGCGAGATCGCCGCGGATCGGGCGGTGATCAGCGCCGGCGCGCATTCGCGCGCGCTCGCTGCGGCGGCGGGGGACGGCGTGCCGCTGGAATCCGAGCGCGGCTATCACGCGATGATCGAGGATCCCGGCGTCGGGCCACGCACGCCGATGATGCCGTCCGACGGCAAGATGTCGATCACCTGGACCGATCGCGGGCTGCGCTGCGCCGGCCAGGTGGAGATCGCCGGGATCGCGGCCGCGCCGAACTGGAAGCGCGCCGAAATTCTTCGCGACCACCTGCTGCGAAGCTTCCCCGACCTGCCGCGCGACCTGCCGGCGGAGCGGGTGAAATTCTGGATGGGGCACCGCCCGAGCATGCCGGACGGCCTGCCCTGCATCGGGCCATCGCGCGGCACGCCGCACATCCTGCACGCCTTCGGCCATGGCCATGTCGGGCTGGTCGCGGCGCCGCGCACGGCGCGGCTGGTGGCACAGCTGCTCGGCGGGCGACCGACCGAGATCGATCCGGCGCCCTATTCGCCGGCCCGCTTCGGCTGATTTCCCGCTCGCATTGCCTTTCCGGGGGTGTCATGCTGTCAGCTAGCGGCCCCGCATCCCTGCGCGGTCGCACGACACTAGATACGGATTAATAAGCAAGTGCCTTCCGATAACGACATGCAGGGCGGCACCGGGCCCGTCGAGGCCCAGGTGAAGTGGTACAATGCCCGCAAGGGCTTCGGCTTCGTGCT
>JBMOJU010000409.1:0-4299 GCA_049315625.1 Paracraurococcus sp.
AGGCGTGAATCGGGGCGGTCGGACATGCGTCCCCGATCGCCGCAGGGCGCAGCCCGGAGGCGTGAATCGGGGCGGTCGGACATGCGTCCCCGATCGCCGCAGGGCGCAGCCCGGAGGCGTGAATCGGGGCGGTCGGACATGCGTCCCCGATCGCCGCAGGGCGCAGCCCCGGGCCATCGAGCGGCGGGCATCACGAATGCCCCTCCAGCCGCGGGCCGCGGCGCCGCGTCAGGGCCAGCAGCATCCCCATGCCCAGCGCGATCGCCAGCACGGACGACCCGCCATAGGAGACGAAGGGCAGCGTCATCCCCTTGGTCGGGATCAGGTGCAGCGTGGAGGCCATGTTGACGAAGGCCTGCAGGCCGAATTGCGCCAGCAGGCCGGTCGCCGCCAGCACCACGAACATGTCGCTCTCGGCCATCAGCCGCCACAGCCCGCGCACCACGATGAAGCCGAACAGCAGCAGGATGACGCCGCAGATCAGCAGGCCGAATTCCTCCCCCGCCACGGCGAAGACGAAATCGGCATGCGCGTCGGGCAGGGCATTCTTGACGCGGCCCTCGCCCGGGCCGCGGCCGAACATCCCGCCATAGCCGAAGGCCTCCATCGACTTGGTGATCTGGAAGGTGTCGCCGGCGGCGGGGTCGAGGAAGCGGTCCACCCGGCTGCGCACATGCGGCAGGATGAAATAGGCGCCGACCGCAAGACCGACGCCGCCCGCGGCGCAGATCCCGACCAGCAGCAGGTTCAACCCGGCGACGAAGAACTGCGCCAGGAAGACCGAGACCACGACCATCAGCATGCCGAAATCCGGCTGCGACTTCAGTACCACCGCGATCACCGCCAGCAGCCCCAGCGCCAGGCCGGGCCACAACACGCGGCCATGCAGCAGGCCCCAGCCCTGCGGGCGGCCTTCCGCCAGGCGCGCCGCCGCGGCGTCCTTGCCCATCGCCATCAGCCAGGCGGTGACCACGGCGAAGCAGGGCTTGAGGAATTCGGAAGGCTGCATGGTGCCGAGCAGCGGGATGTTCAGCC
This sequence comes from Paracraurococcus sp., assembly GCA_049315625.1. Taxonomy (GTDB): domain Bacteria; phylum Pseudomonadota; class Alphaproteobacteria; order Acetobacterales; family Acetobacteraceae; genus Paracraurococcus. The sequence continues at coordinate 1,036 of JBMOJU010000409.1, forward strand.
AGCGCCGGGCGCCCTTGGTCTCGAAGCCGATGACCAGCGTCGCCGCGGTCAGCACCAGCGCGCCCAGGCAGCCGAGCAGGGCGAAGCGCCTGACGCCCTTCGGCGGGAGCAGCGAGACGATGACCATGAGCGAGGCGGCCATGCCGAGGAAGATCACCTGCTTGGCCAGCAGCAGGCTGCGCGACCCGCTGCCGATCACGCGTTCCGCCACCGCGGGGGAGGCGGCGAGCATCATGACGTAGCCGAAGCCGATCAGCGCCAGCAGCGCGGCCAGGGTCCAGCGGTCGATGGTCCACCACCAGCGGCCCAGGGTGGAATTGTCGGCGCGGCTGATCGCCATCAGGCGGCCCTTTCCTGCGCAAGGCCGGCAACGAGGGCGCGGAAGCGGTCGCCGCGGGCGTCGTAGCCGGTGAACTGGTCCCAGGAGGCGCAGGCGGGCGAGAGCAACACCACTGGCGCGGCGCCGGCGAAGGCCGCGGCGGCGGCGGCAGGCAGCGCGGCGTCCAGCGTCCCGGCGATCTCATGCGGCACGCCATGCGCGGCCAACGTGGCGGCGAGGGCCGGCGCGTCGCGGCCGATCAGCACGGCGCGGGCGATGCGTGGGAAGTAGGGCGCCAGACTGGCGATCCCGCCCTCCTTCGCCTCGCCGCCGGCGATCCAGACGACGCGGTCGTAGCTGGCCAGCGCGCGCGCCGCGCTGTCGGCATTGGTCGCCTTGCTGTCATTGACGAAGGCGACGCCGCGGATGGTGCCGACGCGTTCCTGCCGGTGCGGCAGGCCGGGATAGCTCCGCAGCGCCTCCGCCACCGTGGCGCGGGAGAGGCCGAGATCGAGCGCACAGGCGGCGGCGGCGGCGGCGTTCTGGGCGTTGTGGCTGCCGGGCAGGGCCGTGGCCTCCCGCAGGTCGAGCAGCACGCCGGCCGTGTCGCGCAGCAGCGGCCCCGCGGCCCAGACGCCGTCCGACTGGGGCGTCGCGTCGGAAATCGGCACGAGGCGGCCGGCCACGGCGCCGCGCATCGCGCGGCTGCCCGCGTCGTCCATGCCGAGCACGGCGAGGTCCACCGGCTGCTGCCGTGCGAAGATTCCAGCCTTCGCAGCGGCATAGCCGGCCATGTCGCCATGCCGGTCCAGGTGATCCGGCGACAGATTGAGCATGACCGCCGCATTGAAGCGAACCGTTGCGAGTCGCTCCAACATGTAGGACGACATTTCGAGGGTGTAGACCCCTCCTGCCCACAACATGTTGAGGGAGAGGGCGGCCGGGCCGAGATTGCCGCCGGCTTCGGCGGCGATTTCCCCATGCCTCAGCATGTGGTGCAGCAGCGCGGTGGTGGTCGACTTGCCGTTGGTGCCGGTGATCCCGACGAAGCGCGCGGCGGAACCCGCGGCGCGCACCGCGCGGTACAGGTATTCGACGTCGCAAAGGATCGGCCGCCCCGCCGCCCGTGCCGCGGCGGCGGCCGGATGCGCCCGCGGCAGCAGATGCGGGATGCCCGGCGAGAGCAGCAGCGCATCCCAGCGGAACGCGCCCTCGGCCGGGTTCGCCACCGCCAGCCCCGCGGCTTCCGCGGCGGCGCGGCCTTCCGGCCGGTCGTCCCAGCAGGTCACCTCGGCCCCCCACTCGGCCAGGCGGTGCGCGGCGGGCAGGCCCGCCTTGCCGAGGCCGACCAGGGCGATCCGTTCGCCGGAAAAGGGCTGGAAGCTGCTCATCGAATCTTCAGCGTCGAAAGCCCGACGAGCGCCAGCACCATCGCCACGATCCAGAACCGGATCACGATGGTCGGCTCCGCCCAGCCCTTCTTCTCGAAATGGTGGTGCAGCGGCGCCATGAGGAACACGCGCCGGCCGGTCCGCTTGTACCAGAAGACCTGGATGATGACGCTGACAGTTTCGACCACGAACAAGCCGCCGACGATCGCCAGCACGATCTCATGCTTCGTCGCCACGGCGACGGCGCCGAGCGCGCCGCCTAGGGCCAGCGAGCCGGTATCGCCCATGAAGACGGCAGCCGGCGGCGCGTTGAACCAAAGGAAGCCGAGCCCCGCACCGATCAGCGCGGCGAGGAACACCGCCAACTCGTTCGCGCCCGGCACCGCATGCAGTTGCAGGTAATCCGCCAGCACCCGGTTGCCGACGAGGTAGGCGATCAGCGCGAAGACGCCGGCCGCGATCATCGCCGGGACGATGGCGAGGCCATCCAGCCCGTCGGTCAGGTTCACCGCGTTGGAGGCGCCCATCATCACCACCGTCCCGACCAGCGGGAAAAGCATGCCGAAGGGGATCAGCACGTCCTTGAAGATCGGCACCGCCAGGCCGCCGGCGATGGCCGGCGGGTGCAGCCACCAGATCCAGGTCGCGCCGACCAGCCCGACCCCGGCCTGCACCACCAGCTTGGCCCGGCCGGAGACGCCCTTGGTGTTGCGCTTGGTCACCTTCAGCCAGTCATCGGCGAAGCCGAGCAGCCCGTAGGTCACCGTCACCAGCATCACCGCCCAGACCAGCCCGCTGCGCAGATCGACCCAGAGCAGCGTCGACAGCACCAGGGCCAGCAGGATCAGCACGCCGCCCATGGTCGGCGTGCCCTTCTTGGTCACCAGGTGGCTCTGCGGCCCGTCCTCGCGGATCGGCTGGCCGCCGCGCTGGAAGCCGCGCAGCCAGCGGATGACGGAGGGGCCCAGCACCAGCGAGACGACCAGCGCCGTCAGGCAGGCCGCGCCGGCGCGGAAGGTCGTATACCGCACCAGGTTGAAGAGCGCGAACTCCTCGGCATAGGGCGCGAGCAGGTTGAATATCACGTCGAGGACTCCGTCAGCGCCTGCACCACCAGCGCCATCCGGCTGCCCAGGGCGCCCTTCACCAGCACCACGTCCCCGGGACGCAGCGCTTCCTTCACGATCGGCGCCAGCGCGGCGCTGTCGGCCGCCAGCGCGCCGCGCCGGGCCGCCGGCAGCAGCGCGAACAGCCGCGCCATCTCCGGCCCGCAGCAGAACACCAGATCCACCTTGCCAGCGTCTGGAGCGAGCCCGGCATGCAGCGCGGCGGAGAACTCGCCCAGCTCCCGCATGTCGCCCAGCACGGCGATCCGCCGCGCCCCGGGCCGCAGCACCAGGGTCTGCAGCGCCGCCCGCATGGCCGGCGGGGCGGCGTTGTAGCTCTCGTCGATCAGCAGGGCGGTGCCGCGCCGGTTGGGACCATTCACGGCGATCTGCCGCGGCGCGCCGCGCCCGGCCCCAGGCGCATAGGCCAGCAGCGCCGGCGCGGCGC
>JBMOJU010000410.1:0-4292 GCA_049315625.1 Paracraurococcus sp.
GCCAGCATCGCGTCGGCGATCTTCTCCGCCGTCATCAGCACCGGGAAATTGGTGTTGGCACACGGCACCACCGGGAAGATCGAGGCATCGACCACCCGCAGGCCCGCCACCCCGCGCACCCGGCCCTGGTTGTCCACCACCGCCATCGGGTCGTCGTCACGGCCCATTCGGCAGGAACACGACGCATGCCAGACGCCGATGGTGGCCTTGCGGATGAAGGCCTCCAGCGCCTCCTCATCCTCCATCACCTGACGGAAGGTGAAGCCCTCCACCACATAGCGGTCGATGATCCAGGACCGCAGCGCCTGCGGCCCGTCCAGCAGCGTCGCCACCGCCTTGGTCAGCCAGCGGTTCTTCTCGTTCACCACGCCGATGGCGCGCACCTTGTCGCTGTAGGCCGCCGGGAAGGGGTCGGTGGTCACGGCCGCCAGCGGCGCCGAAAGCTGGATGGCGGCGAGCATGCGGAAGCCGCTCATGAGCCTATCCAGGTCGCGGCGGTCCGACAGCAGGTTGAACTCCACCGTGGGCTCGTCCCGCCAGTCGGTGGAGGTCAGCCGCACCTGGCCGCTTTCCGAATAGGTCTTGTTGACGAAGGCCAGCAGCGAGGCGACCTGCTGGCCCACCGCATGCCAGGCCGATTTGCTGGCGACGGCGACGAACATGTCGCCCTTCGGTGCCTCCGGGATGCCGGACGAATAGCGCAGGCCGAGCAGGATGTGCCGGCGCGAATGCGCATCCGTCAGCCGCGCCGGCTTGCGGATGAAGGAGGACAGCGAGATCGACGGGTGGTCCATCAGCCGCTGGCCGACGCCCGGCAGCGCCGAGCGGACCTCGATCCCCATCTCCCGCAGATGGCCGATGGGGCCGATGCCGTTGCGCAGCAGGATGGCCGGCGAATGGATGGCGCCGGAGGAAAGGATCACCTCCGCCCCGCGGAATTCCTGCGGCTTGCCCTTCACCATGGCGGAGACGCCGACGCAGCGGTTGCCCTCGAAGAGCAGGCCGCTGACCTGGGTCTCGGTCGAGATGGTCAGGTTCTCCCGCGCCCGCACCTGGGCGTTCAGGTAGCCGACCGCGGCCGAGACGCGCTTCTTCCCATCGATCGAGGCGGTGACGGGGAAGTAGCCGTCCTCGAACCTGCCGTTCTGGTCGGGGAGGAATTTGAAGCCGGCCTGGCGGAAGGCCTCGCCCGCCGCCCTGGTGTGTTCGCACCAGCGCTCGGCCGGGATGCGGGTGACGGTGATGTGGCCGTCCTTGCCGTGCCACTCGTCCTCGAAGTCGAGATCGTGCTCGACCTTCTTGAAGTAGGGCAGCACGCTGCCCCAGTTCCAGCCGGCGGCGCCGCGCTGCTCCCACTCGTCGAAATCGGTCGGCGCGCCGCGATTGGCCATCTGGCCGTTGATGGACGACCCGCCGCCCAGGACGCGGGCCTGCTCGTACTTGCGCAGCGGCGGCGGCGCGGCATCCGGGTTGTTGTGGGAGACGACCTGGGTGCGGACCTTCAGATTGGTCCAGTGGAAGCGCGGGTCGAAATAGGCGGTGCCGGGATAGGTGTCCTCGATCTCCTTGGGCACCTGCCCGGGCGGCGTGTCCTGACCAGCTTCCAGCAGCAGCACGCGGTTGGCCGCGCGGGCCGAGAGTCGGTTGGCGAGCACCGAGCCGGCGGAGCCGCCGCCGACGATGATGTGGCTGTAGTCCACGCGTTTCCCCCATGGATTGGTTGTTGCCGGCATAGCACAGGCCGCGTGGCCGGCGGAATTCCGGCGCTGCGGTGTGCAGGCAACGCCGGTGCCGGACGCACCCCCTCCGGCCACTGGGTCGGCCTTGGCCGGAAAGGCCGAGTGCCCCGCCCGGACTTTGCCGGCGGGCTTGGCTGCGTATCCCGGCGGTTGCGGAGAGGCACCCACCGCGCGGCGCGAACAGCGAATGGCCGACCGCGTTCGGCGACGCCAGGAAGACCACAGCGCTGCTGGACCGGCTGACGCACCGCTGCGACATCGTCGAGACCGCCTACGAGAGCTGGCGGTTCAAGAACCGCGCCTGATCACACGATCGCTAGGCCGCCACTGCCTGGTCGGCCGCCCCTCCGCCCACGGCTCCGGGGCAACCGACCAGGCAGCGCTTCAGCACAGCCGAACGGGGTCCCTTTTGGGCGCCGATCCGGGGTCCCGATGGCACGCCGATTCACAGCACGACATCGCCAGCCTCCGCCGCCGCCGGGGTGCCCTGCGCCGGCATGGCGATCCCCACCCCCCGGCCGCCACCAGCGCGGGCGCGTCGTTGATGCCGTCGCCGACCATCGCGGTGGCGGACTTGGCCTTTTCGACCCGCCCGGCGGCGATCTTCTGCGCCTGATCCCGGTGCCCAACTGTGGCGGGACGGGTTGTCGGGTTAGCGGCTGGAGCAGGGGGTGGGAACCCGGGAATGAGATTCTCTGGGCGGCGGAACGAATCAGACCATCGGGCCCTGGACACGAAGCGCCCTGATCGTGGTCCGTCGAATGCCTGGATCACGTGGCACCGTCACGTCGCGTGGGTAGGGCGAGGGTAATCGCCCAGCAGGTCGCCAGCATCAGGGCGGACCCGAGCAGGCAGGCCACGAGCCCGCCCGAGCCATACAGCAGGCCGGAAAGCAGGATGCCGGCGAACCGGCCCGTCGCATTGGCGGCGTAGTAGAACCCGACATCCTCCGCAGCCTTCTCCGACCCGGCATATGCGATCACCAAGTAAGAATGAACTGAGGAGTTTACGGCGAAGGCGAAGCCGAACACGGTTAGCCCTGCCGCCACGATTAAATCCGGCCGCGCCAGGCCCGATAGCACCGCGGCCGCCAGCGCCGCCGGCACCAATGCCAGCAGCAGGGACCAAAGCCGCGCGGCAGGCACCTCGGTGCTCAGCCCGTCCGTGCTGCGCCTGACCAGGGCCGGCGCCGCAGCCTGCACCACGCCATAGCCAATCGTCCAGATCGCCAAAAAACCGCCGACCATCGGGAAGCTCCAGCCGGAGGCGTAGAGGAAGACCGGCAGGCCGACGACGAACCACACGTCGCGCGCACCGAACAGCACCACCCGCGCCGCCGCCAGCAGGTTCACGCCACGACTCTTTGCGAACAACTCCTTGACCGATTTCGACGCTTTCGCCTTGCCCATCAGCGGCGGCAGCGACAGCACCACACCGGCCAGGATGCCGGCCAGCATCGCCGCCATGGCCCAGAGCGCGCCACGGAACCCGAGCCATTCCAGCAGTACCCCACCGAGGAAGAAGCCGAGGCCCTTCATCGCGTTCTTGCTGCCGGTGAAGAAGGCGACCCAGCGGAACAGCCGGCCGGAGGCCTCGCCCGCCGTCAGCTTGATCGCCGACTTGCTGGCGGTCTTGGTCAGGTCCTTGGCGACGCCGCAGACGCCCTGCGCCGCGACGACCCAGGCGACCGACAGCGTCGCACTCCAGGCCGGCGCCAGCGCCGAGAGCATCAGGAAGCCGATGATCTGTGTCGTCAGCCCTACCGCCAGCATCCGCGCGATGCCGAAGCGCGTCGCCAGCCAGCCGCCGATCAGGTTGGCGCCGATCCCCGCGGCCTCGTACAGCAAGAAGAGGAAGGCCAGGGTGAAGGGCGAATAGCCGAGCCGGAAGAAGTGCAGCAGCACCAGCATCCGCAGTGCGCCATCGGTCAGCGTGAAGCCCCAATAGGCCGCGGTGACGATGGCGTAGTTCCGGGTGCCTGTTGCGGATGGCGCGGTGGGGATGGCGCTGCTGCTCATCTCAGAGACCGACCTCCGCCAGGTGGCAGGCCAGGTCCACCATGCGGCAGGCATAGCCCATCTCGTTGTCGTACCAGGCATAGACCTTCAGCAACGTGCCGTCGGTGACCATTGTCGAGAGCGCATCGACGATCGAGCTGCGCGTGTCGCGCGCATAATCGGCGGAGACCAGCGGACGCGTCTCGTAACCCAGGATACCGGCCAGGGGTCCGGCCGCGGCGGCGGCAAACAGCCCGTTCACCTCCTCGGCCGTGGTCTCCCGCCGCATCTCGAAGACGCAATCGGTGAGCGAGGCATTCAGCACCGGCGCCCGCACCGCATGGCCGTTCAGCTTGCCCTTCAGCTCGGGATAAATGACGGCGATCGCGGTCGCGCTGCCGGTCGTCGTCGGCTGCAGCGACAGCATCGCGCTGCGCGCCCGGCGCAGATCCTTGTGCGGCGCATCGACTACGACATTGGTGTTGGTCGGGTCGTGGATGGTGGTGATCATGCCGTGACGGATGCCGATCGCCTCGTGCACCACCTTCACCACCGG
>JBMOJU010000065.1:0-19010 GCA_049315625.1 Paracraurococcus sp.
GGCTGGGTGCATGCGGCGACCTCCCCGAAACACCGGCAATGATAGGAAAAATATCGTATAAATGCAAGGAATTCCCGGGCGCATCGGCCCTTGATCGCGCATGGCCAATTCATTACCTAACGTTTATTCCGGTCGCTGGTGACCCGGGATCAACGGGAGGCTTCCATGGATCGATCGAAGGACGGCGCCAGCCTGGCGCTGCTGCTCGGGGGCGTCGGCGTTGCCGCGGCCACCGCCCTGTTCCTGCCGGTGCTGCAGTTCCGCGGCGCCGACAATGCGCTGCTCGGCCTTTCGGCCTGGGAGGCCGTGCCGGCCATGACCGCGCTGAAATTCGCCCTGCTCGGCGCCGCCCTCGCCGCCGCCTTCCTGAGCCGGCTGCAGCCGCTGCGCGTGCCGCTGACCGTAGCGGCGATCGTGATGATGTTCGTCCCCGCGCTCGGCGCGCTGACCGCCGGCGTCTACCAGTGGAGCGGGCTGCGCGCCGACATCGTCCAGATCAGCGGCTCCCGCACCCCGTGGATCAATCCGGGCTGGGGCCTGGTGGCCCTGGCGGTCGCGGCGCTGATGCTGGTCGGCGCGCTGTGGCGCGCCGCACGCGTGGAACGCGCGGCGGCCTGATCGGGCCAATGGCAGGCGGCGTCACGCGGTGATGCCGCCATCCACGTGCAGCACCTGCCCGGTGATATAGCCGGCGGCCGGTGACGCCAGGAAGGCGATCGCTGCCGCCACCTCCTCCGTGCTGCCGAGCCGGCGCATCGGGATACGGGCGATCCTGTCCTGGAACGCCTTGGGGTCCAGCGCGGCATGCGCGCCGGGATCCTTCTGGGTGAAGCCCGGCGCCACGGCGTTCACCGTGATGGCCGGTGCCCATTCGATCGCCAGCGCCCGCACCAGCGCCTCCAGCCCCGCCTTGGCGGCGGCCGAGGCGGGGAAGACCGGGTGCTCCAGCCGGAACACATGCGCGACGAAGGAGGAGACGGCGACCAGCCGCGGCGCCTGCCCCGCCAGCAGATGCGGCTTCGCCGCGCGCGCCAGGCGCAGCAGGGCGAAGGCGATGGCATCGTGGCTGGCGGCGAAGGCGGCATCCGTCAGGCTGGTCAGCGGCGTCCGGTCGGCGAAGCCGGCATTGGAGACGACGACGTCCAGCCCGCCGAGGGCGGCCACCGCCTGATCCACCGCCTGGGCCGGGGCCTCCGGCGCCGCCAGGTCGCCGAGCAGGACATGCGCGGTGCCGCCGCGTTCGCGCACGAAGCCGGCCATGCGTTCCGCCCCGTCGCGGTTCTTCCGCGTGTGCAGGGCGATGGCCACGTCCGGCCCGGCCAGCATCCGGCAGCAGGCGGCGCCGATGCCGCTGGCCGCGCCGGTGATGAGAAATCGTCGCTGCGCCATCCAATGATCATCCCGCAACGAGGCGCCGCCGTGCCAGCATGGGGCGCCTGCCAAGGCGAAGAAGACCATCGGAGGAACGCCATGACCATCCTTTCCCGCCGCGGGGCCCTTGCGGCCGCCGCCGGCCTGGCCGCCGCGCTGCCGGCCGCCGCCCAGCAATCCTGGACTCCGCCGGAGCCCGCCCAGCGCTGCCCCAGCCGCTGGGGCGCCGCCGACCGCCGCGGTGCGATGAACCGGCAGACGCCGGAGACGGTGAAACGCGCCGCCGGGCTGATCCGCACCGGTGAGATCGTCGAGCTCGGCCGGGTGCTGGAACAGACCATGCCGCTGCAATCCACCCGGCAATTCCACCTCCACACCAAGACGCAGTTCATGAACAGCCCGCCCAACCGGCGCGGCTCGAACGAGGAGATCGTGATCGGCGAGATGGGCCAGATCGGCACCCAGTTCGACATGTTCCCGCACCAGACCATCGGCAACCAGACCTACAATTGCGTCGACGTCCCCGGCATCACCACCCGCAACGGCTTCACCGAGATGGGCGTCGAGACGGTGGGCAACATCTTCACCCGCGGCGTGCTGCTGGACATCGCCGCGCTGAAGGGCGTGCCCATGCTGGGCGACAGCTACGAGATCACGGTGGACGACATCGAACAGGCGCTGCGCCGGCAGAACGTGGCGCTGGCCGAGGCCGATGCGGTGATCTTCAATACCGGCTGGGGCGCGCTGTGGGGCAAGGAGAATGCCCGTTACATGAACAGCAACCCGGGCATCGGCGTGGCGGCGGCGGAATTCGTCATCGCCCGCGGGCCGATCCTGCTGGGCGCGGACTGCCCGCCGGTCGAGGTTTCGCCGTCCAAGACCATGCCCAGCGCCAGCCTGCCGATCCACCAGATCGCCCTGGCGATCCATGGCGTGCACCTGCTGGAGAACATGAAGCTGGACGAGCTGGTGACCAAGGGCCGTTCGGAGTTCGCGCTCAACGTCCAGCCGCTGAAGCTGAAGGGCGGCACCGGCAGCACGGTGGCGCCGACCGCGCTGCTCTGAGCGCCCGGCGGGACGGCGGGCGGTGCGCCGCTTGCCGTCCCGCCAGCGCCTGCGGCGTCGGCGTGCGCCCGCCGTGCATGCTGCGGGCCTTGCCTGGCCGCGGGGGGCAGCGTCGTCGGCAGTTGCGCCCCGACGCATCCCGCCCTAACCGCCCGGCATGCAGCCCCCGCGCGATCCGCCCGCAACCGAGATCGCCTCGCCCTGCCACGGCACCTGCGGCTACGATGCGGCGCTCGGCCAGTGCCTCGATTGCGGCCGGCTGCTCGGCGAGATCGTCGAATGGCCGGCGGCCGATACGGCGCGGCGCCTGGCGATCCGCGCCGCGGCCGCCGCGCGCCTGGCCGCCACCTGACTCGGCCTCAGGCCGAGTCAGGCAGCCCGACCAGCCGCTCGCTCAGCGCCCAGAGGCGCCGCGACCGCGCATCATCCTGCGCCTTGGCCGACAGCGACTGGGCGAAGGCGCGGGCGCCCGGCTTCTGCCGGTTGCCCCAGCTCCAATGCACGCCGGATTGGCGGAATTCCGGGTCGCAGACCACCTGCGCCACCCGCTCCCCCGACAGCGGCTGGGAGACATAGCCCTTGGTGATAGTCTTCTGGAACCAGGGGAAGATGCGCTGGAACAGCTTCGGCGCGTTGCGGAACAGCGCGGTCTCGGCGACGCAGCCGGGGTAGAGCGTGTTGAAGACGATCCCGGTCCCGGCGTGGAAGCGCCGGTGCAGCTCCCGGCTGACGATCATGTTGCAGAGCTTGCTGTCCTTGTAGGCCTTGCCGGCCTTGAAGGGCTTGCCGTCGATCATCGCGACGGGCGCCAGGAAGCCGGCCTCCAGCCCTTGCAGCTCACCGAGATCGGCCGGCGCCGGGATCGGCACCTTGCCGCCGAATTCCTCGGAGTTCGCGGTGACGGTGCCGAGCGTGACGAGGCGCGGCGCCCGCAGCGTGCCGCGGCGCAGCTCGGGCAGCAGCAGGTTCATCAGCAGGAAATGGCCGAGATGGTTGGTGGCGACGCTGATCTCGTAGCCCTCCGGCGACCGCGCCGGCGTCTTCAGCAGCGGCAAATAGACCGCGGCATTGCAGACCAGCGCCTCCAGCGACCGGCCGCCGGCGCGGAATGCGGCGACGAAGCCGCGCACGCTGTCCAGCGAGCCGAGGTCGATATGCAGGAGGCTGATGGAATCGGCGGCGATGCCGAGGCCGCGCGCGGCGGCGGCAGCCTTGTCCAGGTCGCGGCAGGCCATGACGACATGCCAGCCGCGGCGGGTCAGCGCCTGGGTGGCGTGCAGGCCGACGCCGGAGGAGGCGCCGGTGACGATGACGGTGGGCTGGTCGGGTGCGGGCATGCGCCCCTCCTCCCCCGGCCCGCCGGCCGCCGTCAATCCGCCCGGTGGACTGTCGGATTCAGCCGGGCCCGACCAGCGCGGCGATGTCGCGCGCCAGCGCTTCGGGCTTCGTCGTCGGCGCGAAGCGGGCGCGGACGGCGCCGCCGCGGTCCAGCAGGAATTTGGTGAAGTTCCACTTGATGCCGCTGCCGAGCAGCCCGCCCTTCTGCCGCTTCAGCCAGGCGAACAGCGGATGGGCGTTCTGGCCATTGACCTCGATCTTGGCGAAGACCGGGAAGGTGACGCCAAAGCTGCGGTCGCAGAAGGCGGCGATCTCGGCATCCGAGCCGGGTTCCTGGTGACCGAATTGGTCGCAGGGAAAGGCGAGCACCGAGAAGCCGCGCGGGCCATACTGCGCCTGCAGCGCCTGGAGGCCCTTGTACTGCGGCGTGAAGCCGCATTTCGAGGCGACGTTGACGATCAGCAGCGCCTGGCCGCGCCAGGCCCCGAGGCTCTGGTCATCGCCGGTCGTCAGCTTCGCCGTGAAATCATACACCGCCATCCGGCCATCCTCCCCCCCGCACCGCGCGCCGCTGCCCTACACCGTCCCGGCGGCGCTGGGCAGCGGGGGCTTGGCAGGGCGGCGCGATGCTGACTGAATCCGCCGGCACACCACCAAGAAGACCGGAGCGAACGCCAGGATGACCCTCACCGTGCTGGAGCCCGAGGGGCTCTACCCCGACACCGCGCTCGAACAGGAGATCCTCGGCCCCGGCGTGCGCATCCTGCAGGGCAACGCGAAGACCAGCATCGCCGAGCTGCCGGACAGCCTGCTGGCCGAGGTCGACGGGCTGATGACGCTGCGGATGTGGGTGCCGGCCGAGCAGATCGCCCGCTTCCCGAAGCTGAAGGTCGTGGTCCGCATGGGCGTCGGCTACGACCGCGTCGACCGGGCGGCGTGTGCCGCGCGCGGCATCACGGTGTGCAACCTGCCCGACTATGGCACGCAGGAAGTGGCGGAATTCGCCGTGCTGCTGGCGCTGTCGCTGCGCCGCGGGCTGATCCTGTACCACGAGACCCAGCGCGGGCCGGACCCGGCGCCGTGGGCGGTGCGGCCATCGCCGCTGGTGCGGCGGCAGGAGGTGCAGACCTTCGGCATCGTCGGCCTCGGCCGCATCGGCTCGGCCGCGGCGCTGCGGGCCAAGGCCTTCGGCTACAAGGTGGTGTTCTTCGACCCGAACCAGCCGAATGGCTGGGACCGCGCGCTCGGCATCCAGCGCGCCCGCAGCCTGGACGAGCTGCTGGCGCAGTCGGATGTGCTGTCGATCCATTGCCCGCTGACGCGGACCACGCGCGGCCTGATCGGCGAGCGGGAGCTGCGCCTGCTGCCGAAGAACGCCGTGGTGGTGAACACCGCGCGCGGCCCGATCCTGGATATCGACGCGCTGGAACGCGTGCTGCGCGATGGCCACATCGCCGGCGCCGGGCTCGACGTGATCCCGGAGGAGCCGCCGAAGGACCCCATCCCGTCGCTGCTGCGCGCCTACCGGGACCGGGAGGATTGGCTGATGGGCCGCCTGGTGATCACCCCACACATCGCCTTCCACTCGCCGGAGGCCTGGGACGACATCCGCCGCAAGGGCGTCGAGACGATGCGCGACGTGCTGGTCGAGGGCAGGCGGACCAACGTCATCCCGCCCGAAAGCGACTGAGGATCAGTAGCAGACCGGGATCGGGTTGCGCCCCTGGTGGACGCAATTCGTCCCGACCGGGCTGGGCCTGGCGTATTCGCAGGCGCCGAGGAGCAGGGGCAGCAGCAGGATCAGCAGGCGCATGGGCGGGTCCCTCCCATCAGGGCCGGCGTCATGCGCCGAGGATGCCCTCGCGGTCCAGTGAAGGCGTGGTCAGAAAGCGTTGGGACAGCCGCCCCCAGCGCCGCAGCATCAGCACCGCCACGCCGCCCAGCCCGGCGGCAAGCCCGACCCAAAGCCCCACCGGCCCCAGCCCCACCCAGGCCGCGAGGACCAGCCCGACCGGCATGCCGATCCCCCAATAGCCGAGTGCGGCCAGCAGCATCGGCACCCGCGTATCCTTCAGCCCGCGCAGCGCGCCGCCGGCCACCGCCTGCACGCCATCGGCCAGCTGGAACACGCCGGCGACGGTCAGCAGCGTCGCCGCCAGCGCCACCGCCTCCTGCGCTGCCGCGTCGCCGGCGCCGAGGAAGCCGCGCGCGATCGCCCCGCCGCCCAGCACCAGCAGCAGCGCCATCGTCGCCATGAAGCCGGCGCCGAGCGCCACCGCGACCCAGCCCGCGCGCGACGCTGCCGCCACCTGGCCGGCGCCGGCGAAGATGCCGACCCGCGCCGTCGCCGCCTGGCCGATGCCCAGCGGCACCATGAAGGTCATCGCGGCGACCTGCAGCGCCACCGCATGCGCCGCCACGGCCACCGCGCCGAACCAGCCCATGGCGACCGCCGCCGCGCTGAACACGCCGACCTCCAGCAACATGGTCCCGCTGATCGGCAGGCCGAGCCGCCAGACCTCCGCCAGCTTGCGCCAATCCGGCCGCCAGAACCGCCCGAGCAGCCGGAACCGCCCGAGCCGGCGGTCGCGGGCGATCAGCACCAGCAGCCCCAGCAGCATCAGCGCATTGGCCAGCGTGCTGGCGATGCCGGCGCCGACCACGCCCATCCCGCCCCAGCCGAAGCCGCCGAAGACCAGCCCGAAGCTGAGCACGGCATTCACCAGCACGGCGGCGCCGGTGATCCACAGCGCCGGGCCCGGGCGTTCCATCGCCGACAGGAACCCGCGCAGCACGATGAAGCCGCAGAACGGCACCAGCCCCCACATCAGCGCGCGGACATAAAGGCCGGCCAGCGCCGCCAGGTGCGGCTCCTGCCCCAGCGCCAGCAGCAGCGTCTCGGTGAACCAGAGCACGAGCAGCGCCGGCACCAGCATGGCCAGCGAGGCCCAGAGCGCGCTCCGCGCGCCGCGCCGCATCTGCCGCACCCCGCCGCGGCCGGCGCCGCCCGTCCGCTGCCCGGCACCGCGTGCCTGCGCCAGCAGCGGCGTCGCCGCCAGCGCGGTGCCGAGCGGCAGGGCCATCACGGTCCAGTAGAGGTTCGCCCCCAGCGTCGCCGCCGCCAGCGCATCGGTCGACAGCCAGCCGAGCACGACGGCGTCGGTCAGGGCGAGCGCATGCTGGCTGAGGTTGGTCAGCGCCAGCGGCCAGGCCAGCGCCAGGGTCGCACGCGCCTCCGCCCACCAGGCTCGGCGGCCGGCGATCTGTGCCAGGGTCTGCATGCGCGGCCCTGTAGCGCGGCCGGGCGGCGCCGTCGCATGACGCCGCCGCGCGGGTGGCTGGCACGGCGCCGCTTCCGCGCTAGGCTGCCCGGAAAGCCACACTCCGGAGTGACGTCATGCACCGCCGCGCGCTTCTTGCCGCCCCGCTCGCCGCGCCCCTGCTCGCGCCCGTCGCCGCAGAGGCCCAGGCGCCGCAGATCGCCACCGAGGAATTCATGGTGCCGGCCAAGGATGCCGGCATCGAGCTGTTCCTGCGCAACAAGCGGCCGGAAGGGCTGGCCGCCTTCACCCCCGGCCGCACCCTGCTGATGGTGCACGGCGCGACCTACCCCGCCCATACCGCGTTCGACCTGCCGCTCGGCGGCCTGTCCTGGATGGACTACATCGCCGGGCGCGGCTTCGATGTCTGGTGCCTCGACCTGCGCGGCTATGGCCGCAGCACCAGGCCGCCCGAGATGGCGCAGCCGGCGGGTGCCAACCCGCCGATCGTGCGTGGCGAGACCGCGGTGGCCGACATTGCCGCCGCCGCTGCCTTCATCCGGCAGCGCCGCAACCTGCCGCGGCTGACGCTGCTGGGCTATTCCTGGGGTACCGCGCTGATGGGCCGCTTCGCCGCGGACAACCCGGCGCTGGTGGATCGCCTGGTGCTGTACGCGCCGGTCTGGCTGCGCAACACGCCCAGCCTGGCCGACCCGGGCGGCGAACTCGGTGCCTACCGCAGCGTGACGGTGGCGCAGGCGCGGGCGCGGCGGTCCGCCGGCGTGCCGGCCGACAAGCTGCCCGGGCTGGTGCCGCCCGGCTGGTTCGAGCACTGGTCCGGGGTAACCTGGTCGACCGACCCGGAGGGGTCCCGGCAGAACCCGCCGGTGCTGCGGGCGCCGAACGGCTCGACCGCCGACGGGCGCGAATACTGGTCGGCTGGCAAGCCATTCTTCGACCCGGCCAGGATCGCCGCGCCGACGCTGCTGGTGCTGGGCGAATGGGACCAGGACACGCCACCCTATATGGCGCAGACGCTGTTCCCGCTGCTGACGAACAGCCCCGGCAAGCGCCTGGTGCTGCTGGCGGAGGGGACGCACGGGATGTGGATGGAGCGGAACCGCGGGGCGTTGTTCCAGGCGGTGCAGGTCTTCCTGGAAGAAGCGATCGGGTAGCTGCCGCTCCCTCCCCCGCTGGCGGGGGAGGGCCGGGGTGGGGGTGGTTCAGCGCCTGGCCCGGCGCCCCCCTACCGCCACAGCCCCCGCGCCACCAACCAGTCCTGCACCACTTGCGCCACCGCCTGGTTGTTCCTGTCCATCATCATCATGTGGCTGTTGCCCAGGATCCCCCGCTCCGGCAGCGCCACCACGTCGACGCTGCCGCCCGCCTCCCGCAGCTTCGCGTAGAAATCGAGGCCGCGCTGGCGGATCGCCGGCCAGCGGCCGTCCTGCTCGATGAAGTCGCCATAGAGCGCCAGCACCGGGATGCCGCGCAGTGCCGCCAGCGCCTCCGGCGTCGTCTCGCCGAAGCCGGCGGGCTCCACCAGCACCAGGGCACGGACCTGCGCCGGCTCCGCCTGGGCGGCGCGCACCGCGAACATGCCGCCCTGGCTGTGCGCCAGCACCACCGCCGGCCCGACGCGCCGCAGCAGCGCCCGGTAGGCCGCCAGCTGCGCCGCATCGGTCGTGGTCCAGCGCGGCACCACCTGGCGCATGAAATTGTCATAGGCCTCGACCGGGAATTGGCCACCCGCCAGCGCCGTCCGGGTGCGCCAGCTGCCCGGCCCGGCGCCGATGCGGAAGCGCTCCCACGGGTCGGCCTTGGTCAGGAAGATCGGCTCGCCCTGCAGGATCTCCGGCGTCATCGCCCAGCCGGCGCGGCCACGCTCCACCGCGTCGCTGACATAGGTCGCCCAGCCGCGGCGGAGGAAGAAGGCCTGCCACCCCTCCCGCCCGTCCGGCGTGCTTTCCCAGGTCACGCCGGTCAGCCCGCCACCATGCCAGAGCAGCAGCGGCACCGCGCCGCGCTCCGTCGCCGGCAGGTGGTGCTGCACGTACATCGCCTCCACCTGGTAGGTGCCGTTCGGGTCGATGCGGGCAGGGATGCCGCCGGGGACGAGCGTCACCTCCTGCACCGGCTTGCCGGCCACCACCGCTTCCCGCCCGCCGATGTGGAAACTGCCCATGCCGCGCAGCGCCAGCGGCCATTCCTCCGCGGCGGCGGGGGTGGCGAGGAGGAAGGTGGCCATCAGCAGGCGGGTCCAGCGCGGCATGCGGCACTTCACCGCAGACCGCGGCAGGTGTCGAGGAAGGGAGGAACCGGGGGAGCAAGCATTCTCCCCCGCCACTCGCCCGACGGCTGGGATGCCGGGGATCGGCACCCTTGCCAGCAAGGGCGTCGGCAGGCGTGCCGACCTCGCCCCGATCCTCTTCAGCGATCCTTCTGTCCGGCGGTGAAGCTGCCGCCATCGGTCGGCCGGAGTGCCTCGAACATCTCGGTCACCACGGCATAGTCACGATACCCGCAGCGGGCCAGCGGCTGCGCCGCCGCGGTATCGAAGCGGCCGTCGCGCAGATAGGCCGGGTCGATATGCACGCCGACGACCTGGCCGATGATGATCCAGCCGGCCAGCGTGGCGCCGTCCACGTCGTGAAGTTGCATCGAATGCACCACCTTGCATTCCAGCGCGGCCGGCGCGGCGGCGACCCGCGGGGCCTTCACCATGCGGCAGGGCGCTGTCTCCAGCCCCGCCGCCGCGAACTCGCTCTCGCCCTCGGCCAGCGCGCCGGAGGAGATGTTCATCGCATCGAACAACGGCCGGGTGCAGAGGTTGAAGACGAACTCGCCGGTTTCGATCGCATTGGCCGCGCTGTGCTTCATGGACTCGGAGGTGAAGGCCAGCATCGGCGGGTTCGAATGCACCGCGTTGAAGAAGCTGTAGGGCGCCAGGTTCGGCCTTCCCTGTGGGTCGAGGCTGGAGATCCAGCCGATCGGCCGGGGGGCGATGATCGCCTTGAAGGGATCGTGCGGCAGGCCGTGGCCGAGCCGGGGTTCATAGAACATGGGCGGGTGCGGGCCTTCGTCTTTGGGGGGAGGGGGTTAGTCCGGCGGGGTCCAGGCGGCATCCTCGCGGTTCCGCATGTGTCGCGCCAGATGCTCCACCTGCGGCAGCACCGCCACGGTCAGCGCCTCATCCGCCACCGTCTCGGCCCATGCCTGGCGGAAGCAGAGCAGCCAGCCCGCGATCTCGGCGCCGGCGATCGGCGCATGCAGGTGTCGGCGCCGCAGCATCGGCGGGCCGTGCTTCTGGACATAGATGGGCGGGCCGCCGAGCCAGCCGGTCAGGTACTCGAACAGCTTCTGCTCGGACCCCGCCAGGCTCGGCGGGTGGATGGCGCGGCAGGCGGCGGCCTCCGGCAGGCTGTCCATCAGCGCGTAGAAGCGACCCACCAGGCGGCGGATGCCGTCCGCCCCGCCGATGCGGTCATAGGGGGTGGGCGCGCCGGACACCTCAGGCCGGCACCGGCTCCGGCCGCTGGATGCGGAGCCAGCCGACCGCCAGCACCGCCACGGCCAGCAGCCCGAAGGAGTACCAGTTCAGCGGGTACCACCCCAAACGTTCGTGCAGGAAGCCGGCCAGGAAGCTGGCGCTGGCGGTGGTGCCGAAGACCAGGAAGTCGTTCAGCGCCTGGGTCTTGCCGCGCTCCTTCGGCCGGTAGCAGGTGGTGACCAGCGTGGTGGCGCCGACGAAGAGGAAGTTCCAGCCGAAGCCGTTGAGCGCGAGGGCGATGCGGAAATGCCATTCCGTCACGCCCAGCAGCCCGGCGGCGATGCCGGCGCCCATGATCAGGATGCCGGCGATCATGACGTTCGTGGTGCCGTAGCGGGTGATCAGATTGCCGGTGAAGAAGGCCGGCACGAACATGCCCATCACGTGCAGGAAGATGACCCAATGCGCTTCCGTGTGCGGCAGGCCGCAGGCGACGATCGCCAGCGGCGAGGCGCTCATCAGGAAGGACATCATACCGAAGGCCGCCATGGCCGACGCCACGGCGACGATGAAGCGCGGCTGCGCCGCGATCTCCCGCAGCGGCCGTGGCGGCGCGATGGCGGCGGCCCCGGCCACCGCCGGCGGCGGGGCCATCGACGGGAAGCGGATGAAGGACATGATGGCAAAGACGGTGACGTGGATGCCGACCATGGCGCCGTAGGTCGCCAGGTAGAGCGGCACGATCTGGTCGTGGGTGATGCGCACCAGGGACGGACCGATGATGCCCGCCACGACGCCGCCGGCGGTGACCCAGGAGATCGCCTTGGCCCGATAGGCGGGCGGGGCCAGCTCCACCGCAGCGAAGCGGTACATCTGCAGGCTGGCCACGGCGTAGCCGAGGATGAGCCCGCCCAGGCACATCAGCAGGAAGATGCCGGTGTAGAGGCCGAAGCCCACCGTCGTGGCGCCGACCATCCCCATCACGGAGCCGATGCGGAAGCCGAAGCCGCGCCCCATCCGCTGCATCAGCAGCCCGGCCGGGAAGACCGAGAGCATGACGCCCAGATGCTGCAGGGTGACCGGCAGGGTCGCCAGCTCGCGATCCGGGAAGAAGGTCACGACCGACAGGGCGGTGGCGGCAAACATCATCGTGTTGCCGGCCTGGCCGATCGCCTGGCAGCAGGCCAGGAGGAAGAGGTTGCGCCGCATGGCGCCGTCGAGTTTCTGCTGCATGGACTTTCGGCGTTTCCCGGGTGGATCATCGCTGCCGGGCGGCGCCGCGGCAAGGGCGGGGCTGCCCCGCGTCCGGCCGCCTTGGCCCTGCGGTGGGATCCGGGCTATCCATGACGGTCCGGGAGCCCTGCCATGAACGCCGTGACCGACGATGCCGCCCGCCTGCTCGAGACCGCCGCCCGCGCCGCCCGCGCCGCCGCCGGTACGCTCGCGCGCGCGCCGCGGCCGGCGAAGGATGCGGCGCTGCTGGCCGCCGCCGCCGCGCTCCGCGCCCGCAGCGCCGCGATCCTGGCGGCGAACGAGGCCGATGTCGCCGGTGCCCCGGGCCTGACCGCCGCCTACACGGACCGCCTGACACTGACCCCCGCCCGGATCGAGTCCATGGCCCAGGGGCTTGAGGAGGTTGCCGCGCTGCCCGACCCCGTGGGCCGGGTGCTGGCGGAATGGGACCGCCCCAATGGCCTCCGCATCCGCCGCGTCGCCCAGCCGCTCGGCGTCATCGGCATGATCTTCGAGAGCCGGCCCAACGTCACCGCCGACGCCGCCGCGCTCTGCCTGAAATCCGGCAATGCGGTGATCCTGCGCGGCGGCTCGGAGAGCACGCGCAGCGCCGCCGCCATCCATGCCTGCATGGCCGAGGGCCTGCGCGCCGCCGGGTTGCCGGAGGCGGCGGTGCAGGTCGCGCCCACCGCCGATCGCGCCTTCGTTGGCGCCATGCTGCGCGCCGCGGGCCTGATCGACCTCATCATCCCGCGCGGCGGCAAGGGCCTGGTGACCCGGGTGATGGAGGAGGCGCGGGTCCCCGTTCTCGCCCATGCCGAGGGGCTCTGCCACACCTATGTCCATGCAGCTGCCGACCCGGCCATGGCGCGGGCCATCCTGGCGAATGCCAAGATGCGCCGCACCGGCGTCTGCGGCGCGACCGAGACCCTGCTGATCGATGCCGCGATCGCGCCCACGCTGCTGCCGCTGCTGGTGGCCGATTTGGCGGCGCTCGGCTGCGGCTTCCGTGCCGATGCGCGGGCGCGCGACATCTGCCCGGAGCTGCCGGCGGCGACGGCGGAGGATTTCTCCACCGAATGGCTGGATTCCATGCTGTCGGTGGCCGTGGTGGACGGGCCGGAGGCGGCCCTGGCGCATATCCGCCGGCATGGCTCGGAACACACCGAGGCGATCGTGACCGCGGACGCGGCGGTGGCGCGGCAATTCCTCGACGGCCTCGACAGCGCGGTGGGGATCTGGAACGCCTCCACCCAATTCTGCGACGGCGGCGAATTCGGCTTCGGCGCCGAGATCGGCATCGCCACCGGCCGGCTGCATGCGCGCGGGCCGGTGGGGTTGGAGCAGCTTTGCACCTACCGCTACCATGTCATCGGGACCGGCCAGATCCGGCCCTGAGGACAGCATGCGGAACACGGCGATGCGCCATGAAAGCCCGGCGGCCCGGCCCCCGGTGCGCCCCCGCTGAGAACCCCGCCAGGCCCTTGGGGCGACAACCGCCGGGTGCGGATCGGCCTGCTCGGCGGCAGCTTCAACCCGGCGCATGACGGCCACCGGCATGTGGCGGAGACGGCGCTGCGGCGGCTCGGGCTGGATGAGGTCTGGCTGCTGGTCTCCCCCGGCAACCCGTTGAAACCGCGCCGCGGCATGGCGCCCTTTGCGGAAAGGCTGGACAGCGCCCGCCGGATCGCCGATGGGCGGCATGTGATTGCGGCGGATGTCGAGGCGCGCCTCGGCACCCGCTTCACCGTCGATACGCTGGCGCGGCTGCGCCGGCGCTTTCCCCGCGCCCGCTTCGTGCTGGTGGTGGGGGCGGACAACCTCAGCCAATTGCCCCGCTGGAAGCGCTGGCGGCGGATCGCCCGGGCCATCCCGATCGCGGTGCTGCCGCGCCCGGGGGAGACGCGGCCGGCCCTGCATGGCCACGCGGCGCGCGTCCTGGCCCGGCACCGGCGGCAGCCGGCCGCGTTGCTCGCCGGGCCGGCGCCGCCGCACGCGCCATGGTGCCTGGTGCGGGCGCGGGAACATCCGGCCAGCGCGACCGCCATCCGGGCGGCGCGGGGCGGCCAAATCGTGTAAGCTTCGGCCGGAAACGGCCATCCAGAACAGGAGGCGCAGATCGCGCGCACCCCGAAGGCCCCCGAAGGGGGCAAGCCCACCCCGCGGAGCCGGTCGACGACCGGCCCGTCCAAGCCCCGTTCGGGCGCATCGCGCGGCGAGGCGGCCGAAGCGCCATCGCGCGCGCCGAAGCGGCCCTCGGCCAAGCCGGCGCCGCGGTCCGGCGCCGAGCCGCGACCGCCGCGTGCGGCACGGCCGGCCAGCGCGGACAAGCCACCCGGCACCAAGCCCGCGGCCCGCGGTGCCGCCGCCCGGGCCGGCAAGCCGCCGGCGCGCGCCACGGCCGGGGGGTCTTCGCGCAGCGCCGCGGCGGCTGAGCGTCCGCGTTCGGCCAGGCCGCCGGCCCGCGGCGCCGGAGCGGCCGCGCCCGCGCGCGGCACCGCTTCGCGGTCGGAGCGTCCTGCCGCCGCCGAGCGCCCGCGCCCGGCCAAGCCAGCGGCGCGGGGTGCTACCCCGGCGGCGTCGCGCGGCACCGCGTCGCGGTCGGAGCGTCCCGCCGCGGCTGAGCGCCCGGCCAGGCCGGCGGCGCCGCGCAGCGCCGCCTCGCGGTCGGAACGTCCGGCCGCGGCCGAGCGCCCGCGCGCGGCGAAGCCGCCGGCGCGTGGCACCGCATCGCGCGCCGAGCGGCCCGCCGCCGCCGAGCGACCGCGGGCGGCCAGACCCGCCGCCGGCAAGGCCGTCAGCGGCAAACCGAAGCCGACGCGGGCCGCGGCCGGTCCGCCCTCGCGCGCCCGCGCCGCCGCGCCGAAGCGGCTGCCCCCTGGCCCGGCGCAGGTGCGCGCCAAGCCGAAGGCCGTCGCGAAGCCCAAGCCGGTTGCCGAGCCGACCACCGACCGCAAGCGCCAGGCCGTGGCCGGCCCCGACGCCGCGCCGAAGCGCCCGCGCAAGCCGAAGATCGCGCCCGACCGGCTGGAACAAATCGTCGCCGCCGCGCGGACCAGCCTGGAGGACGACAAGGCCGAGGAGATCCTCGTGCTGGACGTCACCGGCCGGTCCGACTTCACCGACCGCATGATCATCGCCACCGGCCAGGTGGAGCGGCAGCTCCAGGCCATGGCGGTGCATCTGGAGGATGCGCTGGAGAAGGTCGGGATGAAGCTGCGGCGCAGCGACATCCAGGCCTCCCCGGACTGGGTGCTGATCGACGCCGGCGACCTGGTGATCCACCTGTTCCGGCCCGAGGCCCGCGTGACCTACGCGCTGGAGCGGATGTGGGGCCCCGAAAGCCCGGCCCCCGAAGCCTAGCCTTGCCACGTGGCTCCGACCGCGCTCTCCCTCGCGCTGCGGGGGAGGGCCGGGATGGGGGTGCCCCGCCGTGAAACCCGCCCGCCTGCTCGCCATCGGCCGCCTCAAGCCCGGCCCCGAACTGGCGCTGTTCGAGCACTACAACGCCCGGCTGCGCCCCCCTCTGGCCGTCACTGAACTGCCGGAATGCCGCGGCAGTGCCGCCGAGATTCGCCGGCGCGAGGGCGCCGCGCTGCTCGCCGCCCTGCCGGAGGGCGCCCTGCTGGTCGCCATGGATCTCGGCGGCGCGGCGCCGACCAGCGAGGCGCTGGCGGCGCTGGCCGAGCGCTGGGAGGCGACCGCCCGGCCGCTGGCCTTCGTGATCGGTGGGGCGGAGGGCCTGGACCCGGCGGTGCTGGCCCGCGCCGACCACCGGCTCTCGCTTGGCCCGCTGACCTGGCCGCATTTCCTGGTGCGCGGGCTGCTGGCGGAGCAGTGGTACCGGGTGCAGGCGATCCGCACGAACCACCCCTACCACCGCGCCTGGCGGCCGGGGTGAGGGCTACGTCCGCGCGCGCGGCACGAAGCGCAGGTTGAACGCCACCGAGACCCGCTCCTCCGCGGCCTCGTTTGGGTAGACCCAGTGCTTCAGCCAGCAGGGGAAGAGGATCAGGTCCCCCGCCGCCGGCCGCAGCGTGTGCTTGCTGGCGAAGCTCTCCGCGCCCGCCAGGCCGAAGACCGAAACGCCCATGCGCGTGTCGAGGAACTCGATCATCCCGCCCCGCCCCGCCGACATCGTCGGCATCGACACGTAGTAGGTGCCGGAGAGGGTCCAGCCCGGATGCTCGTGCGGCGCGTTGTAGGCGCTGGGGCCGTTGCCGTTGATCCAGCCCTCCGCCTGCACCGCGACCGTGGCGAGGTCGAAGCCCGGCGCCAGCGCCAGTGCTGCCTCCCGCGCCGCGACGAGGATATGGCCGCGCAGCGCGGCGCAGCCCGGCTCCGCCCGCTCGAAGAAATCCAGCGCCGAATGCCAGCCATGCTGGTTGCTGCGGGCGAGGCCCGGGGAGGCGACGCGCATGGCCGCGACCTCGGCCATGATCCGGGCATTCATCGCCGCCGCCTCCGGCACCACGAAGCGCAGCAGCGGGGAGGCGAAGAGCGGCTGGACGGAGCGGAGGAGCGGGCCGGTCATGCCTGCCCATCCGCCCTGGCGCTGCCGCTGTCCAGCCCGGTTCCATGACAGCGCCGCGGTGGACAGCGCGGCGCGATGCGGCGGACACTCCGGCCGGACCGGAAGGGAATTCATGATGACCCTGCTGCTGCTCGCGGCGCTGCTCTGGATCGGCGTGCATGTCGGGATTGCCGGCACCGCGGTGCGCGCGGCGATCGTCGCTCGCACCGGGGAGGCGAAGTTCCGCATCGTCTATTCGCTGCTCTCGGTCGGTGCGATCACCCTGCTGATCGAGTCCTGGAAATCGGCCGAGACCACGCCGCTGTGGTACGCGCCGGACGCGCTGCGCTGGGTCCTGGCGGTGCTGATGCTGCCGGCCTTCGTGCTGTTCGTTGCCTCGGTGGTGAAGCCGAACCCGACCGCGGCCGGTGGGGAGGCGGCGCTGGGGCAGGAACCGCGCGGCATCCAGCGCATCACCCGCCACCCGATGCTGTGGTCCTTCGCGCTCTGGGCGCTGGTCCATGTCATCGGCAATGGCGACAGCGCGGCGATCGTCTTCTTCGGCGCCTTCGCGGTGACGGCGCTGGCGGGCATGCCCTCGATCGATGCCAAGCTGGCGAAGCGGGCGCCGGAAGGCTGGGCGAGGCTGGCGGCCACGACCTCCATCCTGCCCTTCGGCGCCATCGCGGCCGGGCGCAACCGGCTGGTGCTGGCCGAGATCGGCTGGATCCCGCCCGTGGTCGGGCTGGTGGTGTGGGCGGCGCTGCTGCATTTCCACCGCGGCATCTTCGGCGTGGCGCCCGTGCTGATGGGATGACGGGCATGGAGCTCGACGAGGAGCGGATCGACGAGGCGGTGCTGACGCTGCTCTGGCTCGGCCGGCACGAACATCATCGCACCCGGAAGGGCTTCGACTGGGATGCGATGGACCGCCTGCACCTCCGGGGGATGTTCTCCGACCCGGTGGGCAAGGCGAAGTCGGTGGTCTTCACGCCGGAGGGCGCGGGAGAGGCGGAGCGGCTGTTCCGGAGCCCGTTCGCCAGGCGCGGCTGAGCCGCCTGCGTCACGATCGCGCGCGTCCCGGCCGGCGCCGCTGGCGCTGTCGTTCGGTCCCGGCTTCTCATGGTTCGAACCGATGGAGGGATGCCGCGATGCGCGCCTGGCGGGCTGGCCTGCTCATCATCCTGCTGATCGCGGCGCTGCCGGCCGCGGCGCAGACCGGGCTGATCGAGCGCGGCCGGCATCTGGTGGAAGGCATCGCCGCCTGCGGCAACTGCCATACCCCGAAGGGCCCCGGCGGGGAGGTGCCCGGCATGACGCTCGCCGGCGGCTTCGTCATCGACATCCCGAAGGCCTTTCGCGCCGTCACGCCGAACATCACCCAGGATGCCGAAACTGGCATCGGCCGCTGGACCGATGCGGAAATCGGCCGCGCCATCCGCGAGGGCAAGCGGCCGGACGGCTCGACCATCGGCCCGCCCATGCCGTTCGAGCTCTACCGCAACATCAGCGATGCCGACCTGGCGGCGATGGTGGCCTTCCTGCGGACGGTGCCGCCGGTGCGGAACGCACCCGGCAAATCCACCTATGCCTTCCCGCTGCCGCCGGCGTATGGGCCGCCGGTCACCGCGGTGGCCGCGCCGGCCGAGACCCCCGAGGCGCGCGGCGCCTATCTCGCCGGGCCGCTCGGCCATTGCACCGAATGCCATACGCCGATGCTGGCGGACGGGCAGCGGGACTGGGCGCGGACCGGGGCCGGCGGCGTGCCCATCCCGGGCCCCTTCGGCATGGTTGTGCCGCGCAACATCACGCCCGCGGTGCTGGGGGGCTGGAGCGACGCGCAGATCATCCGGGCGGTGACGCAGGGCATCTCGGCCGATGGCCACCGGCTCAGCCCGCCGATGGCCTTCCCGTATTATGCGCGGATGAGCGAGGGCGAGCTGCGCGACCTCGTCGCCTATCTCCGGTCGCTGCCGCCGCAGCCCTGATCGACGGGACCGTATCGGCAAGCAACCCGGCCGCGGCTTGCTCCGTTGGGGCGGCTTCCCCGACGGAGAAGCCCCCCGATGTTCCTGCGCGTCAACAAGCTGCAGACCGAGCTGCCGGCCCCGAAGCGCCGCGATCCCAATGCCGCCGCCGCGCTGCAGGAACTGCTTGGCGGCAAGTACGGCGAGATGTCGACCCTCGGCAACTACATGTTCCAGAGCTTCAATTTCCGCAGCAAGAGCAAGCTGAGCGCCTTCTACAGCCTGGTCGCCTGCATCACCGCCGAGGAGCTCGGCCATGTCGAGCTGGTGAGCAACGGCGTCGCCATGCTGAACAACGGCCCGGACGTGCCCGATGGCGATGCCGCGGATGGCGGCGACATCTCCGACGCGCCGATGGAGATGATGAAGGAGATCCGCAACGCCGCGGGCTTCTTCTCCCACGCCGGCGGCGCGGTGCCGGCCGACAGCAACGGCCTGTCGTGGAACAAGGACTTCATCACCACCACGGGCAACGTGGTGTTCGACCTGCTGCACAATTTCCACCTGGAATGCGGCGCCCGGCTGCACAAGCTGCGGGTCTACGAGAGCCTGTCCGACCCGACCGGTCGCGAGGTCTGCGGCTACCTGCTGGTGCGCGGCTCGGTCCATGCGCATGCCTATGCGCTGGCGCTGAAGCACCTGACCGGCGTGGAGATCGAGAAGATGCTCCCCACCCCGAACATCCCGCTGGGCAACATCCCGGAATGCCAGAA
>JBMOJU010000411.1:0-4282 GCA_049315625.1 Paracraurococcus sp.
CCGATCTCCCCGGCGCGGATCACCGCCTGCCAGCCGCAGCTGCGGGCCTGCCGGACCAGCACCGCCGGCAGCATGAGGATGCCCTCCGTCGCCCGGCGGCTCGACACCAGGATACGGTCGGGCGCGAATTCCACCCGCCAGCCGTCGCGCTGGGCGGTGCGGAGCAGGGTGGAGAGGACGGACCAGTCGGTCCGGTCGAATGCCGGTTGCATGCGCCTAAGGTAAAGCCAGCCGGGCGGCTTCGTTGCGCGGCGCGCGCAGATGTGTGCTGCGGCGCAGTCACGAAGTCGGAGTTCACGGATCACCAAGTTGTTTGCCCGGCCGCGCCGCATGGTGCATGAGGGCGGGCTCGCGGCACAGCGGCAGCGGCCGGGTCCGCCGAGAGGCACGATTTAGTTTCGGACTCAGTTTATCGTAGCGCAGGAAGCTTTCCGAATGCGGGCCTTGTTCGTGCACCAGAATTTCCCTGGGCAATACCGCCATGTCGCGCCCGCCCTGGCGCGGCGGCCCGATACCCAGGTGATCGCATTGGGGGAGAACGCGGCGGATGCGCTGCCGGGCGTGCAGCACCTGCGGTACAAGGCGCCGACGACCGGGGCGGAGGGCACCCACCGCTACCTGCGGCGGATGGAGAACGCCACCTTCCGCGGCCAGCAGGTCGCCCGCGCCGCCCTGGCGCTGAAGGAACGCGGCTTCAGCCCGGACATCCTGTGCTGCCACCCCGGCTGGGGGGAGGGGCTGTTCCTGCGCGACGTCTGGCCGGACGCGCGGATGCTCTATTACTACGAGTACTACTACACCTCCTCCGGCGGCGATGTCGGCTTCGACCCGCCCGGCCAGCCGGTGCCGATCGATGATGCCTGCCGTGTCCGCATGCTGAACGCCAACCACCTGCTTTGCATGCAGGTCTCCGACTGGGGGCACACCGCCACGCGCTGGCAGGCCAGCCGCTTCCCTGACTGGGCGCGTGAACGCCTGTCCGTGGTGCATGAGGGGATCGACACCGAGGTCATCCGCCGCCTGCACCAGCCGGAATTCACCTTGCCCAACGGCGCCGTGCTGCGCCCGGGCGACGAGGTGGTGACCTTCATCGGCCGCGGGCTCGAGCCCTATCGCGGCTTCCCCAGCTTCATGCGCGCCGTGCCGGCGATCCTGGAGCAGCGGCCGGCGGCGCAGGTGGTCATCGTCGGCGGCGACGACCCGCATTATGGCTCGAAGCCGCGCGAGGGGGCCAGCTGGCGGGAGGTCATTCTGGCCGAACTCGGCGAGCGGCTCGACCTGTCCCGCGTCCATTTCACCGGCAAGATC
Organism: Paracraurococcus sp.; assembly: GCA_049315625.1. GTDB lineage: Bacteria > Pseudomonadota > Alphaproteobacteria > Acetobacterales > Acetobacteraceae > Paracraurococcus. The sequence continues at coordinate 1,309 of JBMOJU010000411.1, forward strand.
CCGCATCCCGCCCTGCAGGCCGTGCTCAGCCTGTCCTCGGCGCATGTCTACCTGACCTACCCCTTCGTGCTGTCCTGGTCGATGCTGGAGGCCATGGCCAACGAGGCGTTGATCATCGGCTCCGCCACCCCGCCGGTGCAGGAGGTGATCGAGGATGGGCGCAACGGCCTGCTCGTCGATTTCCATGCGCCGGAACAGGTGGCCGCGGCGGTGGTCAAGGCATTGGCAAGGCCGGAGGCCTATCTGGAGCTGCGCCGGGCAGCCCGGCGGACAGTGGTGGAGCGGTACGACCTGCACCGCCGCTGCCTGCCGCAACTGCTCGACCTGATCGACGACGTGGCAGCGGGGCGGCGGCCGGCACTCGACCCGGTGGCATGATGACCAGCCTGTCCGCGCCCTTGTTGCGGCGCAGCAAGGCCCGATTGTCGCCCGCTTTCGGTTCCTGTAATCGGGCTCCCACGAGGCAGAGGACGGGTTCGCAGTGATCGTTCCGGTGATCCTTTCGGGTGGTACGGGCACCCGTCTCTGGCCCTTGTCGCGTGAGGGCTATCCCAAGCAGTTCTGGCCGCTCGTCGCGGCCCAGACCATGCTGCAGGAAACCGCCAGCCGCGCGCATGGCGCCGACTTCGCCCCGCCGGTGGTGGTCTGCAACGAGGCGCACCGCTTCCTGGTCGCCGAGCAGCTGCGCGAGGCGAAGGTCGACGGCGCCCGGATCCTGTTGGAACCGGTCGGCCGCAACAGCGCCCCCGCCATCGCCGCCGCCGCCCTGCTGATGCAGGCCGAGGCGCCGGATGCGGTGCTCTGGCTGATGGCCGCCGACGCGGCGATCGCGGATGTGGCGGCGCTGCACGCGGCGCTCGACCAGGCGGTGGTGGCCGCGCGGGCCGGGCGCATCGTCACCTTCGGCATGAAGCCGACCGCGCCCGAGACCGGCTACGGGTATATCGAGGCCGGCGCGCCGCTGCCCGGCGCGCCCGGCGTGCAGGCGATCGCCCGCTTCGTCGAGAAGCCGGATGCCGTCAAGGCGGCGGATTTCGTCGCCGGCGGCCGGCATCTCTGGAACAGCGGCATGTTCGTCGCCACCGCCGCCACCCTGGTGGCGGAGCTGGAGCGGCATGCGCCGGAGGTGCTGCGGAGCGTCGGCCTGGCGCTGGCCGAGGCGAAGCGCGACCTGGATTTCGTCCGGCTGGGCGCCGAGGCGTTCCGGGCGGCGCCTTCCATCTCGATCGACTATGCGGTGATGGAGAAGACCGACCTCGCCGCCGTGGTGCCGGCCGATATCGGCTGGTCCGATCTCGGCTCCTGGGCCGCGATGTGGGAGGTCTCGCCCAAGGACGCCGCCGGCAACGTCGCCAAGGGCCCGGTGGAGATGGTCGACAGCCAGGGCTGCTACGTGCGGTCGGAAGGCATCCTCACCGGCATCGTCGGGTTGAAGGACACGGTGGTGGTCACCACCGAGGATGCGGTGCTGGTGATGCCGCGCAACCGGGCGCAGGACGTGAAGCTGCTGGTCGAGCAGCTGCGCCGCGCCGGCCGCAAGGAGGCGACCGAGCACCGCCGGATCTATCGCCCCTGGGGCCATTACGAAGGCTTGATCCTGGGCGAGCGCTTCCAGGTGAAGAAGATCCAGGTGCGGCCAGGGCAGAAACTATCGCTGCAGAAGCACTTCCACCGGGCCGAGCATTGGGTGGTGGTCAACGGCACTGCGATCGTCCATCGCGACGGCGAGGACATCCTGCTGCGCGAGAACGAGAGCGTTTACCTGCCGCTCGGCTGCGTCCACCGCCTGGTCAACCCCGGCATGATTCCGCTGACACTGATCGAGGTGCAGTCGGGCGCCTATCTTGGCGAGGACGATATTGTCCGGATCGAGGACACTTACGGTCGTGCGTGAGAATACCGTAACAGGCACAACCCATCCGGGAATCCGGATGGACGCCGCCATCCGGATGTGCATGATCCGGTGGATAGCCTCCCTGGAGTCGTTCGCCTTGCCTGACCCCGTCGGAACGCGAAGCCGTGGCCGGACCGCCACGCTGGTGCTGCTGGGCCTGTGCGTGCTCGGCGGCATTGGCTGGCTCGCGATCCGTGAGACCCCGGCGGCACAACGCGTGGTCGATACCATCAAGCCCTACGATCCGTTGCAGTAGCCCGACGCCGGCCACTCAGACCGCCTGCAGGATGCCGGCACCGAAGCGGGACAGGCTGGTCGGGTCGCCCCCTTGCGACCTTGCCGCGGCGCGAAGTTGGGCACGGAGCGCCGCCGGGGGCAGCACGTTCCAGGGCCGCTGGCCCCTGACCGAGGCGACGATGCCGGCGGCGACGCCGCAGGCGGCGGAGGTGCCGGAGTTATCCGCCCCGTCGAAGGGCGCCAGCACGTCACGGAACAGCGTCGGCGCGCAGAGATCGGGCTTCGCCGCGGCCAGCGTGCCCGGCCCCTCCGCCGAATAGCCGACCCAGAGGCCATCCGTCCGCACCCCGCCCACAGTCAGCACGTCGGGGTGCGAATTGGCGCCGTGGATGCTGCGGCCCGGCCCGCGATCCAGCGGGCCGCAGCGGGTCGGCGGGCAGAATTGGCCGCAATTGCCGGCGGCGAAGACCTGGTCCAATCCCTTGCCGTCCAGTTCGGCCACCACCTTGTTCAGCGCGTGGTTGATGTTGCTGCCATAGTTGAAAATGCACGGTGATTGCGGGTCCTGGCTGGTGTCCCAGATGCCCCAGGCATTTACCAAGACCCAGGACCCACTGCCGGGATTGGCCGCCCTGTAGTCCTCGATCCGGTCGCGGATCTGCCCGAACACCACCTGGGCATAGGACAGGAAGATGCCGAGCTGGTCGATCCGGTCGGGCAGCAGCGGGCAGTCCCAGAGCTTGACATTGGTGGCGTAGGCGAGGGCGTTGCGGGCGACCATGGCGGCGTGCCGGCCGGTCCCCTCGAAGGGCTGGCGTTCCTCCTTCGCCACGGGGTCCTTCA
>JBMOJU010000412.1:0-4265 GCA_049315625.1 Paracraurococcus sp.
TCCGGCCCGGCTAAGAGCGCCAAGAGCCGTCCGCGCCGTCGCCTAAGAGCCCAGTAAAAGGCCTTCTGAACCGCCCCGCCGAATTCCAAATTGTTCTGTCAGAACGGCGCCGCCGGCGCCGAATTCCAAATTCCAATGCCGCCGCGCCCCGCAGTCCGCCAGCGGGCCAAAACCCGCAGCCAACCGCCAAAAATCCCGCGCCGTCCCCCTACATCCCGGCCGATCCCGGAATTCCAGAACCGTGTGTCAGGGAACACTGCGCAATCCGCACCCCGCCATCCCACCCGGGCGGTTTGTCCGAAAGCAGCGTTCCAGACGCCACGCCCGCCCAGGCCCGCGGAAACTGCGCCCCGCCACCGCACCCAGGCGCCATGTCCGAAAGCCGATTGGCCGCCCCGCGGGCCGAAGCTTCGTCCGAAAACGCCGCTCCCGCCCTCCGCCCCTCAGCCCGCCAGCATTGCGTCCAGAATGCGCGCCACATGCTGCCGCGTGGTGTCGAGGCAGGGCAGCCCCTCATACTGCAGCTCCGGCAGGATCAGCGGCAATTCCGTGCCGCCCAGCACCACCCCGTCGATCCCCGCCTCGGCCCGCAGCCGGCGGATGATCGCCACCAGCCGGTCGCGGGTCTCCGGCAGGAAGATTCCCGCCACCAGCTCGCCCATGTAGCGGTCATGGATGAAGTCCTGCTCGTCCGGCGCCGGGGTGACGACCGCAAGCCCCGCCGCCTCGAAGCTCGCCAGGTAGAGCCGCCCCTGCATGGTGAAGCGGGTGCCGAACAGCGCCACCCGCCGCAACCCGGCCGCCACCGCGGCGTCGCGCGCGGCGTCGACGATGCTCAGCAGCGGAATACCCGACGCCGCCTGCAATTCGGCGAAGACCACATGCGGGGTGTTGGAGGCGAGGACGGCGAAATCCGCCCCGGCCCGTTCCAGCGCGCGGATTTCATCCAGCAGGAACGCCGTCACCGCGGCCAGCTGGCCGGCGCCGATCAGCGCCAGCATGCGCGTCATGTCGATGCTGTTGATGACAACCGGCGGGTAGCTGCCATCCGGGTTGCGCGCCCGCCAGGCCTGCACGATCAGGCGGTAGTACTGGATGGTTGATTCCGGCGCGATACCGCCGATGATCCCCGCCTTCCGCATGCCGCGGCGCTCCTACCCCTTGGCGGCCTGCGCGCGCAGCTGCTCGATCGTGCTGCGGTTGGTCACCTGCTCCGGGTTGGTCCGCACCTCGATCACCGCCGGCCTGCCGCTGGCCAGCGCCCGCCTGAAGGCCGGAACGAGTTGGTCGGTCGCCTCGACGATCTCGCCATGCCCGCCGAAGCTTTCGATGAACTTCGAAAAATCCGGGTTGGTCAGCGCCGTCGCCGAGACGCGCGCCGGGTAGTGGCGTTCCTGGTGCATGCGGATGGTGCCGTACATGCCGTTGTTGAAGACCAGGACGATCGGGTTGACCTTGTGGTGGAAGGCGGTGGCGATCTCCTGCCCCGTCATCAGGAAGCCGCCATCGCCGACGAAGGAGACCACGGTGCGGTTGGGGAAGACGATCTTGGCGCCGATCGCCGCCGGCACCGAATAGCCCATGGCGCCGTTGGTGGGCCCGAGGAAATCCTGGCCGGCCGCCACATGCATGAAGCGCTGCGGCCAGGTGGCGAAATTGCCCGCATCGGTGGTGAAGATCGTGTCGGGCGGCAGGATGGCTTCGAGTTCCTGCAGCGCCACGGCCAGGTTCAGCGGCCCTTCGTAGGCCGGCGGCTTGGCCTGCGCCTCGCGCGCCGCGCGCAGCTTCGCCCGCCAGCCGGACCACACCGGCTTCGCCACCGGCGCCGCCGCCTTGGCCGCCGCGGCGAAGGCATTGAGGTCGGCGGTGATGCCGAGCGCCGGGCGGTAGACCCGGCCGATCTCCGCCTGGTCCGGGTAGACATGGATGATCGGCGTGCTGCCCGCCATGTCGAACAGCGTGTAGCCCTGGCTCACCGTCTCGCCGATCCGGGTACCGATGGCGATGAACAGGTCGCACTCCTTCGCCGACTTCACCAGCGCCGCATCGGCGCCGACGCCGAGGTCGCCGACGTAGTTCGGGCTGGTGCCGTCGAACAGCCCCATGCGGCGGAAGGACACCGCCGCCGGCAGGTCGTTCGCCAGGATGAAGTCGCGGATGTCGGCGCGGCCCTGCGGCGTCCAGCCGGCGCCGCCGCCCAGCACCACCAGCGGGCGCTCGGCCTTGGCCAGCATCGCCATCATCCGGCCGACCGCGTCGGGTGCCGGATGCGGCGGCAGCACCTCCGCCGGCGCCAAATCGGGCACCGTGGCGAGTTCCTTCTGCATCTCCTCCGAGATCGCCACCACCACCGGGCCGGGCCGGCCGCTGGTGGCGACGTCGAAGGCATGCGCCATGAGTTCCGGGATGCGCGAAGCGTCGTCGATCTGCGTCACCCACTTGGCGAGCGGGGCGAACATCTTGCGGTAGTCGACCTCCTGGAAGCTCTCGCGGTCGGTCTCCTCGAAGGGGATCTGCCCGACGATGAGGACCAGCGGCGTGCTGTCCTGGAAGGCCACATGCACGCCGATCGCCGCATGGCAGGCGCCCGGGCCGCGGGTGACGAGGGCGACGCCGGGCTTGCCGGTCAGCTTGCCATAGGCCTCGGCCATGTGGACCGCACCGGCCTCGAAGCGGCAGGTGATCAGCTCGATCCGGTTGCGCTGGGCATAGAGGCCGTCGAGCAGGTCGAGGTAGCTCTCGCCGGGGACGCAGAAGGCATGGGTCACGCCCTGCGCCACCAGCGCATCGGCCAGGATATGCCCGCCGAGCCGCGCCTCGCCTGCCTTCTTCATCCGCTTCGTCCCCGTCTAGTCGCTTGGGCGCGGACCATAACCGGGGGGCGGCGGGCCGTCACCCCGCGCCCAGCGCGCCGCTGCCGGTGCCGGCATGGATCTGCCGGAGCTCGCGCTTCAGCAGCTTGCCGGCGGTGTTCTTCGGCAGGCTCTCGGCGATGATGATGCGCTTCGGCACCTTGTACGGCGCGAGCTGCGCCCGCGCATGCGCCAGCAGCAGGGCCTCGACATCCGCCGGCGCATCGGGGCGGAGGACGATAACGGCCGCCACCGCCTCGATCCATTTGGGGTCGGGCACCGCGATCACCGCGACCTCGGCGACGGCGGGGTGGGTGAAGAGCGCCTCCTCCACCTCGCGGCTCGCCACCAGCACGCCGCCGGTGTTGATCAGGTCCTTGGTGCGGTCGACGATCGCCAGGTACCCTTCCGCGTCGATCGTCGCCACGTCGCCGCTGTGGAACCAGCCGCCCTCGAAGGCGCGCGCCGTCTCCTCCGGCATGTCCCAGTACCCCAGCAGCAATTGCGGGGAGCGATGCACCACCTCGCCGCGCTCGCCGGGGCCCACGTCGCGCATCTCGGCATCCACCACGCGGGTCTCGACATTCAGCACGGCGCGGCCGACCGAGCCGGGGCGCGCCTCGTGCTCCTCCGGCCGCAGCACGGTGGCGAGCGGGGCGATCTCGCTTTGGCCGTAGCAGTTGAAGGGCCGCGCGCCGGGCAGCCGGGCGCGCAATTCCTGCAGCACCGGTACCGGCATGATGCTGGCGCCGTAGTAGATGTTGCGCAGGCTGGCGAGGTCGCGCCGGGCGAAATCCGGGTGCTGCAGCAGGGTGATCCAGAGCGTCGGCGGGGCGAAGAAGCTGGTGATGCGCTCCGCCTCGATGAGTTCGAGGACGACCGCCGGGTTCGGCGCCTCCAGCAGGATGGTGAAGGCGCCGTTCAGCAGCTGCGGCATGGTGAAGCAGTGCATCTGCGCCGTGTGGTACAGCGGCAGCGCGGCCAGCGCGCGATCGTCACGGCGCATCTCCAGCTCGACGGTGACGCTGGCGTATTCCGACAGGATGGCGCGGTGCGTCATCATCGCGCCCTTCGGCTGGCCGGTGGTGCCCGAGGTGTATTGGAGCTGCGCGAGGTCGGTGTCGGCGACGTCCTCTCCCACCTCCGGGTCGCCCGGTTGGCCCCAGCGCGGGTCGCGCGCGGCGGCGAGGATGTCGTGCCGCCCCTCCCCCGCATCCAGTGTCCCGCGCAGCAACTCGCCGCCCGCGGCATCGGCCACCGGGCGCAGCGTCGGCTGGGCGAAGACAGCGGCGGCGCCGCATTGACGCAGGATGTAGTCGAGCTCCGCCGCGGTCAGCGCGAAATTCGCCGGCACATGCACCAGGCCCGCCCGGGCGCAGCCGAGCCAGAGCAGCAGGTAGGCATCGGAGTTCC
>JBMOJU010000066.1:0-18923 GCA_049315625.1 Paracraurococcus sp.
GCAGATTGTTGCCGCTCCCTCCGTCCAGGCTGTCGTTCCCAGTACCACCATCGAGGCTGTCGGCGCCGTCCAGCCCCAGTAGCGTATCGTTGCCGTCCAGGCCGGTGATGGAATCGGCGCCGGCGGTGCCGCTCAGCGAATCATTGCCAGCCGTGCCAGTCAGGGTCGCCATGGCGGAGATCCTCGCATCCTTCACGCGAGAATCGCATTGGTTGCATCAACCTGTCAAGCGCATTTGTCTTGACATCGAAAATATCACTGAGGGCCTCAGAACCGCTTCAACAACCGATCAATATACTCCAGCTCCTCCGCCGGCCGCTCCCGCTCCCCACCCCTTCGCCGCAGCTCCTCCTGCAGCCGCCGCGTCCGCAGCAGCTCCGCCTCCTCCGGCACCCGCGTATCCGCCCCATTGTCGGCATTGCCGTTCACGTCGCGCGAACGCCGCCCGAGCGGATCACGCCCCTCGCCCTGGCCCTGCGCCTGGTCCTGGCCATTGCCGCCAGGCTGGTTCTCGCCGGCCATGTCGCCCGGCTCGCCGTCCTCCTCGCCTTCCTGGCCCTGCTGGCCGAATTGCCGCTGCATGGATTGCGCCATCTGCTTGCCGCCCTCCTGCAACGCCTTCAGCGCGCGCTGCTGGGCCTCCCGCGCATCGCCGCCCTGGCGGAGCGCCTCCTGCGCCTCCCGCATCGCCTGGTCGGCGCGGCCGAGGCCTTCCGGCACCTCCCCGGTCAGGTCGCCGAATTGCTGCATCAGCTCGCCCAGCGCCCGGCGCAGCGCCCGTTGCCGGCGGGCATCCTGCTCGCGCTCGGCCCGGCTCTGCGCATCGCCCGGCGAGGGCTGGCCCGGCTGCGCCTGGGATTGCTGGTCGGGCGGCCAGCGGAATTGTTGCTGGTTCAGCCGCTGCTGCCGGTTGCGGGCGGCGCGGTCGCGCTCCTCGCCCTCGGCGCGCTGGTGGCTGCGGTCCAGCATCTCGGATTCCCGCTTCACCATGTCCTGGACCACGCCCATCTGCTGCTGGCCCTTCTCGCGCTTCTGCTGGCGCTCCGGGCTCTCGGCCTTCTGCACGCGGCCTTCCTCCAGCGCCTTCAGCATCTCCTCCAGCTCGGCCAGCTCCTTCTTCGCATCCTCCGGCCGGCCTTCCTTCGCCGCCTGCTCCATGCGGCGGGTCTTCCGGTCCATCTCCTTCTGGTCGAGCATGCGCGACTGCGGGTCGAAGGGCAGCGCCTCGGCATTCTCGCGCTGCAGCTTCTCGGCCAATGCCTCCAGGTGCTGGCGGATGGCGTCGCGCAGCTCCTGGATGCGGCGCTGCAGCTCGGCGCGTTCCTGCGCCTGCTTCTGCTGCTCCTCGGGCGTCGCCGCCGGCTGGTCCTGCGCCTTGTTCTGCTCGGCCTGGTCCAGCGCCTGGCGCAGCGCCTCCCGCGCCTGCTGCAGGGCGCGGGCGGTGCGGCCGTCGCGGCCTTCCTCCAGCGCCAGCGCGACCTGCCAGAGGATCTCCTGCACCTCCGCCACCGCCTCCGGCCGGCGGTCGATGATCAGCCGGGCGCGGGCCACGCGCAGCGCCAGGTAGGTGGTGGTGTCGTGCTCGAAGGCCTCCGGCGCGCCGGCGACCGCTTCCAGCTCGCGCCGGGCCGGGGCGCGGCGCTCGGGCTCGACCGACAGCGCCTGCCGCACGGCGATCAGCCGCCTGGCGACGGGGTGGTTGAAGCTGCGCTCCGGCAGGATCAGGCCGGCCGTCTCCGACGCCCCCTCCTGCCCCGCCCCGTCCTTGGCGAACAGCCGCGCCTGCACCTCCAGCCCCGCCCAGGGGTGGGCGGAGAGGTCGGGCACCGCGGCGCCCTTGGCCTGGCGGTTGTTGCCGCCGGGCAGCGGCAGCTCGACCACCAGCGGCGGTGCCTCCGGCCGCGCCTTCAGCCGCAATTCGGCGCGCAGGCCGGCGAGGCCCCAGTCATCTTCCGCCTTCCAGGGCAGCCGGGTGCCGAGGCCGCGGGCGGCGCGGCCCGGCGGCTCGGCAAAGGCGATGGTCGGCGGCGCATCGGCCTGCACCGCCAGCGCCCAATGCGCCAGTTCCGTCCCCTGCCGGCGCACCGCCAGCCGCCCGCCATGGTCGAGTACTGCCTCGGCGGTGAAGCTGGCGGCATCGAGCGCGCGGAACGGCGTGGCGGCGGCGTCGAGCAGCAATTCCGGCGCCGCGCCCTGGCCGCCGGAGACGCTGACCTGCAGCCTGCTGCCGGCCGGCACGCTGGCCGCGCCGCCGGTGGGGTCGAGGAAGATGGGCGCCGCGCCGGTATAGGCGGGCGGCGTCACCCAGGCTTCCAGCTTCAGCGCCGGCACCGGGGCCGGGCCGGCAAAGGCGGGGGTGAAGGCGCGGCGCAGCCGCTCCGGCGCCTCCGCCCCGGCGACGACGATGGCGGCGACGACGCCCAGCACCACGGCGGCGCGCAGCGCGCGCGGATCGCGCGCCGGCAGGCCGGGGCGGGGGATGCCGATGCGGAGGGATTTGATCTGCGCCGCGGCGCGCTGCTGGTGCACCTGCCAGAGCGCGAGGCCGGCCGGGTCGTTGCCCGCCGGGCGGTCCGACAGCGCCGCCAGCGGCCGGTGCCGCAGGCCGGAATTGCGTTCCAGCCGCCGCTCCGCCCCGGCATCGTCGGGCAGGCGGAAATCGCCGAAGCCACGCCAGCCGGTCCAGCCGAGCAGCCCGGCGAAGCCCAGCAGCAGCAGAATGTGCAGCGCGCCGGGCAGGTGCTGCGGCAGGTCGAGCAGGGCGACGATGCCGAACAGGCCGAGCAGCCCGAGGCTGGGCCAGGCCCGTGGCCAGGCGGCCTCCCAGAACAGGGCGAGCCGCGCGAGGCGGCGCCGGCGCTGCAGCGCCGCGGCGAGGCCCGCGGGGGTGTTCCCCGGGGCCGCCGGGGAGTTGCCCCCCGGGGCCGCTGGCCCGGCGGGGCTCAGGGCGCGCCCTCCGCCAGCCAGGCCGGGATGCGGTTCCCGGCGAGCAACGCCTCGTAGGATTGCCGGTCGCGGGTGACGGCGAAGCGGCCGCCATCCACCAGGACCTCGGCGGCCAGGGGCCGCATGTTGTAGGTGCTGCTCATCGCCGCGCCATAGGCTCCCGCATCGAGGAGGGCGACCAGCGCGCCCGGGGACATAGATGGCAACGCCCGGCCGCGGGCAAAGGTGTCGCCGGTCTCGCAGACCGGGCCGACGATATCGGCCGGCGCGACCGGGGCGGCGAACTCCGCCGGGCCGACGGGCAGGATGCCGTGCCAGGCCTCGTACATCGCCGGGCGGATCAGGTCGTTCATGGCGGCGTCCAGCACCAGGAAGCGGCGGCCGGCGCCCTGCTTCTGGAGGATGACGGAGGCCAGCAGCAGGCCGGGCGGCCCGGCGATCCAGCGGCCCGGCTCCAGCATCACCGGCAGGTCGAGATGGCCGAGGCTGGCCTTGATGGCGCCGGCCAGGGCCTCGGGCGAGGGCGCCGGCTCGTCACGGTAGGGGATGCCAAGGCCGCCGCCGCAATCGACCTGCTTCACCGGCAGCCCCTGGGCGCGGAGGGTCTCGACCAGTTCTGCCAGGCGGGCATAGGCGGCGCGGTAGGCGGACATGCCACTGGTGATCTGGCTGCCGATATGCGTGGCGATGCCGACCGGATCGAGCCCCGGCAGGGTCGCCATGCGGGCATAAAGCGCGGCGGCATCGTCGATCGCCACGCCGAATTTGTTCTCCGACTTCCCGGTGGTGATCTTGGCGTGGGTCTTGGCGTCCACGTCCGGGTTCACCCGCAGAGCGACACGGGCGGTTCGGCCGAGCGAGGCGGCCAGCGCCGAGAGCATCGCCACTTCCTCGGCGGATTCGACGTTGATCTGGGCGATGTCCTCGGCCAGCGCCAGGCGCAGTTCGCGCTCGGTCTTGCCGACGCCGGAGAAGACGATGTGGTCGGCCGGGATGCCGGCGGCGCGGGCGGCGCGGAGCTCGCCTTCCGAGACGACGTCGGCGCCGAGCCCTTCGGCCGCCAGCACGCGGAGGAGTGCGAGGCTGGTATTGGCCTTGACCGCATAGTGGATGCCGGCCCGCAGCCCGGCGCCGGCGAGCGCGGCCTTCAGGGCACGCGCGCGGCGGCGGAGCGCGCCGGCGGAATAGACCCAGGTCGGCGTGCCGGCGGCGGCGGCGATGCGGGCGAGCGGCACCTCCTCCACCAGCAGCCCGGCATGGGCATCCATGGAGAGGTGCGGCCGCGCGGCGAGAAGCTCGGCGAAGCTGGGGTCGGGATCGGCGGGGCGGATCGGAAGCGGGGCGGCCATCAGGGCATTGTGCGGCGCGGCAGGGGGGCGGGACAAGCGGCGTGTGGGTCGGTTACACTGGCCGCATGACCGACCTCGTCATCGCCATGTGGCGGCAGGCCGTGCGGGACCTCGATCACGCCCGGTCCGACCTGGCCGCCGCCTATTTCGAATGGTCCGCCTACTCGGCGCAGCAGAGCGCCGAGTAGGGGATGAAGGCCGTGCTGCTCGCAGCGGGGCGCAGCGCGCCGCAGATCCACGGGCTGAACCGCCTGCTGGATGCCCTGGTCGGGGCCGGCCTCGCCACGCCGGCGGAGAAGCAGGCGCTGCAGAAGGATCTCTCGATGCTCGACCAGATCCATGGCATCGCCCGCTACCCGCTGGTCGACATCGCCGTGGCGCCTGCCGACCTGATCGATGCGGACCAGGCGCGGGCGGCCATCGCCGCCGCCGAAAGGCTGCTCGATTTCGCCCGCTCGCGTGGGATCGAGACGGCATGACCATCATTGAACGGGTCCGCAACCGCCTGCGCGACGACGCCATCGCCCGCATGCGCGCCTTCCTCGCCGCCAACCCGCCGCCGGGGGCGGAGCGGGTGATCCTGTTCGGCTCGCTCGCCCGCAACACGCATGACGGTGCCTCCGACGCCGACGTGATGGTCATCGGCGGCGACGGCACGATCGACACCGGCATCTGGGACGCCGCGGAGCGCGACGTCGACATCGTCCCCTGGAAGGCGGATGCCTGGGCGCGCGCCCGCGCGCAGGGCCACCCCTTCGTGCTGACCATCCTGCGCGAGGGGATCGAGCTGTGGCGCGCCCCCGGCGTCCCGGCGCTGGATCAGGCCCGAGGGGATCAGGCGTAAGCCAGCCGCCCGTCACCTCGCCCCCGGCCGCGCCGCCGCAGCACCAGCCAGCCGGCGATCAGGATCGTCACCAGGTTCCAGGCGATGCCGTTCACCACCGCCGCGCGGTAGGACCCGGTCAGGTCGAAGGCCAGGCCGGACATCCAGCCCCCCACCGCCATGCCAACCAGCGTCGCCGACAGCGCGATGCCGACCCGCACGCCGACCTGGCTGGCCGGCACGTTCTCCCGCACGATGACCGCGTAGGTGGACACGATGCCACCCTGGAATAGCCCGAACACGCCGGAGACGATGTACAGCGAGACCAGCCCGTCGAAGGGCAGGAACAGCGCCAGCGCCACCGCCTGCAACGAGGCGGACAGCAGCAGCGTCGCCACGCTGCCGATGCGGTCGAGGATGACGCCGAAGCCGAGCCGGCTGACCACGCCGCAGGCCAGCATCACCGAGAGCATCTCCGCCCCGCGCGCCGGGCCGTAGCCGAGATCGACGCAATAGGCGACGATATGCACCTGCGGCATGGCCATGGCGATGCAGCAGGCGAGCCCGGCCAGCCCCAGCATCACCTGAAGCGTGTTGGGCCGCAGGCCGAGCGGGCCGCCGGCCGCGGCGCCGGCGACGATCCGCACCGGCTCCTGCCGCGGCGGCGGCCGGCGCAGCACCAGCACCAGCGGCAGCATCAGGCAGAGGCAGGCGAGGCCGATCACCACATGGGTCTGCCGCCAGCCGAACTCGGCGATGCCGGCCTGCACCAGCGGCGGCCAGACCGCCCCGGCGAAGTAATTGCCGCTGGCCGCGAGCGAGACCGCGAAGCCGCGCCGCCGGCGGAACCACAAGGACGTGTCGGCCACCAGCGGGCCGAAGGTGGCGCAACTGCCGAGCAGCCCGATCAGCCCGCCATGGATGACGGCGAACTGCACCATGCTGGTCGCCTGCGCCGCCAGCACGTAGCCGAGCGCGAGCGCGACGATGCCGATCAGCACCGGCACCCGCACACCGAAGCGGTCGGACAGCTTGCCCATCAGGATGCCGCCAATGGCGAAACCGAGCGTGGTCAGGGTGTAGGGCAGCGCCGCATCGGCCCGCGCGGTGCCGAATTCCGCCTGCACCGCCGGCAGCGCCACGACGATGGACCACAGCCCGACGCCACCCAGCGTGCTGAGCGAGACGGAGGCCGCGAGCCGCATCCAGGCATAACGGCTGTCCACGCCATCTTCGGCGCGGTCTGGCACAGGCATGCGTTCCTCCCGGCGTCTCCGCGCCGGGCGGCAGCATCGCAGCTACCGGCGCGGCTGGGGAGGGGGTGTCAGCCCTGCTGCGCGCCGGAGGCGATGATCAGCGGCCGCAGCCTTTCATATTGCTGCACGCGGTACTCGGCGACCTGCTCGGGCGTCGCCCACCAGGTCTCGGCGCCCTGGTCGAAATAGGCCCGCTTCAGGTCCTCGCTCTCCAGCGCCCGCTTCGACAGCGCGTTCATCCGCGCCACCATCGCCGGCGGCAGGCCGGCAGGCGCGATCAGGCAGGTCCAGGAGACGATGTCGAAGCCTGGCAGGAACTCCGCCAGGCTGGGCAGCTCGGGCGCCACCGGACTGCGCTGTGCGCTGGTGACGGCCAGCGCCCGCACCTTGCCCTGGCGCGCCTGGGCGATGGCGCCGGGGATGTTGTCCAGCATGAACTGCACCCGCCCCGCCAACAGGTCGATCATCGCCGGCGCCGCGCCGCGATAGGGCACGTGCTGGATGTCGAGCCCGGCCAGCTGCCCCAGCATGGCGCCCGAGAGATGCAGCGTCGTACCCGGCCCGGCCGAGCCGTAGGAGAACGTGCCGGGATTGGCCCGCAGCAGCGCGATCAGCTCCGGCACGCTGCGGGCCGGCAGGTCGTTGTTGACGATCAGCAGGTTGGGCAGCTTCCAGAGGCCGGTGGCGAAGGTGAAATCCTTCGCCGGGTCGAAGGGCAGGCTGGCCTTGAGGGTGGGGGAGATGGCGTGCGAGGCGATGCCGCCGAGCCCGACCGTCAGCCCATCCGGCCGCGACCGCGCCACCGCCTCCACCCCGACATCGCCGCCCGAGCCGCTGCGGTTCTCGACGATGAATTGCTGGCCGGTGACCTCCGTCATCTTCTGGCAGTAGAGGCGCGACAGCGTGTCGGTGGAGCCGCCCGGCGGGTAGGGGTTGATGTAGCGGATGGGCTGGCTCGGCCAGTCCGCCCCGGCGCCCTGGGCGCGGGCGAGGACAGGCGCTGCGAGCCCGGCGGCGAGCAGGCTGCGACGCGGCAGGGACCCGGCGGGGCCGGGCCGGGCGGACACGGTCATGTGGCGTTCTCCCATCCGCCCTTGTGCCCGGGCGGCCGCGGCAGCCTGCCATTTCGCGCCGGCCAGGGCTATATCGGCGGCGCGGCCGGGAGTGTTCTAAAGTTCCAAAAATGCACGCCACCGGTATTCTATTTCGTTGAGTTTTCACTTAATCTCGACGCAGGAAGGCCGGGTGGTGGATGCGGATCGAGCGAGCCGAGCGGCGGCTATCCGCCATCTTCGCCTGCGACGTGGCCGGCTTCACCCGGTTGATGAGCGCCGATGAGGAGGGGACCCTCAAGACGCTCCACGCCCATCGGCGCGAGTGCCTGGAGCCCAAATTCGCCGAGCATCGTGGCCGGGTCGTCAAGTGGACCGGGGATGGCAGCCTGGTCGAGTTCGGCAGCGCGGTGGACGCGGCCCGCTGCGCCATCGACATCCAGGGCCTCATGGCCGAACGCAATGCCGATGTGGTCGCGGAGCTGCGCATCGAGTTCCGCATCGCCATCCATGTCGGCGACATCATCATCGAGCCGGATGGCGACATCTTCGGCGACGGCGTCAACCTCGCGGCGCGGCTCGAGGGCATCGCGGCGGTCGGCGGCATCTGCATGTCCGACGACGCCTACAGGCAGGTCCGCGGCAAGGTCGACGCGACGATCGAGGATGGCGGCGAGCTGAGGCTCAAGAACTTCACCGGCACCGTGCGGGTCTTTCTTGTTCGGCCCAGCGCGAAGCCGGCGAATGCCATGACACCCTTGCGGCCGGGCAAGCCCTCGATCGCGGTGCTCGCATTCCAGAACATGAGCGGTGATCCGGAGCAGGAATTCTTCGCCGACGGCATCGCCGAGGACATCATCGCCACGCTGTCGAAATCCCGCTGGCTGTTCGTCATCGCCCGCAATTCGACGTTCACCTACAAGGGCAAGGCGACCGATCTGCGCCAGGTCGGCCGTGATCTCGGCGTGCGCTACGTGCTCCAGGGCAGCGTGCGGAAGGCGGGCAACCGCGTTCGCGTCACCGCGCTGCTGATCGATGCCGATACCGGACACCATGTCTGGGCCGAGCGCTACGACCGCGCGCTGGAAGACATCTTCGCCATCCAGGACGAGATCACCCGCAACATCGTCGGCGCCATCGCGCCGGGCATCGTGTCGGCGGAGGTCCAGCGCTCGCTTGGCAAGCAGGCCGGCGAGCTCGGCCAATGGGAACGTTTGATGCGCGCCCATTGGCACGTCAGGCGCTTCACGCCCGCGGACTGCAACGAAGCCATCAGGCTGCTCGAAGAGCTGGTGCGGCACGAACCGGACAACGCGCTGGCGCTGTCCGACCTGTCCTACGCCTGGTTCTTCGCCGGCATCTTCGGCTGGACGAAGGAGCCGGCGTCGGTCGCGATGGGCCTGGCACGACAATTCGGGCGTCGCGCGATCGCGGCCGATGATCAGGACGCGGCGGTCTACGCGGTTCTCGGCGTCTTCGACATGTTCGTGGAAGGCCGCCACGAAGAGGGCCGCCGGCGGTTGCGGCGCGCCCTGGAGATCGATCCGAACTCCAGCTTCGCCCGCGTCATGCTGGGCACCATCGACGCCTTCGTCGGAGATGCCGAATCCGCCATCGGGCTGTGCACGGAAGCGATGCACCTGAGCCCGCGCGACTTCCTGATGGTGCTGTGCCACCTGGGCATCGGCTGGGCCCATCTGAACGAGGGCAACTTCGAGCAGGCGGCGGAACACGCCGCGCGGGCGATCGAGAGCAATCCGGCCTTCCCCGACACGCACAGCGTGTTCGCGGTGGCGACGGCGCATCTCGGCCGCATGGCGGAAGCCCGGGCGGCGCTTGCCGAATTCCTGGTCCTGCTGCCCGGGTTGACCTTGTCCGACGATCGGCTGAAGCGGCCCTTCGTCCGCCCGGCCGATCGCGCGCGGTTCCTCGAAGGGCTGCGCCTGGCCGGCCTGCCGGAGTGATGCCGCCCGCCCGGTGTCGGCTGCTGCGATGTTGCCGGGCTGTCCGGTTGCAATAGGGGCGCGTCTGAAAAAAGTGTCATATTAAGCTTTGAACTCCCGCAGGGCGATGGTATCCGCCGCCGCATCGGAGGCCCCATCGGGCTCCATCGGGAGCGTGCACGAGGCATGACCGCCACGATTCCATCCTCGGGCAACCGCGCCTCCTCGCGCCGCGGCATCCTGAAGGCCGCCGCCCTGATGCCCGCCGGCTGGACCGGCGCCGCCTATGCCAACGACGCGCCGGAGCAGCGCGAGGTGAACATCGGCTTCGTCGCCGTCGAGAGCGGCGCCCCGCTGGTCGTGGCGCAGGAGAAGGGCTTCTTCGCCAGGCACGGGCTGAAGGCCACGGTGCACCTGCAGACCAGCTGGGCGGCGGCGCGGGACAAGGTGATCAGCGGCGAGAACCACGCGAGCCACCTGAAATACGCCCAGCCGCTCGCCTCCACCATCGGCCTGCTCGGCGCGCCGAAGACCGCGATGATCGCGCCCTTCACGCTGGCCCGCAGCGGCTCGGTCTTCATGGTCGCCGCGGCGCTGAAGGGCCGGCTGACCTTCGATCCCGCCACCTGGCGGACGATGATCGAGGAGCGCAAGGCGAAGGGCGAAGGCTTCACCATCGCCCTGCCGCTGCCCTTCGGCACGCACGGGCTGCTGTACCGCTACTTCCTGGCCAATGCCGGCATCAACGCCGACCGCGACCTGCGGCTGATCACCCTGCCGCCGGCGCAGATGGTGCAGAACATACGCGTCGGCACCATGCAGGCCTGCGCCATGGTGGAACCCTGGGGCAGCCGCGGCGTGCTGGACGGCATCACCGCCATCGCGATGTACGGCTTCGAGATGTGGCCCGACCATCCCATCAAGTCGCTCGGCATGCGGGCCGACTGGGCGGAGCGCAATCCGCGCACGGTGCAGGCCATCCTGCGCGCGGCGCATGAAGCGGCGATCTGGTGCGACCGGCCAGAGAACCGGGCGGAGCTGGCGCGGATCCTGTCGGCCCCGTCCTACCTGAACACGGCGGTGAAATACATCCTGCCGACGCTGCGGGGCGAGTTCGACTGGGGCGACGGCCGCAAGGAGACCGCGCCGGAGAAGGGCGTCTCCTACGCCAACTCCGTCCCGCAGATGCGGGAGGCGCTGTGGCACCTCACCCAATTCCGCCGCTGGGGCATGACCGAGGGCGCGCCGGATTATGAAGGCGCGTCGCGCGCCGTGCTGCGGCCCGACCTCTATGCGCAGGCGATGCGCGACCTCGGCCTGCCGGCGCCGGCGCAGGATACCACGCCGCTGCGGCTCTGGGACGGCGTGGTCTTCGACCCGGCGAAGCCGGAGGCCTATGCCACGTCCTTCGCCATCAAGAACCTGAAGGAAGCCTGACCCGCCATGGCCATCCTCCGCAACATCGCGCAGGCCCTGCTGGGCCTTGTCCTCGCGGTCGCGCTCTGGGAACTCGCCTGCCTGGTCTTCAAGACCGACCTGCCCGGGCCGCTGGCGACCTGGGAGGCGAGCCGGCCGCTGATCCTGGAGCCGCTGGCCTGGCGCGGGCAGATGGACCAGGGGATCCTGCGCTATTCGTGGTCGTCGCTGCTGCTGGTCATGCAGGGCTACGGCCTTGCATTGATCATCGGTATCCCGCTCGGCTTCGCCCTCGGCCTCTCCCCGGTCTTCCGGCGTTCGGTCGACCCGATCATCCAGCTGCTGCGGCCGGTCTCGCCGCTGGCCTGGCTGCCGCTGGGGATGGTGCTGTTCAACCACTCCGCCCCGGCCGCGCTCTTCACCATCGCCCTCTGCGCCATGTGGCCGACGGTGCTGAGCATCGCCGCCGGCGTGCAGAACGTGCCGCAGGAGCAGATCAACGTCGCCCGGGTGCTGCGCCTGTCCCCCTGGCGGCGGTTCAGCCGCATCCTGGTGCCGGCGACCATCCCCTACATGTTCACCGGCTTCCGCGTCAGCCTCGGCATCGCCTGGCTCGCCATCGTCGCGGTCGAGATGCTGACCGGCGCCAACGGCCTCGGCGGCTTCCTCTGGGCGCAGTACAACGCCCTGGTCTACGAGCACATCATCCTCTGCATCATCGCCATCGGCGTGATCGGCCTGCTGATGGACCGGCTGATGAGCCTGGCCGAAGCCAGGCTGAACGCGAGCTTCGGCCGGTGACCGCGCCGCTCCTCGCGGTCGAGGGCGTCAGCCGCGCCTATGCCGGGCGCCGCGTGCTCGCCGATGTCAGCTTCGAGGTGGCCGAGGGCGAATCCCTCGTGCTGCTCGGTCGCACCGGCAGCGGCAAGACGACGCTGCTGAACCTGCTCGCCGGCCTGCAGATGCCGGATTCCGGGGCCATCCGCCTGCGCGGCCAGCCGATCACCGGCACCGGCCTCGACCGCGGCATCGTCTTCCAGGGCGATTCCCTGCTCCCCTGGATGACCGCGGCGGGCAATGTCGCACTCGCGGTCGAAGCCGCCTTCCCCATGCTCGACCGCGCCAGCCGGACGCGCCGGGTGGAGAGCGCGCTGGCGCTGGTGCGGCTCGACAATGCCGGCCATAAATTTCCCTCCGAGCTCTCGGGCGGCATGCGGCAACGCGTGGCCATTGCCCGCGCCCTGGCGATGGAGCCGGAGGTGTTGCTGCTGGACGAGCCGTTCAGCGCGCTCGACGCCATGACCCGCGGCGAGCTGCAGGAGGAGGTGGCGCGCATCCACCGTGTCACCGGCCGCACCATCGTCATGGTCACCAGTGACCTGGACGAGGCGCTGCTGCTGGCCGACCGGGTGATGGTGCTGGGGCAGGATGGCAGCCTCTCGGCGCCCCTCATGCTGCCGGCGGACTTCGAACGCGACCGCGACGCCGCCGGCTTCGACAACATGCGCGACCGGCTCTGGGAATTGCTGGAGACGTCGCACGAGGCCTTCCGGCACGACCGCACCATGGACTGGGCCGCCGCCCCCGTGCTGCTGGAGGTTGCCGACGTCACCAAGCGGTTCTCCGCCGGGCCGCCGGCGGTCGAGGGCATCGGCTTTACCCTCAATGAGGGCGAGTTCGTCAGCCTGGTCGGGCATTCCGGCTGCGGCAAGTCGACCCTGCTGGCCATGGTCGCCGGCCTGCTGGCGCCGAGCGAGGGGACGATCCGCATCGGCGGCGAACTGGTGCGCGGCCCCGGCGCCGACCGGGCGATGGTCTTCCAGTCCCCGGCGCTGCTGCCCTGGCTGAGCGTCGCCGGCAATGTCCGCCTCGGCGTCGACCAGGCCTATGCCGACCGGCCGCGCGCCGAGCGGGAAGCGATCGTCGCCGCGGCGCTGGAGCAGCTCGGCCTCGCCGAGATGGCCGGCGTCATGCCGCGGGCGCTCTCGGCGGGGGCGCGGCAGCGCGTCGGCGTCGCCCGGGCGGTCGCGCTGCAGCCGCGGCTGCTGCTGCTCGACGAACCCTTCGCCGGGCTCGACACGCCGACCCGCAATGCCCTGCAGGTCGGCATCGGCCGGTTCTGCCGGGAGACGGGGACCTCGGCGATCCTCGTCACCCACGATATCGACGAGGCGCTCACGCTGTCCGACCGCATCATCATGATGACCGACGGGCCACGGGCCCGGGTCGGTCGCATCCTCGATGTGGCGGGCGGCAATGTCGGCCAGTTGCGGCGGGAGATGCTGAGCTTCCTCGGCGAGACCGCGCGTGCGGTCGGCACGGCAGGCCCGGCGGAGGCGCAGAAGGAGATGGCGGAGCTCGACACCCCGTCCTGACGCGACCCGGGCCGGGTCGAATCCGCCGCGGCGCGCCCTAGGTCGCACCGCGGGATTCAGCGTTTTCGGCGTCTCCGCCCCAACGCATCGCGCGTCAATCCACCTGCGCGCCCGAGGCCCGGATCACCGGCGCGAAGGCCAGCTCGTTCGCGGCACGGAAGCGCACCAGCTCCGCCCCCGTGATCGGCCAGGTGATCGAGCCGTTCTCGGCATACCGCGCCACCACCTCCGGGCTCTGCACCGCCTGGCGGGTGAGGGCGCCGATCCGCTCCGCCATCGCCGGCGGCAGGCCGGCTGGCGCCAGCACGCCGCCCCAGGAGGTGATCTCGAAGCCCGGCAGGAACTCCGCCATGGCGGGGATCTCCGGCGCCTGCGGGCTGCGCTGCGCCCCGGTGACGGCCAATGCCCGCACCCGCCCCTCCTTCGCCTCCTGCAGCGCCTGCGGGATGTTGTCGAAGATCATGTCGACGCGGCCGGCGATGAGATCGATATGCGCCGGGGCGCCGCCGCGATACGGCACGTGGATCATGTCCAGCCCCGCCATCGCCGCGAACATCGCGCCCGAGAGATGCACCGTGGTGCCGGAGCCGGAGGAGGCGTAGCTGTGCTTCCCCGGATTGGCCTTCACCAGCGCGATCAGCTCCGGCACCGACTTCGCCGGCACGGAGGGATGCACCACCAGCAGGTTCGGCAATTGCCAGAGCCCGCCGAGATAGGTGAAGTCCTTGTTCACGTCGAAGGGCAGCCGCTTGTACAGCGTCGGCGCGATGGCAAGTGCCGCGACCGAGGCAAGGCCGATGGTGCGGCCATCCGGCGCGGCGCGGGCGATCGCCTCCGTCCCCACATTGCCGGCGGCGCCGCTGCGGTTCTCGACGATGAATTGCTCGCCGGTGATCTCCGCCATGCGCTGGCACCAGATGCGCGACAGGATGTCGGTGCCGCCGCCGGGCGGGAAGATGCCGATGAAGCGGATCGGGCCATTCGGCCAGGTGCCCTGCGCCACCGCCGGCGCCGCCAGGGCGCCAAGGCCCGCAATCAGGCCCGCACCAAGTGCCGTCCGCCGCGTCAGTCGATCCATCCCGGCCATCCCTGCCCTCCCCCTGCCGGCTTGCCGCCGGTCGCGCGCAACAGATGTCGGGAAAACGGCGCAGCTTGGCAAGGGACGCCGCGGAATTGCTGGTGACAGCCGCCCGCGGAACGGCTTGCAATGGGCCGTCCAGGCCAAAGAACACGCGGAGGCGAAGTCCATGTCCATGCGCCCGATCGGGAGGCGCCCCTTGCTGGGCGCCGGCCTGGCACTCGCCACCCCGGCGCTCGCCCAGCCGCGCTGGCAGCCGGACCGCAGCATCCGCTGGATCGTCGCCTATGCCGCCGGCGGCGGCTCCGACATGCTGGCGCGGCTGATCGGCGCGGAGCTGGCGAAGGGCCTGGGCCAGCCGGTGGTGATCGAGAACCGCCCGGGCGCCGGCGCCACCCTCGGCGCCGATGCCGCGGCCAAGGCGCCGCCGGATGGCCTGACCGTGTTCAGCGGCGACAGCGGCAGCATGATGAACAACATCGCGCTGTTCCGCCGGCTGCCCTACGACCCGGTGAAGGAGTTCCGCGGCATCGGCCTCTTCGCCGACTTCCCGCTGGTGGTCGCGGTGCCGGCCGCGTCGAAGTACCGCAGCATCGCCGACTACATCGAGGCCGCGCGGGCGGCGCCCGGCGCGATCGCCTGCGGCACGCCCGGCATCGGCTCGCCGCACCACATGGCGGTGGAGCGCTTCCAGAAGGAGGCGGGGATCAAGCTGAACCTCATCCCCTATCGCGGCGGCGCGCCGGGGGTGAACGACCTGCTGTCCGGCGCGCTGGAGAGCATGATGGTGGACGTCGCCTCGGCCGGCGGCCCGCTGCGCGGCGGGCAGCTGCGCGCCCTGGCAACGACCATGACGGAACGCTGGCGGACCCTGACCGACGTGCCGACCCTGCGCGAGGCGGGCCTGGCGGAGTACCGCGCGCCGGTCTGGATGGGCATGGTGGTGCCGAGCACGACGCCGGAGCCGGCGGTGCGGCGGCTGGGGGAGGAGCTGGCCCGCGTCATGGCCGACCCGGCGATCCGCAACCGGATGATCGAGATCGGCGTCGAGCCGCTGACCTCGACACCAGCCGAATTCGACGCGCTGATGGCGCAGGACCGCGCCTTTTGGGTGCCGCTGATCCGCGAACTCGGCATCACGCTGGAGGGCTGAGCATGGCGATCCCGGACAGCGACATCGACCCCTTCTGCGCCGCCTTCTTCGAGGACCCGCTGCCGGCGCAGGACGCGCTGCGCGAGCTCGGACCCGTGGTGCGGCTGACGCGGCACGGCGTGCTGGCGGTGGCGCGGCATGCCGAGGTGAAGGCGGTGCTCGACGACTGGCAGGCCTTCTCCTCCGCCCGCGGCGTCGGCATCCAGGACTTCGCCAAGGAAATGCCGGCCCGCCCGCCCTCCATCGTGCTGGAGACCGACCCGCCGCTGCATGACCGCACGCGGAAGGTCCAGGCCCGGGTGCTGTCCCCGGCCGCGATCGCCGCGCTGCGCGAGCCGTTCACCGCGGCGGCCGAGGCGCTGGTCGACGCGCTGGTGGCGCAACGGGAATTCGACGCCATCCCGGCGCTGGCCGAGGCCTATCCGCTGGAGGTCTTCCCTGACGCCATGGGCATGCCGCGCGACAACCGCCGGCACCTGCTGCCCTGGGGCAACCTGGTGTTCAACAGCTTCGGGCCGCAGAACCAGTACCTGGCGGAGGCGATCGAGGGCGCGCGGGAGGCGACGCCCTGGGTGGTCGCGCAGTCGCGGCGGGAGAACCTCTCGCCCGGCGGCTTCGGCGCGGGCATCCATGAAGCGGCCGACCGCGGCGAGCTGACCGCGGAGGAGACGCCGCAGGTGGTGCGCTCCGTGCTGACCGCCGGCGTCGACACCACGGTGAGCGGCATCGGCGCCGCGGTCTATTGCCTGGCGCGCTACCCCGAGCAGTTCGAGCGGCTGCGCGCCGAGCCCAAGCTGGCGCGCAACGCCTTCGAGGAGGCGGTGCGCCACGAGAGCCCGGTGCAGACCTTCTTCCGCACCACGACGCGGGAGGTGGATGTTGGAGGGGAGACGATCCCGGAGGGGTCGAAGGTGCTGATGTTCCTCGGCGCCGCCAACCGCGACCCGCGGAAGTGGGAGCGGCCGGACGACTACGACATCGGCCGCCGCACCGTCGGGCATGTCGGCTTCGGCAGCGGCATCCATGCCTGCGTCGGCATGGCGCTGGCGCGGCTGGAGGGGGAATGCGTGCTGGCGGCGCTGGCGCAGCGGGTGGCGCGGATCGAGATCACCGGCGCGCCGCGGCGGCGGTACAACAACACGCTGCGCGGGCTGGCGAGCCTGCCGGTGCGGTTGCATGCGGCTTGAGTGAAGGAAGATTGGGGAGGAAAAAGTATTTCCTCCCCAAACCCCTCCATTCCTTTTTCCGAGTCGAGCACTGGCCGCGCGGCGAATGCCAGACTCGGGAAAATAGATGAGGGGTCCGGGGAGAATACTTTCTCCCCGGCCTTACTGTCTCACCGCGGCTGCGACGCCGGCGCCGTCCCCGTGGCCGGGTCCGCCTTCGGCAGCGGCTCGAAGCGCGGATAGGCGCGCGGGAAGATCATCTCCTCCTTCGGCCCCGGCGCCCGCGGCGGCCCGGCGCGGCCGCAGGCGGCGAGCGGCACCAGGGCCGCGAGCAACAGCAGCAGCCGGATCATGCCAAGCGCTCCCGCCACTCGGCCGCCATGCGGGCGACATTCGCCGGCGCGGTGCCGCCATAGGATTGGCGGGAAGCGACCGAGGCCTGCACCGTCAGCACGCCGTAGATCGCATCCGTGATGCGCGGCTCCTCCGCCTGCATCTCGGCCAGGGTCAGGCCGGCGAGGTCGCTGCCCTTGGCCTCGGCCTTGGCGACCAGCCGGCCGGTCACGTGGTGGGCGTCGCGGAAGGGCATCTTCAGGGTCCGCACCAGCCAGTCCGCCAGGTCGGTCGCGGTGGAGAAGCCGGCGCCGGCGGCCTGTTCCAGCCGCGCCACGTTGGGCTGCATGTCGCGCACCATGCCGGCCACGGCGGCGAGCGAGAGGGTCAGGTTCTCCGCCGCGTCGAAGATGCCTTCCTTGTCTTCCTGCATGTCCTTGAAATAGGTCAGCGCCAGGCCCTTCAGGACGGTCAGCAGCCCGACCAGCGCGCCGGTGATGCGGCCGGTCTTGCCGCGGACGAGTTCCGCCGCATCCGGGTTGCGCTTCTGCGGCATGATCGACGACCCGGTGGTGAAGGCGTCGGACAGCTTGACGAAGCCGAAATACGGGTTGGTCCAGATCACGATCTCCTCCGCGAAGCGGGAGAGATGCGTCGCGCACATGGCGCAGGCGAACAGGAATTCGGCGGCGAAGTCGCGGGACGCAACGCTGTCGAGGCTGTTGCGCGTCGGCCCGTCGAAGCCGAGTGCCGCGGCCGTCATGTGCCGGTCGATGGGAAAGCCGGTGCCGGCCAGCGCGGCGGCGCCGAGGGGGCTCTCGTTCATCCGGGCGCGGCAGTCGCGCAGGCGGGAGAGGTCGCGCGACAGCATCTCGACATAGGCCAGCAGGTGGTGGCCGAAGGTGACGGGCTGGGCCGGCTGCAGATGGGTGAAGCCGGGCATCACGGTCGCCGCATGCTCCTCGGCGCGGTCCACCAGGGCGCGCATCACATCCTCGACCTGGCCGGAGAGGCCATCGATCGCATCCCGTACCCAGAGCCGCACGTCGAGCGCCACCTGGTCGTTGCGGCTCCGTCCGGTGTGCAGCCGCTTGCCCGCCTCCCCGATCGCCGCGGTCAGCCGCGCCTCGATGTTCATGTGGATGTCTTCGAGGCCCTCGTCCCAGGCGAAGTCCCCGGCCTCGATCCGCGCGGCGATGGCGGCAAGGCCATCGCGGATGGCGGCCTCGTCAGCGGCCTCGATGATCCCCACATGCGCCAGCATGGCGGCGTGGGCGAGGCTGCCGGCGATGTCCTGCCGCCACATCTTGCGATCGAAGCCGATCGAGGCGTTGATCGCCTGCATGATGGCGGAGGGCCCGGCGGCAAAGCGGCCGCCCCATTGGGAGTTCTGCGACACGATGGCTGCGCTTTCCGGTCTCGATTGGCCCCGCCGGGGCCTGCTGCTGGCGGCGGGCGCGACCCTAGCCGCCGTGCCCGGGGCGCGCAAAGCCCGGGCCGCGGGGGCTTTCAGCCAGTTGCGGGAGGACGGGCCGAAGCCGCTGCCCGAGTTCAGCTTCGTCGATGCCGAGGGGCAGGAGCGGCGGGTGGCCGACTTCGCCGGGACCGGACTGCTGATCAACCTCTGGGCCACCTGGTGCGGCCCCTGCGTCGAGGAGATGCCGGCGCTGGACCGCGCCCAGGCGGCGCTGCTGGGGGATGGCATCCAGGTGCTGGCGCTGTCCTCCGACCGCGGCGGAAAGGCCGTCGTGGAGCCCTTCCTGCGCGACAGGAAGATCATCCGGCTCGGCCTGTGGCTGGACCCGAAGGGCGCGGCCGGGCGGGCCATGGGCGTGCGCGGCCTGCCGACGACGCTGGTGGTGGATAGGCAGGGGCGGGAGACGGCGCGGCTGGAAGGCGCGGCGGTGTGGGATTCGCCGCCGATGCTGGCGGCGGTGCGGCGGCTGGTCGGGCCGGTGGCGCGGAAGCCGGCGGAGGATGAGTCGAGGACCTGACCCGGCAAGTTGGCAGGGAGGGGCGGGAGGATTGGGCCT
>JBMOJU010000413.1:0-4259 GCA_049315625.1 Paracraurococcus sp.
GGGCGGCCGGGTTCCAGGCGGTGGAATTCCTCTTCCCCTATGAATTCCCCGCCGCCGAGATCGCCGCCCGGCTGCGCGACAACGGGTTGCAGCAGGTGCTGTTCAACGCCCCGCCGGGCGACTGGACCCAAGGCGAGCGCGGCATGGCCGCCCTGCCCGGCCGGCAGGCGGAGTTCCGCGAAGGCGTCAAGCGGGCCTTGGAGTATACGGCCGCGCTCGGCTGCCCGCGGCTGCACCTGATGGCGGGCCTGACCCCGGCCGGGGTGCCGCGCGACACGCTGCTGGCGACCTATGCCGCCAACCTGGCCTGGGCGGCGGAGGCATGCGGCCAGGCCGGCGTGAAGCCGGTGATCGAGCCGATCAACCACCGCGACATCCCGGGTTTCTTCCTCAACACCATGGCCGAGGGCGCAGCGATCATCGAGGCGATCGGGCCGGAGCGGATCGGCCTGCAATTCGACCTCTATCACTGCCAGGTCACCGAGGGCGACGTGGTGAAGCGGGTGGAGAAGCACCTGCCCGTCATCGCCCATATGCAGGTCGCCGATACGCCGGGCCGCAACGAGCCGGGCACCGGCGAGGTCAACTGGCCCTTCGTGTTCCAGAAGATCGACGAGCTCGGCTTCCGCGGCTGGATCGGCTGCGAGTACCGGCCGGCGGCCGGCACCGAAGCCGGACTCGGCTGGTTCGCTCCCTACACATCCTGACCACGAGCAAGGAATTGCCGCACATGAAGATCGGCTTCATCGGCCTCGGCATCATGGGCAAGCCCATGGCCGGCCATCTGAAAGCAGCCGGGCACGACATCATCGTGCCGGATCGCAAGAGCCTCGGCGCCGAGGAGCGCGCTGCCTACACGGTGGTCGCCGATTCCGCGGCGGTGGCCGCCGCAGCCGAGGCGATCATCCTGATGGTGCCCGACACCCCCGATGTCGAAGCGGTCCTGTTCGGCGCCGGCGGTGTCGCCTCCGGCCTGTCCAAGGGCAAGCTGGTGATCGACATGTCCTCGATCAGCCCGACCGCCACCAAGGAATTCGCCGCCCGGATCAACGCGCTCGGCTGCGATTACGTTGACGCCCCCGTCTCTGGTGGCGAGGTCGGCGCCAAGGCGGCGAGCCTGACCATCATGGTCGGCGCCGAGGACGCCGCTTTCGAGCGCGCCAGGCCGCTGTTCGAGGCGATGGGCAAGAACATCACCCTGGTCGGGCCGAACGGCGCCGGGCAGACCACCAAGGTCGCCAACCAGATCATCGTCGCCCTGACCATCGAGGCGGTGGGCGAGGCCCTGGTCTTCGCCAGCAAGGCGGGCGCCGATCCGGCCAAGGTGCGGCAGGCGCTGATGGGCGGCCTGGCGACCTCCCGCATCCTGGAGTTGCATGGGGAGCGCATGATCAAGCGCACCTTCAACCCGGGCTTCCGAATCGTGCTGCACCAGAAGGACCTCAACCTGGCGCTGCAATCGGCGAAGGAGTTGGGGGTGGCGCTGCCCAACACGGCCTCGACCCAGCAGCTTTTTTCTGCCTCGGTCGCGGCCGGGAATGGCGGGCTGGACCATTCGGGGCTGGTCAAGGCCTTGGAAACCATGGCGGCGCATCCGGTTGCGCCCGACGCCGGCACCTGACGCGTTGCGCGAGCGGCGGGGCAAAGCGCCCCGCCCACCGGGAGAGAACGTCGTCGTGCTTGCCTTCTGCGTGAAAAGCGCGCAGTTTTTTGGACCAGTGATGGTCGTGCGAGCATTTCCAGGAAAGGCTCCGCACCGAACAGCCAAGGCAAGCCGGAGAGTAGGATGCGTTTCGCGGATATCGGGCAGCAACTGCGCGCCTACCGCCTTGAGTCCGGGCTGCGGGCGGAGGAGATCGCCGCCCGACTTGGCGTCTCACGCGCCGCGCTTTATCGTTACGAAAAAGGCGAGGTCATCAAGCTGGATACCATCCGGCGGCTGGCCGAGCTGTTGAAGATCTCGCCGCTCTCCCTGCTCGGCATCGGCATCGACTACTTCTCCCGCCCGCTCGCCTTCCAGGAGCGCCTCCGGCAGATCGAGGAGGAAGCGGACCAGATCCTGCTGTTCGGCGGCGGCATCTGCTTCCAGGTCGCATCCGACAGCTACGAAGGCGCCCTGAACGATGCATGGGCCGAGGCGGGGGAGGCCAGCGGCGACCCCTTGCAGGGCCGCAGCATGGCCGAGCAGGCAATCTCCATCCTGGCCATGCGCCGCCGTCTCTACCAGCAGCGGCGCCCGAGCATCATCGCCATCCTGTCGGAGGCTTCGCTCCGGCGGCTGCTGGAGGATGGCGTGGCGGGCGGCCTCGCCGTCTCCGAACGCAGCCGCGCCCGCGGCCGCGCTGCCGCCGTTGCCGAGATCGAGAACCTCGCCAGCCTGATGGAGTCGGTGCCCATCGGCTTGCAGATCGGCCTCAAGGACGGGCCGGAGCCGACCGGCGGCTTCATCGTGCTACGTGGGCGGGAACGCGCGCATGTGGTGACCAGCCCGTTTCCGGCCGACAGCGGCCCGGCGGTCGGCGGCGGGGTTGCCATGATCACCGCGGCGGATGAGGCGGTGGGGTTGCACCAGCGCGTGGCGGAAGCCGCCTGGCGGGATGCGCTGAAGGGCAGCGCGGCCGCCAGCCGGCTGAGGTCGATGCTGCGGGAACAGCGTCCGTCCGAGGCGGCGGCCTGAGCCTGATCACCGAGAGGCGGTTCGCCTGGCGGCGCGAGCCTGCTTTGCCAGCCGATGGTACGGATCGCGTTTTCGGTACGCTGACCTAGCCGTTCAGCAGCCGGTCGATCTCTGCCTGCGCCAGGTCTGGCCCGGCCGCGGCGGGCGCCGAGACCGTGCTGGGCAGGGCCTTCACGTGGACCTGCTCCGTCACCGCCATGCTGGCGGAGGGCATCATCCCCTGCAGCATCGTCTCCACCTGCTGCAGGTGCTGGATGGCACGGCGGATCCGCTGGCCGGTGACATCCTGGAAGCTGCACGCCTCGAAGATCGAGTTCACCCGCGCCGAGAGCGCCTGCAACGCGGCCTTGTCCTGCGCCCCGCCCTCGATCCAGTCCTGGATCGCCTCCGCCGCCTCCATGATCGTGTTCGCCGCCGCCTCGGTTGCATGCACCACCGCTTCCAGCTCGACCCCGCTGTTGCGGGTGCTGGCGGCGGGGAGGGCAACCAGGCCGGCGATCTGTTCATGGATGCGGCCGAGCTGGCCGGACAGGTTCGCTTCGCTGAAGTCGACAAGCTGGACCGTGGCGTGCACCTCGGCGCTCAGCTCGGCGATGCGGCGGTCGATGAACCGGCGCAGATCCTCGAACTGCGCGGCCATGTCGGCGGCTTGGGACGGCATGTGCATGCGCCTTCCTAGCCGCCAGCTCCTTTCGCCGCGGTGAACGCCGCGCCGCGCGATTGAGCAGCCGGCGCGGAAGCCCTAGGACCACCGCTCCACGGAGCAGGGGCGGCATGGCGGTCAGTATCGATCTCGGGCTGCGGGACAATGGCCAGCCGGCGCTGCTGGACCTGGAGGAGCTGCTCGCCACCCGCCTGCTGGTGCAGGGCAATTCCGGTTGCGGCAAGTCGCATTTGCTGCGCCGGCTGCTGGAGCGCAGCGCCCCCTTCGTGCAGCAAGCGGTGATCGACCCGGAGGGCGATTTCACCTCGCTGGCCGACCGCTTCGGCCACCTGGTGATCGACGCCGCCGAGCAGACCGAACAGAGCCTGGTCCTGGCCGGGGAGCGGGTGCGGCAGCACCGTGTCTCCGTCGTGCTCAACCTCGAAGGCGTGGACGTGGAGGGGCAGATGCGCCGCGCCGCCGCCTTCCTCGACGGCATCTTCGCCGTCGACCGCGGCTTCTGGACGCCGATGCTGGTGGTGGTGGACGAGGCGCAGCTTTTCGCCCCCGGCGGCGGGGTCGAGGTGGCGGAGGAGGCCCGCCGTGCCTCGCTCGGCGCCATGACCGATTTGATGTGCCGCGGCCGCAAGCGCGGCCTGGCCGGCATCATCGCCACCCAGCGGCTGGCCAAGCTGGCCAAGAACGTCGCCGCCGAGGCCTCGAACTTCCTGATGGGCCGCACCTTCCTCGACATCGACATGGCCCGGGCCGCCGACCTGCTGGGGATGGAGAAGCGCCAGGCGGAGATGTTCCGCGACCTGGAGCGGGGGCGGTTCATGGCGCTCGGCCCCGCCCTGGCCCGCCGGCCGCTGGCGGTGCGGGTCGGCGCGGTGGAGACCGAGAGCCGCGGCGCCGGGCCGGGCCTGATGCCGATGCCGG
>JBMOJU010000067.1:0-18914 GCA_049315625.1 Paracraurococcus sp.
GTCGCGCGCCTCGGGCACCGCGGTCAGGGTGAGTTCGGTGCCATCGCGCAGCACCCGCACCGCGATCGGTTGGCCGACGCGCGGCTGGACGTAGCGCTGCACCTGCTCGAACCGGTTGACCTTCAGGCCGTCGAGCGCGGTGATTTCGTCGCCGGCGCGCAGCCCGGCCTGGGCGGCGGCGGAGGCCTCCACCACCGCGCCGACGCCGGTGCCACCGACCGGCTGGCCCAAGGTAATGAAGAGCCCGGCAAACAGCAGGATGGCGAGCAGAAAATTGGCGATCGGACCGGCTGCGACGACGATGGCCCGGCTGCCCACGCTCTTGCCGTGGAAGGTCCGCCCGGCCTGCCAGGTCGCGCGAACCTCGGGCGGCGCGTCCTCCGGCGTTTCCTGGCCGTGCATCTTAACGTAGCCGCCAAGCGGGATCCAGCCGAGCCGCCATTCTGTGCCATGGCGGTCGGTGCCCTTGAAGAGCGGCCGGCCGAAGCCGATCGAGAAGGCCTCTACATGCACGCCGCGCCAGCGGGCGGCGAGGTAGTGGCCGAGCTCATGGATAAACACCAGCACACCGAGCACGACCGCGAAAGCGATGAGCGTGCGCGGCAACGCCGGCAACATGTTCCAGAGATTACCCAGCAGCTCCAAGACCCTGTCCTCCAGCCGGCCGGGGCCGGCGCGGGTTCAGCCTAGAAATCCAACCGCTCAGGCCGCGGCGCGGCGGGCGGCAATGCGTTCCGCCGCAGCGCGGGCCGCATCGTCGAGAGCGAGCACTGCATCCAGCCCGGCCGCCTCCGGCGCACCGAACTGGTCGAGCGTCTCCTCGACCACCGCGGCGATGTCGAGGAAGCCGAGCCTTCGGTCGAGGAAAAGCGCGACCGCCACCTCGTTCGCAGCATTGAGGATAGTGGGGGCGCCGGCGCCGGCCTGCAACGCCTCCCGCGCCAACCGAAGCGCCGGGAAACGGACCGGGTCGGGGGCGAAGAAATCCAGGCGGCCGAGCTTCGCCAGGTCCAGCCGCGGCAGCGTCACCGGCATGCGGGTCGGCCAGGCCAGGCAATGCGAGATCGGGGTCCGCATGTCCGGCGTGCCGAGCTGCGCCAACACCGAGCCATCGGCATACTGCACCATGCCGTGCACGGTGGATTGCGGGTGCACCAGCACCTCGATCCGCGCC
The DNA here is from genome assembly GCA_049315625.1 of Paracraurococcus sp. Classification (GTDB taxonomy): domain Bacteria; phylum Pseudomonadota; class Alphaproteobacteria; order Acetobacterales; family Acetobacteraceae; genus Paracraurococcus. The sequence goes on from JBMOJU010000067.1 coordinate 1,175, forward strand.
TCCGGCACCGGGAAGAGCCGCGCCGCCTCGATCAGTTCCAGGCCTTTGTTCATCATGGTGGCGCTGTCGACCGAGATCTTGGCGCCCATCGACCAGACCGGGTGCTTCACCGCCATCTCCGGCGTCGCCGCCCGCATCGTCGCCAGGTCGGCGGTGCGGAAGGGGCCGCCCGAGGCGGTCAGCACGATCTTTTCGATCAGTGCCGGGTCCTTGGTGTCGAGCGCCTGGAAGATGGCGTTGTGTTCGGAATCGACCGGAAGCAGCGTGGCGCCGGTGCGGGCGGCCGCAGCCAGCACGATCTCCCCGGCGCAGACCAGCGTTTCCTTGTTTGCGAGCGCCAGGGTGCCGCCGCGGTCCAGCACGGCCAGCGCCGAATGCAGCCCGGCCGAGCCGACGATCGCCGCCATGGTCCAGTCGGCCGGTCGTGCCGCGGCCTCGACCACAGCCTGCGGCCCTGCCGCCGTCTCGATGCCGGACCCGGCAAAGGCCTCCCGCAGGGCACCGAGCGCACTCGGGTCGGCGATGACGGCCAACCTCGCCGCGAATTTCCGCGCCTGAGCCGCCAGCGCGGCGACATCCCGGCCGGCGATCAGCGCCTCCACCGCAAATTCCCCGGGCGCGGCGGCCTCGACCAGTGCGAGGGTACTCCGGCCGATCGAGCCGGTGCTGCCGAGGATGGTGAGACGCTTCATGGGGCCGTCCGCTGCTGGTCAGGCGCCGGGCGGGGCAGCCCGCCCGGCCACCCTCCCTTTGCCGTGTCATCTTGCCGGGCTGTTTCCGGCCCAGGTGTCAGCCGTGCCTGACACCCAAGCCTAGAGCGAAACTTGAGTGTCATGGAGTATTTCTCTGCGCGGCGCGGCCCAGTCGTGACTTCAGCGCCACAGTGCGGTTCCGGCACCCAGCACCGCACCGAGCAGCGCGGCAACCGGCGCCGCCGCGAGGACGGCATCCAGCCGATCGAGCAGCCCGCCATGGCCCGGGATCAGCGCCGAGCTGTCCTTCACCTGGAAGCGGCGCTTCAACCAGCTTTCGAACAGGTCGCCGGCCTGGGCGACCACGCCGATCACTGCCGCGAGCAGCAGAACGCGGCCGACCCCCACCGGCCCGGCCTCCATCGCCGCCACCGCCAGGAGCCCCACCAGCATGGCGGAAACCAGCCCACCGGCCGCGCCGGACCAGGTCTTGTTGGGCGAGATGGCGGGCGCCAGCTTCGCCCCGCCGAGCACGCGGCCGGCCAGGTAGGCGCCGATGTCGCTGGCCCAGACCACCAGGAACAGGAACAGGACATTGCCACGCCCGGCCACGCCCTCCCCGCGCAGATGGATCAGCGCCACCCCAGCCAGCCCGATATAGAGCACCCCGAAGGCCAGCCAGAAGCCAGGCCGGGCGCGCGGCTGGCCAGGCGGCCGGCCGATGGCCCAGAGCGCGGCGAAGCCAATGCCAAGCAAGCCGAGCGCCCAGGCCCAGGCGGCCTCCACCGCCAGAGTTCCGGCAGCCAGGACCAGCACCGGCACCGCGAGACCCGGCAGGCGCCGGGTGGAAAAGCCGCAGAGCCGCACCCATTCCCAGGCAAGCAAGGCGACAGCGGCGGCCATCAGCGCCGCCCAGGCCTCGGCGCCCAACCAGATACAGAGGATCGCGGTCGGGATCAGCAGCGCGGCGGACAGCACCCGCTTGCGCAGGTCGGGCCAACGCGATGCCGGCAGCGCCGCGGCGACTGCCGGGTCAGCCGGTGCGGGCACCGTAACGCCGCTCCCGCCGGCCGAATTCGCGGATCGCCTCACCGAGCGATTCGGCGCCGTAATCCGGCCAGAGCACGTCCTGGAAGACGAACTCCGCATAGGCCGCCTGCCATAGCAGGAAGTTGGACAGGCGCTGCTCGCCCGAAGTGCGGATGATCAGATCGGGATCGGGCATCTCGGCGGTGAAGAGCATGCGACCGAAGCTCGCCTCATCGAGCGAAGCGGGATCGATCCGGCCTTCGCGCACCGCCTCGGCCAGACGGCGGGCGGCGTTCAGGATCTCGGCCCTGCCGCCATAGGACAGCGCAACCGTCAGGTTCAGCCGCGTCCCCTGCGCGGTCTGCGATTCGGCGCGGGAGATCTCCTTCATCGTCTCGGTGCCGAAGCGGTCTCGGTCGCCGATGACGCGGAGCCGGATGCCTTCCTTGGCCAGGGTCGCCACCTCGGCACGCAGATAGAGCCGCAGCAGGCCGGTCAATGCTCGGACCTCGTCGGCCGGTCGCAGCCAATTCTCGGAGGAGAAGGCGAACAGGGTCAGCCAGCCGACACCCTGCTCGACGCAGGCCTCGATCGTACGCCGGACCGCCTCGGCCCCCGCCTTGTGACCGAGCGGCACGGGCAGGCCGCGCGCCTCCGCCCATCGGCGGTTGCCGTCCATGATGATGGCGACATGCGCCGGCAACCCGGCCTGGCCGGGGCGGCTGGTGGCGCCGGCCGAGGCCGCATCCAGCGGCGCCAGGCTCAGCTTTGGGGCACCGGACACCTGGCTCAGACCTGCCTGATATCCTTTTCCTTGTCGGCCAATGTCTGGTCGACGGTCTTGATGTACTGCACGGTCAGCTTTTCGACCTCAGCCGACCAATTCTTGGCCTCATCCTGGCCGATCGGCGCCTTCTTGTCCTTCTCTTGGGCCTTGATCTGTTCCATTCCGTCACGGCGAACACTGCGGATGGCAACTTTGGCGCTCTCGGCATATTTGCCGGCAGTCTTCACCAGGTCGTTGCGCCGTTCCTGGGTCAGCGGCGGCAGCGGCACGCGAATCACCTGGCCTTCGGTCTGCGGGTTCAGCCCCAGGCCGCTGTCGCGGATCGCGATCTCGACCGCCTTGACCAGTGACTTGTCCCAGACCTGGACCGAGAGCAGCCCGGGGCCGGAGACCTGAACGTTGGCCATCTGGTTCAGTGGCTGGTTGTTGCCATAGGCCTCGACGCGAACGGGCTCGAGCAGCGCCGGGCTGGCACGGCCGGTGCGCAGGCCGGTGAATTCCTTCTTCAGCAACTCGATCGCGCCATCCATTCGGCGCGTCAGGTCCTGTTTCAGCGTCTTGAGGTCGGCCGGCATGGCCCCTGGTCCCCCGCTCCGTTATTGGCGCGGCCCCGTCGCGGCCGGGGCCTTGGCAGCCCCAGTCGCCGACCGGACCGTCCGGGGTGGAGTTACGCCCAGATTGCGGCGCGAATCCGTCCCGGCACCTGGTTCAACCGGCTTTTCCCCGGGCGCCTCATGGGCCGCCGGGTAATCGCCTCAGTGTTCCACAACCGTGGTGAATTTACCCTCACCGCGCATGACCTCGGTGAAGGCGCCCGGCTCATGGATATTGAAGACGATGATGGGCAGCTTGTTCTCCCGGCACAGCGAGATCGCCGCGGCGTCCATCACCGCCAGGTCACGCGCCAGCATGTCAAGATAGGTGAGCGTCACGTAGCGCTCAGCCTGCGGGTTCTTGCGCGGGTCGGCGGAATAGACGCCGTCCACCTGCGTCCCCTTGAACAGCGCGTCGCAGCCCATCTCGGCGGCACGCAGCGCTGCGGCAGTATCGGTGGTGAAGAAAGGGTTGCCAGTGCCGGCAGCGAAGATCACCACCCGGCCCTTTTCCATGTGACGCATCGCACGGCGACGGATATAGGGCTCGCAGACCGACTGCATGGCGATCGCGCTCTGCACCCGGGTCGGCACGCCGCTTTTTTCCAGGGCGGACTGCATGCCGAGCGCGTTCATCACGGTGGCCAACATGCCCATGTAGTCGGCCTGGGCGCGGTCCATGCCGGCCGCAGCCCCAGCGATCCCGCGGAAGATGTTGCCGCCGCCGATCACCAGGCACACCTCGGCCCCAAGCGCGACCACGCCGCGCACATCCTCGGCGATACGCCGGCAGGTCAGGGTGTCGAGGCCATATTCGCCATTACCCATCAGTGCCTCACCGGACACCTTGAGCATGACACGCTTATAGCTGGGCGGATGGCTCATTGGGGTACCGTCACGGCGGGCGGGTGAAGATAGGCAGCCATCAACCCCCGGGCAAGCACGGGAATCAACAAGGGGGCGAGAGCGGGGCGGCCGGCGAACCTGGCGGGCCGCCTGCGCCATCCCGGACCGGAATCCGGGATGGCAAAGCCGGTCAGGCCGGCCCGGTCCCCGCCGCCGCCGCGACCTCGGAGGCGAAGTCGGGGCCGACCGGCTTGTCGATGCCTTCACCAAGCTGGTAGCGGGCGAAGCCGGTCAGGTTGCCGCCAGCCTTCTTGACCACGGCCTTCACCCGGCTTTCGCCGTCATGCACCCAGACCTGCTCCAGCAGCACCACTTCCTCGTAGTACTTGCGGATGCGGCCCTCGACCATTTTCTCGATGATCGCCTCGGGCTTGCCGGAGGCGCGGGCCTGCTCGGAGAGCACGGCCTTCTCGCGTTCCAACGCCGAGGGGTCGACGAAGGAGATGTCGAGCGCCTCCGGGCGGGCGGCGGCGACGTGCATGCCGATCTGCCGGCCGAGCGCCTCGAGCGCGCCGATCTCTGATTCCGCTTCCAGCGCCACCAGGACGCCGATCTTGCCGAGGCCCGGCTTGATGGCGTTGTGGGTGTAAGTGGCGACCACGCCCGACTTGACCTCCAGCCGCTTGGCGCGGCGGATGTTCATGTTCTCGCCGATCGTGGCGATCAAGCGGGTCAGCTCCTCGGCCACCGAATGGTGGCTGCCGGGGAAGGGCGCGGCCTTGATCGTCTCGATGTCGTCGCCGACCGAGAGGATCAGCCCGGCGACCTCGGAGACGAAATTCTGGAACTGCTCGTTGCGGGCGATGAAATCGGTCTCGGCGTTCACCTCGACCATCGCGGCGACGTTCGGCGCGCTGGCGACGCCGACCAGGCCTTCCGCGGCGACGCGGCCGGACTTCTTGGCGGCGGCCGAAAGGCCCTTCTTCCGCAGCCAGTCGATCGCGGCTTCCATGTCGCCGTCGGATTCGACCAGCGCCTTCTTGCAATCCATCATGCCGGCGCCGGTCTTGTCGCGAAGGTCGCGGACCAGTGCGGCGGTCACTTCGGCCATGGGTGTTCTCCCGTGTCCCAAACAGCTATGCGGCGCGATCAGGCCTGGGCAGGCTGGCCGCCCTCATCGGGGGTCGCCTGGACCAGGGCCTCGAGGCTCTCGGCATCGAGGCCGGCGGTCGGGCTGGACTGCGCGTCCTCGAGCACCGGCTCGCCGCCGGTCAGGTCGGGCGCCAGCAGTTCGTCCTCGGTCGGCAGCTCCTCGGTCGCGCCAAGGTCGACGCCGCTCGCCTGCAGCTCGGCCGAGATGCCGTCGAACACGGCGCCGGCGACCATGTCGCAGTAGAGGTTGATGGCACGGATCGCGTCGTCGTTGCCCGGAATCGGGAAGGCGACGCCCTGCGGATCGGCGTTCGAGTCGACGACGGCGACAACCGGGATGCCCAGCTTGTTGGCCTCCTCGATCGCCAGCTTCTCCTTCACCACGTCGATCACGAAGATGATGTCGGGCAGGCCGCCCATCTCCTTGATACCGCCGAGCGCGCGGTCGAGCTTCTCCTTCTCACGCGTCAGCATCAGGATCTCCTTCTTGGTGAGACCCTGGATGTTGCCGGAGAGTTGCTCCTCCATCTGCTTCAAGCGCTTGATCGAGCCGGTGATGGTCTTCCAGTTGGTCAGCATGCCGCCGAGCCAGCGATGGTTGACGTAGTACTGGCCGCACTTGGTCGCCGCTTCGGCGACGTATTCGGCCGCCGCCTTCTTGGTGCCGACGAACAGCACCCGGCCGCCGGCAGCGACGACGTCACGGACGGCGCGCAGCGCGCGGTCCATCATCGGCACGGTCTGCTGCAGATCGAGGATGTGGACCTGGTTGCGCACGCCGAAGATGTACGGCGCCATGCGCGGGTTCCAGCGCCGCGTGTGGTGGCCGAAATGCACGCCGGCTTCGAGCAGCAGACGCAGGGAAACCTGTGGCATCGCCATGGGGCGAAATCCTTCCGATCAGTCCGGTTGAGCCTCCGCGGCGCTCTCCGGGATGTATCCCCGGACCGGACCCTGCCGTCAGGAAGGGCGCGCCGCGTGCGAATTTGCCTGCGCGGAACTGCCCCGTGCCGGCGCGGCGGCATATGGCACGCGGCGCGGCGCTGGGCAAGTCGTGGCCGGATCCTGGCGGCCCGATCCGCCGCCGCGGATCGCCGCGCCCGCAGCGACCCGGAGTGCCCCTGCTTCGGCGCGGCAGGGTCGACCCGCCGCCCGGCCTCAGAGCGCGATCAGCGCCACTGATAGTCGCCGGCGGCCAACTGCGCCGCCCCACTCGACATCTGCACCAGCAGATTACCCTGCAGCACACCGGCATCCAGAACGTCGTAGATCTGCTGGGCGCTGTTGCCGCCGACGTATCGATTGAACACGACCTGGCCCGCGGTGAAGCCGGTGAAGGTGATCATGTCGTCCTCGACACCCAGGTAAGCCTTGTATCCGCCGGCACCGTGGAAATCCAGGATCTGGTCCATTTGGCCGCCATTCGCGGCCGCAATGACCAGATCGGTCCGATTGAAGACAAAGCCGTCATTGCCCACGCCGCCGCTCATCCGGTCGATGCCGGCACCACCGGTGAGCACGTCGTTGCCCGCGCCGCCATCCAGCGTATCGTTGCCGCTGCCGCCATTGATGGAATCGGCCCCGGCGCTGCCGACGACGCGGTCATCACCGCCCTGCGACTGAACCATCACCGGGCTGCCGCTGGCGGCATAGTTCACGCTGTCTGCGGCATCGGTCAGTCGGACGAAGCCACCAGTGGGCGGCGGCGTCGGTGCGTCGTCGTTCACGATCGTCGCAGCGGCGGTCCCGCTGCCGATCGAGGCATTGGTCGGCCCACTGAGCGTGAGGACGAACACCTCGTTCGGCTCGACCGCCGCATCGCCCTGCACCTGGACCACGACCTGCCTGGTGGCCTCGCCGATGCCGAAGGAGACGGTCTGGGTGGCGAAGCCCCCCACCAGATCGGCGGCATCGGCGGTACCGCCGCTGCTGGTGACCTGGACGCTGCTGGCCGCCGACAGGTCACCCGTCCGGGTCAGGGTGAACGCAAAGCCGGTCGAGCCGGCATTGCCCTCGGCCAACGACGGTCCGGCCGCGATCGAGATCACCGGAACCGGATCGTCGTTGAGGATGGTGGCGAAGGCCGTCGCGGTGCCTATTGCAGCCCCGGTCGCATTGCCCAGGGCAACCTGGAAGGTCTCCGCCGCCTCATGCACGGTATCCGCCTGCACCGCGATGCTGACGATGCGGTTCGTTTCACCGGGATTGAATGTGACCGTCTGGGTCGTGAAGCCGCCGACCAGGTCGGCCGCGTCGGCGCTGCTGCCCCCCGCGGCACCGCTGACCACGTCGACCGAGGTGGTGCCCGAGGTATCGCCGCTGCGAACCACGGCGAAGCGGAAGGTGGTCGTGCCGGCGTCGCCTTCGGCCCGCGCCGCCTCCAGGGCGGTGATGGAGACCGTGGCCGGGATTACCCCGTCATCGTTCTGGATCGTCGCGGTAGCCTGCGGTGCCGCCACGATGATTCCCGCCGCCGCGGTCGAGATTGTAACGCTGAAGCTCTCATCGGCTTCGGCCAGGGTGTCGCCCTGGACCGCCACCGTGATCGTGGTCGCGGTCTGGCCAGCCGCGAAGCTTGCCGTCCCGGTGGGCAGGGCGCCGCCGACGAAATCGGCCGCATCTGCCGCCGTCGCGCTGACCGCCCAGTCGACGTCGAGCGCGCCGCTGCCATCGGTGCGATAGAGCGTGAAGGTGACGGACGTCGTCCCGGCATCGCGTTCATCGACCGTCGGGCTGGTGATGCCGATCCCGATGGAGGGCACCGCCGCCGGCGTCCCGGTGACCGGCAGCGTGGCCGTGGTCACCACCGGGCTCGACGCGCTGGCGAAATAGCCCGCATCCCCGGTCAGCAGGTAATCGAGCACCGCGGCATTCTGCTGGGTCGGATCGGTGATCCCGGCCGCGACCGCCTGGGCGCGCGCCGCGGCCACCAGATTGGCCGGGAAGTCGCCCAGCATCATGACATGGTGGGGATAGGAAAGGTCGGTGACGCTGGTGGTGTCCTGGCCCGCGGCGTAGTCGAACAGCGACTCGGCGTTGGCAATGCGCCAGCTGTCGGCGAAGCTGCCATAGAGGTCGCTGAATGCCAGCGGCTGGGCCAGCACCGTGCCGTCGCGCAGCGCCATGTCGTTGCCGGTGCTGCCGTCGAAATCGCCGAGCAGGCCGCGCAACTGGCCGGCGCGGTCCGGGCTCAGCGCCAGGCTGACATCCAGGTGGCCGCCCCGATCGTCGAAGATCAACGCCTGGCTGCCATCCGGGTAGACCACCTGGAAGGTGCCGTCCGTGGTCTGGTAGACCGCGCCCGCGCCGATCATGCGATGGCCGACCGTCGGATCGACGGACACCACGGCACCATCGACGCGGAGCGTGTCGGACAGCGCGTCGTAGGACAGGCGGTGCCCGTCAACGGTGGTGGCAACCGCGGTGGTCAGGCTGACGACGGTGCTGCCCGGCGCCGCTTGGGTGCGCACCTGGACGGTGAAGGGGCTCCCCGCGGTGCTTTCCGACAGGACGAACTCGCCCACTGCCTGGAAGTCGTAGGCGAGGCCATCGAGCGAGACCAGATGCGGATCGCCCGACGTCCGGCCGATCACCCAACCCGGCGGGATGACCGGCGGCAGGCCGTCATCGTTGCGGATGATGACGTTGGCTTGGCCCTGTGTGATGTTGACCGGCACGCCGTTGGCGGCAACGGGCTGGCCGATCGTGACCGTCGCCGCCTCGTTCGACTCCATGATGGTGTCGCCACGCACCGGCAGCGTGAGCAGCATGGAGGTCTGGCCGGCAAGCATCGTAAATGATTCGGCATGCGGAATGGTCATGCCGTCAAGATCGGCATTGTCGATGGCCGTTGCACTGGTGCCGGAGAAATAGGCGGTGAAGCTGACGTCGGTGGTCGTGTCGCCGCTGCGGATGACGCGGAACTGGACGTTGGTGGTCCCGGAATTCCCCTCGTTGACGATACCCTGCACGGCCTCGATGGCCAGGCTGGTGGGGACCACGCCGTTGGTCACCTCCCACTGCCAGAGCCCCGGCTGCCCGGTGTTGCCGAAGAGCGTGTCGATCGCCAGCATCTGCTGCTGGACGCCGGAGAAGGGGATTTCGAAGAAGCTGCTGGCATTCCCCTGGCCGGCGGACCAGCCGGCGCGGGCCACCGTGCCGCCCAGGCCATCAGTGCCGCCGCTCGCACTGCCGGTGGTCCAGTTGATGTCCTCGTAGCGGAACTGAATGGTGAAGTCCCCGGCGGTCCGCCCGGGGATCGAGGACGCGTCGGTCAGGACGATCTGGAACGCGTTCAGCTTGCTGTTGTTGGCGGCGAAGTAGCCAACGTCGTCCCAGGTGATGGTGACTGTCTTGTTGCCCGGATCGAGGTCGTACCAGAGCAGGTTGGAGCCGGTCGAGGTACCGCCTGGGGTCGTCGTGGCGATGCCGCCACGGGTATCGACATCAGCGTAATAGATCGAGATTTCCGGGTTGTTGGTTTGCGATACGATCGAGGTCGGGGTGAAGCTGCTGCGGCCGGCATTGAATGTAACATTGCCATTATTGTTAATATAGAAGCCAGTATACGTCGCTCCAAAGAAATTCAGGCCATTTTTGAACACCGATGAAACATTAACGAATCCCGTGAAGCTATCGTCATTCCGACCCAGCACATTTTCACCGAAGCCGGCCGCGCCGCCCAGCCCATTCAGCAAATTTGCCATAATATCTACATAGCCTCCGGTTTTCATTACGATGCGTAGTTCGCCATAGCGTTTTAATCCGCAATGGAATGGTTTCAATATATAATTTATGAATTTTTGGTTATGCAGAGCACGCCGCCCAGGTGGCCCGGCCCCGTCCGCAACCGTCGTGCCGCAAACTGAACCAGGCCTGCCCATGGCATTCGGGTCCGCCCTTTGGACTTCCTTCACCCCGCCCGTCCATTTTTTGCGACGCGCGTCTCCGATGACGTCGCCAGGCGGCACCGGGGCCGCCTGCGGCAGAGCGATGTCCAGTGGCATGACCGGCAGCACCAGCGTCAGGGCGACCAAATCCAAGGCCGTCGATGGTCTCCTCTCCGGCCTCGCCTGGGACGGCCCGATCACCTTCGGCTTCCCCGACTCACCCTTCGGCTACGGCAGCGCCTATGGCAGCGGCGAACCGGCGACAGGCTTCGCGCCGGTCTCTGCCGCGATGCGCGACGCGGTCCGCGCCGCCCTGCTCGGCACCCCTGATGGCCGCGGCAAGGCGGCGCTGTCCGGCATGGGCGTGGCCCAATTCACCGTGCTCGACATCGCGGCGGGCGACGCCGGCGCCGATATCCGCATCGCCGAATCCCGCCGGCCGCCGACCGCCTGGGCCTATATGCCCGGCACCGGCATCGGCGGGGACGTCTGGTTCGGCACTGCCTATGCCGGGACCAGCTTCGACTACCGCAACCCGGTGCTGGGCAATTACGCCTATCTCACCGTGCTGCACGAACTTGGCCACGCGCTCGGCCTGAAGCACGCGCATGAGGCCGGTGGCGTCGCCGGTACCGCCCTGCCCAAGGCGCAGGACAGCCTCGAATTCACCGTCATGACCTACCGCTCCTACGCCGACGGCCCGGCCAGCGGTTACACCATCGAGCAATGGGGCGCGCCACAGGGCTACATGATGCTCGACATCGCCGCGTTGCAGGCGATGTACGGCGCGGATTTCGCCACCCGCGGCGGCGACGACATCTATCGCTGGGACCCCGCCACTGGGCAGATGTCGATCGACGGCATCGGTCAGGGCACGCCGGGCGGCAACCGGGTCTTCCTCACCCTCTGGGATGGCGGCGGGCACGACACCTACGACCTGTCGAACTACGCCGGCGGGGTAACGGTCGACCTCACCCCGGGCGGCTTTTCAGTCCTCGCCGCCGGGCAATTGGCGAAGCTCGGCACCGGCCACATGGCCCGTGGCAACGTCTTCAACGCGTTGCAGTATCATGGCGATGCCCGTTCCCTGATCGAGGATGCGATCGGCGGCGCCGGCAATGACACGCTGCGCGGCAATGCCGCGGCAAACCTGCTGCAGGGCGGCGCCGGCAATGACAGCCTGGCCGGGCTCGACGGCAATGACACGCTGGATGGCGGCAGCGGCGCCGACAGCTTGGCCGGCGGCGGCGGCGACGACACCTATCTCGTGAGCAGCAGCGCGGACCAGCTCACCGAGGCCGCCAATCAGGGCAGCGACACGGTTATCACCGGCCTCGCCTGGATCCTCGGGGCGAATCTCGAAGCCCTGATCCTCACCGGCACGGCCGACATCGCCGGCACCGGCAATGCGCTCGCCAACCGGATCGAGGGCAATGCCGGCGCCAACCGCCTCGTCGGCGCGGCAGGCAACGACAGCCTGCTCGGCGGCGCCGGCAACGACACGCTGGATGGCGGGGCGGGCAGCAACAGCCTTACCGGCGGCGCGGGCGATGACACCTACCTGGTCGCCAGCCCGAGCGACACGATCCGGGAGGAGGCTGGGGCCGGGACGGACCGGGTGGTCACCGCGCTTGCCTTCACGCTGCCCGACCAGGTCGAGCTGCTGGAACTGACCGGAGCCGCCGCCGTCGCCGGGACCGGCAATGCGCTGGCCAACCTGCTGCTCGGCAATGCCGGCGCCAACCGGCTGAGTGGGCTCGGCGGCGACGACAGCCTCTCGGGCGGCGGCGGCAACGACACGCTCGAGGGCGGCCTGGGGGCGGACACGCTGCTGGGCGGGGCCGGGGCAGACCTGCTGACCGGCGGCGACGGCGCCGACATCTTCCGCTTCCTGATCCCCGGCGCGGGCGGCGACTTCCTTGCGGATTTCAACGGCGCAGCGGACCAGCTGGAATTCTCCGCCGCCGGCTTCGGCACGGGGCTACAGGCCGGCATGGACCTCCTCGCCGCGGGCCGGCTGAGCCTGAACGACACCGGCAAGGCGATCGGGTCGCTCGCGCAATTCGTCTACGCCACGGCCAGCCATGTCCTGTGGTGGGATACGAACGGTGCCGCCGTAGGCGGAACGACGCAGCTTGCGGTCCTGCGCGATGGAACCGGCGTCACCGCCGCGGATTTCATCGTCATCGCCTGACCACGCCGCCCCGCCCCGCCGGGGAGCCGTCGCGCCGCCCCATGCGGGCGCCGGCGGCCTCCCCCAATCGCAAGACATTTCGCCTCGGGAAACGCCGATCCCGACGCGCCGGCCGCCCGGCGCGTCACCCCCCTGTCGCAACCAAGCCGAGGGATTGGCACAGACCATGAGCGTCACGACCGGCCTCCGGACGCCCCTTCGGGTGGCGGCCACGTCACCTTGGTGGGCCGCGCCCGCTGCCCTGACCCTGGCCATCGCTGCGGTCCTGCTGGCGGCACCCTATCCGCCGCTGCAGGATTTTTCCGAATGGGCCTATCAGGGCGCCTTGCTGGCACGGCTGCTGGGCGGTCTGCCGGTGACGGAGGTCTCGCTCGTCACGCACCCGGTGCCGAACAGCCTGGCCCAGGCGCTGCTCGGCGTCCTGGCGATGCTGCTGCCGGCGACGCTGGCGGCGTACACCTTCCTGCTGGCGTTGCTGGGTTCGGGGCTGGCCCTCAGCCTGGCTCTGGGGCGACGCCACCGGCCGGCCTCGGCCGGGGCCTTCGCCGTGCTGCTGCTGGTCGCCTTCATCGGCAACACGCCGTTCTGGAACGGCTATGTGAATTACCAGCTGGCGCTGCTGCTCTTCGGCGCCTGGTTCCTGCTGCCGCCGGCGCGACGCGAGGATGCCGGTCCGATCCTCGCTTTCGGCCTGCTGATCTTCCTGGCCCACGCCGCCGTCTTCGCCGCCTTCTGCGTCCTGGTCGCGGTGCGGGCCTTGGCCAAGCGTCGGCTGCGCGGCGCGGCGCTCGGCCTCGCCCCGGTCGGGGTGCTGGGCGTCTGGTACGTCCTCGTGGGTACCGCGGAGCCGGCGGAACCGGCCGCCGGGTTGGACAGCCTCGGCGCCTTCCTGGCCTACAAGGCCTATACGCTCAGCAAGCTCGGCCCCTACCATAACTTCGTCTTCGTCGAGGGCGGCGACGAGGCGCTGCGGCCTGCCCTCTACTGGGCCGGGACGGCGGTGAACCTGCTTTTCGTCGCCGGGCTGTTCGGTGCGCTGGGCTTCGGCCTCCGGCGGGCCTGGCGGCGGCGGTCGCTCGACCAGGCACCGCTATTGGCGGCGGCGTTGCTGGTCGGACTGTTCCTGGTCCTGCCACGGGTGGCGCAGCACGTCATCAATCCGGGCGAGCGGCTGCTGATTCCGGCCGTGCTGATGTTGCTGCTGGCCGTGCCGCTGCCCGGCCGCGCGGTGCGGCCTCTGGCGGCACTCGGCGGCCTCGCCCTTGCGGCGAACATCGCGGGCTTCGCCCTGCCGCATGGCGACTGGTCGGTGCCGGTGCATTTCCGCACCATGGAGGCGATGGGCGGCGCCCGTGCGCTGTACCGCCACCGCCCGACCTCCTTCGCCTGCAAATGGGCGGAGCTGGAACGCAGCGTGGTGACCGGCGAGGCGCCGCGCCTGCCGATCTCCTTCCGCACCAGCCTGCTGACGACGACCGCACCGCCCTTCGACTGCCCGATGCCGCCGGCGCGCTAAACCGCTTCCACCTCGGCCACGCCGGGCAGCACCTTCATCGCCTGCATCAGCCGCGGGGAGACGTTGAAGCCGCCCGGCAGGGCCAGTTCCACCTCCTGCCCCTGTCCGGTGCGGGCGACCACGACCACCCTGCCGCGGCCACGCCCCTCGCGGGTCAGCAGGTCGCGGATCGGGTTCACCGCGGCATCGCCCTCCAGCCAGAGGCGGATGCCCTGCCCGACCTGCTGCGCCGCCTTCTCCAGCCCCTCGATGTCCTGCGCGGTCAGCCGGAGCGTCTCGCCATCCAGCCGTACCTCGGCAGTGACCAGCACGGCGGTGCCTTCCACCAGCAATTCGCGGGCGCGGGCCAGGACCTCGGAGAACAGCGTCACCTCCACGCTGCCGGTGGCGTCCGAGAGCGTCACCCAGGCCATGCGGCTGCCGGTCCGCGTTGGCCGCTCCTTGCTGTTCACCACCGTCCCGGCCAGCTTGAGGCGGGCGCTGCCGGCCTTGGCGCGTTCCTGGATCTGCGCCGTGGGCGTGACGCCGAGCCGCTGCAGCACCGATTTATAGGTGTCCAGCGGATGCGCCGAGAGGTGGAAGCCGACCGCTTCCGCCTCGAAGGCCAGCTTCTCCAGCTGCGGCCAGTCCGGCATCTCCGGCAGGCGCAGCGGCTCCGGCCGGGAATCGGCGCCGCCGAAGAGGGCGATCTGCGCGCTCTCGCGCTGCTCGGCCGCGGCCTGGGCGCGCCGCAGCACCACCTCGGCGCCGGCCACCAGCTTCGCGCGGTTCCGCTCCAGCGCGTCGAAGGCGCCGGCCTTGGCCAGGTTCTCGATCTGCATCTTGTTGAGCAGCCGTGGGTCCACCCGATGGGCGAATTCGGCAACCGAGGCGAAGGGTCCCTTGGCATCGCGCGCCCGCACCAGGTCCTGCATCGCGGCCGCGCCGACGCGCTTCACCGCGGCCAGGGCAAAGCGGATCGCCGGCTTCCCCTCCAACGTCGCCTCCACCAGAAATTCGGCGCCGGATTTGTTCAGGTCGGGCGGCAGGACCGGGATGCCAAGCCGGCTTGCCTCCTGCATATGGCCCGAGAGCTTGTCGGTCTTGTCGAGGTCGAGGGTCATCGACGCGGCGATGAAGGCGACCGGGTGGTTGGCCTTCAGCCAGGCGGTCTGATAGCTGACCAGCGCATAGGCCGCCGCGTGCGACTTGTTGAAGCCGTATTCGGCGAACTTCGCCATCATGTCGAAGATCTCGGTGGCCTTGGCGGGTTCGATCCCGTTCTTCACCGCGCCGTCGGTGAAGCTGGCGCGCTGCTGCTCCATCTCCTTGGCGATCTTCTTGCCCATGGCGCGGCGCAGCAGGTCGGCGCCGCCGAGCGAATAGCCGGCCAGCTCCTGGCTGATCTGCATCACCTGCTCCTGGTAGACCATGATCCCGTAGGTCTCGGCCAGGATGTGGTGGATCTTCGGGTGCGGGCTTTCCCAGGCCTCGCCGGCCTTGCGCTGGCAATAGGCGGGAATGTTGGCCATCGGGCCGGGCCGATACAGCGAGACCGCGGCGATCAGGTCCTCGAAGCGGTCGACCCGCATCTGCCGGAGGCAGTCGCGCATGCCCTGGCCTTCGAACTGGAACACCCCGGCGGCGTCGCCGCGACGGAGCATCTCGAAGGTCTTCGCGTCGTCCAGCGGCAGGGTGGCGATGTCCACCTCCACCCCCTGCCCCTTCAGGATCTCCAGCGCCTTCTCGATCACCGTCAGCGTCTTCAGGCCGAGGAAGTCGAACTTCACCAGGGATGCCTGCTCGACATACTTCATCGAGTACTGGGTGATCAGCATGTCCGCGCGCGGGTCGCGGTAGAGCGGGACGATGTCGATCAGCGGCTTGCGGCCGATCACCACGCCGGCGGCGTGCGTGCTCGCGTTGCGGTAGAGGCCTTCGAGCTGGTTGGCGATCTCCAGCAGCCGGTGGATCTGCTCGTCGCCGTCGCGCATCTGCTGGAGGCGTGGCTCGCCCTCGATCGCCTGGGCCAGCGTCACCGGCTTGGCCGGGTTGAACGGGATCAGCTGGGCGACTCGGTCGACCTGCCCATAGGGCAGGCCGAGCACGCGGCCGACGTCGCGCACCGCCGCCTTGGCCTGGAGCTTGCCGAAGGTGATGATCTGCGCGACGCGGTCCGCGCCGTATTCACGGCGGACGTAGTTGATCACTTCGTCGCGCCGGTCCTGGCAGAAGTCGATGTCGAAGTCGGGCATCGACACGCGCTCGGGGTTCAGGAACCGCTCGAACAGCAGGCCGAAGCGCAGCGGATCGAGATCGGTGATCGCCAGCGCCCAGGCGGCGACGGACCCCGCCCCCGAGCCGCGGCCGGGGCCGACCGGGATGCCCTGCTGCTTCGCCCATTGGATGAAGTCGGCGACGATCAGGAAATAGCCCGAGAACCCCATCTGCTCGATGACGCCGAGCTCGTAATCCAGCCGCTGGCGGTAGACCGGGCGCTGGTCGGCGGGCATCGCCAGCGCCTCCAGCCGCTTCTCGAGGCCGCGGGTCGCCATGTCGCGCACCGTCTCGGCCTCGGTCATGCCCTCACCCACCTTGGGGCAGACCGGCAGCTCGGGCTTCTTCGTCTCCGCCATCACCGCACAGCGGCGGGCGATGGCCAGCGTGTTGTCGCAGGCCTCGGGCAGGTCGGCGAACAGCGCGCGCATGGCCTCCGCCGGCTTGAACCAATGCTCGGCGGTGACGCGGCGGCGATCCTCCTCCGCCAGGGTACGTCCTTCGGCGATGCAGAGCAGCGCGTCATGCGCCTCATGCATCGCCGGCGTGGCGAAGTACACGTCGTTGGCGGCGACGATCGGCAGGCCGAGTTCGTCGGCGAGCGCCAGCATGGGCGGCTCGATCGCCCGCTCCACGTCCAGGCCGTGGCGGTTCAGCTCGACCGCGATGCGGTCGGGGAAAGCGGCGGCCAGGCGGCGCAACAGTGCCTCCGCCGGGGCGCGGCGGCCTTCCGCCAGCAGCCGGCCAAGTGGCCCGAAGGTTCCGCCGGTCAGCAGGAAGATGCCCGCCGCATGCGCTTCCAGCGTCGGCAGCTTCAGGCAGGGCCGGCCGGAGGCGTCGTTGGCCAGGAAGCTTTGGGAGGAAAGACGCTGGAGGTTGTCCAGTCCCTCCGCATCCATGGCCAAGGCGACGATCGGGTCGGGCGGCTGGCGCTCGGCCTCCGGCCGGTCGTCGCTGGCGGAGCGGCTCAGGAAAAGCTGGCAGCCCATGATGGGCTGGATGCCCTTGGCCGCGCAGCCCTGGGCGAATTCCAGGCCGCCGAACAGGTTGGCGCTGTCGGTCAGCGCCACCGCAGGCATGCCCGCCTCCTTCGCCAGGGTCGCCAGCTTCTCCGCTTTGATGGCGCCTTCGCTCAGCGAATAGCTGGAATGGGCGTGGAGGTGGACGAAGCTGGCGCCGGCGGACTCGCTCATGGCATCGACACTAGCACGGCAGCCCCTGCGCCGGCATGCTGTGACCGATGCTTGCACCGGACCATCGCGCTGATCGCCGCACCATCGCTGCCGGCGTGCTGGGCATGCTGCTGCTCAGCGGCAACTTCGCCGCCTCCCGCCACGGCCTGGCGCATGGGCTTTCGGTCGCCGATCTGGTGCTGCTGCGGGTCGGCTGCGCCGGGCTGGTCTTGGCCGCGGTGCTGTGGCGGATCGGCCTCGGCGGGCTGTCCCTGCCGCGCGCCGCGGTGCTGACCATGCTGGCTGGCGCGCCCTATTTCCTGCTGACCGCGGCAGCGGTGCAATTCGCGCCAGCGACGCATGCCTCCATCCTCAATCCCGGCGGCACGATGCTGTTCGCCCCGCTGCTGGGCTGGTGGGTGCTGCGGCAGGCGCCCGAGATCGGCGTCAGGGTGGGGCTGGTGATCCTGACTGGCGGCCTGCTGCTGATCGGCGGCGCCAGCCTGGCGGAAGGCGGCAGCCGCGCCTGGATCGGCGATCTGATGTTGCTTTTCAGCGGGCTGATCTGGGCGCAGGACGGTGTGCTGATCCGCCATTGGCAGATCCCCGGCGCG
>JBMOJU010000068.1:0-18913 GCA_049315625.1 Paracraurococcus sp.
GTGGAGGGGCTGCGCTTCGCCTGGACGCCCGACCGCGTCGCGGTGTTCGACGGGCTGGACCTCGACATCCCGGAAGGCACGCGGCTGGCGCTGCTCGGGCCGTCGGGCATCGGCAAGTCCAGCTTCGCCGCGCTGCTGCTGAAGCTGGCGGCGCCGCAGGCCGGGCGGATCAGCTTCGGCGGGGTCGACATCGCCGCGCTGCCGGCCGACTTCATCCGCCGCCGCATCGCCTGCCTGACCCAGGACGCCCGGCTGTTCGACGACAGCATCGCCGCCAACCTGCGCCTTGCCGCGCCGGAGGCACCGGACGCGGCGCTGTGGCGGGCGCTGGACAGGGCGGGGATCGGCGAGCTGGTGCGCGCCCTGCCGGAAGGCCTGGCGACCGGCTGCGGCGAGGGCGGCGCGCGCTTCTCCGGCGGCCAGGCGCGGCGGCTGGCGCTGGCCCGCGTGCTGCTCTCGGCAGCACCCGTGCTGGTGCTGGACGAACCCACCGCCGGGCTGGATGCGGAGACCGAGCGTGCCTTCCTGGAGACGCTGGAGGGCGTGACGGCTGGGCGCACGGTGATCCTCATCACCCACCGGCTGGTGGGCGTGGAGCGGCCGACGCGGATCCTGCGGCTGGCCGGCGGGCGGGCCTTGCCGGCGGCCGGTTGAGCCGGTGGAGGTCGGCGCGACACTCAGCTTTGAATGTTGACCCTTCTGGGTTCGGGGCGGTTACACATTACAACGAGAATTACGAGATATATTATATCATGGCTTGCTTGTTGGAATGGCAACAAACTAATCTGGATACGCCAGGGTTTTCGGGGTTTTGCTGTGGTCAGATTGGACCAGCGCGGACGCCCCTCGCCCAACCGGGTAGCGAGGGCCACGTCGAATGGGGTGGGAATCGGGCGGAGCACGCTGTGCGCGCGTTCTTATCGTCGACGATGATCCGGGTTTTCTCGATGAACTCTCTATCTCCCTCGGCGATAACGGCTTTCTGGTAGCGACCGCGGGCAACGCCGAGGAGGCACTGGCCCGGTTCGCCGTCACGCCGGACGTCGCCGTCGTCCTGACCGATATCCAAATGCCGGGCCTCAGCGGCCTCGCGCTGGCGGAGCAGATCCTCGGTGCCTCGGGACCCGGACGCGCGGTCGAGGTGGTTCTGTTGACCAGCGCCGCGTCGCTGAATGACGCAACCAAAGCGATCCGCGCGGGCGCCTTTGACATGCTGTTCAAATTCATGCCGGGGGAGAAGATTGCCGCGGTCGTCGCGCGGGCTCTGGCGCGGGCATTGGAGCGGCGTTCAGCGGCCAATCTGGCCGAGCAAGAGCGCATCGCGCTGCAGTCCCTCTACGCTGCAGCGCCGATCGGTCTGGGGCTGATCGGGCGCGACCTGCGGATCGACCGGGCGAACCCGGCGCTGGCCCGGCTGCTCCGCCTGGCCGAGGGGGCCGGGCTCGGCACGCTGTGGGAAACCCTGCCCGCCGCGCGGGAGGCGCTGGAGGCGCCGTTGTTGCGCATCCTGGCCGGCGGCGACGCCCCGGCCAGCGGCGTCCGGCTGGAATTCCGGGACCTGTCGGCGCCCGCCGCGGAGGCCCACCGGGTGCTGAACCTGCGGCTCTATGGGGTGCCCGACGCCGATGGCTCCGGCCAGGCCTTTGCCGCGGGCCTGGTCTGCCAGGACGTCACCGCCGAGACCACGCTGGTGCGGGAACTGGACCATCGGGTGAAGAACGCCTTCGCCAGTTGCCTGGGGCTGGTCCAGGTGGCGGCGCGGACCGCGACCGAGCCGGAAACCCGGGCCATGGCGAAGGATCTGGGGCAGCGGATCAATGCCCTGTCGCGCGCGCACGACCTGGTCCGGCCGCAGATCAGCGGCGCCTCCCGCCTCGGGCTGCCGCAGCGGGTCGAGTTCGTCGCCCTGGCCCGGCTGATCCTGGCCGCCCACATGTCCGAGGCGCCGCAGCGCATCACGCTCCGCGGGCCGCCGACGATGATCGGCCCGCAAACGGCGCCGGGCATGGCCCTGCTCCTGCACGAACTGGCAACCAACGCGCTGAAGTACGGCGCCCTGTCGTTGGCGGGCGGCGGCGTCGTGCTCGAATGGGTCATCGACGGTCCGCTGTTCCGGCTCGAATGGTCGGAGGCCGGCGGGCCGCCGGTGAGCGGGCCGCCGGCCCGGTCCGGCTTCGGCAGCCGGCTGTTGCGGCAGCCGGACCTGGGTGCGTTGCGGCGGGGCGCGGTGATGGACTGGGGTGACCCGGCGGGGCTGCGCGCCCGGCTTGCCGTACCCGTGGCCGACCTCGCGAACTAATTGTCCGGCGGGGGGGCCTCCGCCCGCAGGCGGCAAGCCGTGTTAGGCTGGCGCTCCAGCCGTCGGCGCCGATCCGGCGTATGGGCCATCAGCTCCGGGAGCCATCGCCGCGTGTCCGCCATCGCCGCCCCTCCGACCCGTCCGCTCGACCCGACCAAGTTCCGCGACCCGCTGGTGACCGCGAAGGGCGAGACGCGCGCCACCGTCGCGCTGTCGGCGCTGCGCACGCTCTGGGTGAATACCGGCACGCTGTGCAACATCACCTGCCGCAATTGCTACATCGACAGCAGCCCGAAGAACGACGCGCTGGTCTACCTGACCGCCACGGAGCTGCGCGGCTACCTGGACGAGATCGCCCGCGATGCGCTGCCGGTCGAGGAGATCGGCTTCACCGGCGGCGAGCCCTTCCTCAACCGCGACCTGCCGGCGATGCTGTCGGATGTGCTCTCGCGCGGCTTCCGGGCGCTGGTGCTGACCAATGCGATGAAGCCGATGCGCAACCATGCCGCGGCGCTGCTGGCGCTGCGCGCCGCGCATGGCGAAAGGCTGACCCTCCGCGTCAGCCTCGACCACCACTCCGCCCTGCTGCACGACCTGGAACGGCAGGAGGGCAGCTTCGCCCAGGCGATGGAGGGGCTGGACTGGCTGGCGCGGGAGGGCTTCCGCATCCACGTCGCCGGCCGCGCCGCCTTCGGGCAGGAGGGCGAGGCGGCGATGCGGGCCGGCTTCGGCGCGCTTTTCGCCGAACGCGGCATCCCGGTCGATGCCGCCGATCCGGTCTCGCTCATGCTGTTCCCCGAGATGGATGCGAAGGCCGACGTGCCGGAGATCACCACGGCGTGCTGGGGCATCCTGCGGAAATCGCCCGACAGCCTGATGTGCGCCTCCGCCCGGATGCTGGTGAAGCGGCGCGGCGCCGAACGGCCGGCGGTGCTGGCCTGCACGCTGCTGCCCTACGACCCGCAATTCGAGCTGGGCGGGACGCTGGCCGAGGCGTCCCGGCCGGTGGCGCTCAACCATCCACACTGCGCCAAATTCTGCGTCCTCGGCGGCGCGGCCTGCTCACGCTGAGGGTGGCGCGATTGACGGCGGCGCGGCTTTCCCGGACCAATCGCCGGACTGGATGAACCGGAGTCGTGCCATGCGCCGTCGCCTCGCTTTTGCCGCCCTGCCCCTGCTGGTGCTTGCTGCCTGCCAGGCGCCGCAGCCAGCGCCCGCCCCGGTGACGGTGGTGTTCTTCAACGCCGACAGCGCGGCCCTGGATGAGAACGCCCAGTCGATCGTCGCGCAGGCCGGCGGCCTGGCGAAGGAGCGCCCCGGCGTGCCGGTGCGCGTACGCGGCTTTGCCGCCCCGGATACCGGCACCGCCGCCTTCAACAAGGCGCTGGCCGGCCTGCGGGCGCAGCATGTCGCCGACCACCTCGCCGATGCCGGCGTCGAGCGCAGCCGCATCCGCATCGAATCGCGCGGTGCGGTGCCCTTCGACAGCTTCCCGACGGAATCGCGCCGGGTCGAGATCGTCATCGGCCAATAATCCCGCGGCATGGCGCGGCGGGACTCGGCCGCGCCATGCTATGGAACCGGTATGCTTGATCAGCCGAGGCCGGACACCGAGGGCGAGGCGCCCGAGGAGGTCCTGCACCGCGTCTTCGGCCACCCCGCCTTCCGCGGACGCCAGGAGGAGATCGTCCGCCACGTGATGGCGGGCGGCTCCGGACTCGTGCTCATGCCGACCGGCGGCGGCAAGTCGCTCTGCTTCCAGGTGCCGGCGCTGTGCCGGCCGGGGCTCGGTGTCGTCGTCTCCCCGCTGATCGCGCTGATGGAGGACCAGGTCGCGGCGATGCGGCAGCAGGGCGTCGCCGCCGCCGCGCTGCATTCCGACCTGGGTGAGGATGCGTCGCGCGAGGTCAAGCGCGACCTGGCGCGCGGCGGCATCAAGCTGCTCTATGTCTCGCCCGAGCGGCTGCTGCTGGACGGCACGCTGGAGTTCCTGGCGCGCCGGCCGCTGGCGCTGTTCGCCATCGACGAGGCGCATTGCGTCAGCCAGTGGGGCCATCACTTCCGCCCGGAATACCGCGGGCTCGGCCTGCTGGCGACGCGCTTCCCCGACGTGCCGCGGATGGCGCTGACCGCGACCGCCGATCCGCGCACGGTGGAGGATATCCGCGCCCAGCTCGGCCTGGCCGAGAGCCCGGTGTTCCGCGGCGGCTTCGACCGGCCCAACATCGTCATCGGCGCCGAGCCGCGGGAGAGCGAGCGCGGTCAGTTGCGTGCCTTCATCAAGGCGGCCGGTGATGGCACCGGCGCCGGCATCGTCTATTGCGGCACAAGGGCGAAGACCGAGCAGACCGCGGAATGGCTGCGCGGCGACGGCCACGACGCGCTGTGTTTCCATGCCGGGATGGAGCCGGAGGCGAAGCGCGACGCGCATCGCCGCTTCGCCCGCGGCGATGCGGTGATCATGGCGGCCACGATCGCCTTCGGCATGGGGATCGACCGGCCCGACGTCCGCTGGGTCGCCCATCTCGACCTGCCGAAATCGCCCGAGAGCTGGTACCAGGAGATCGGCCGCGCCGGGCGCGACGGGCTGCCGGCCCGCGCCCTGCTGCTGTATGGCGCCGGCGACATCGCGCTGGCGCGGCACCGTATCCTCGAAAGCCCGGCGCCCGAGGAGCAGAAGCGGATCGAGCGCGCCCGGCTGGAGGCGATCGTCTCGATCGCCGAGGCGGCGACCTGCCGCCGGCGCATCCTGCTGCGCTGCTTCGGGGAAGATGGCCCCGAGAATTGCGGCGCCTGCGACGTCTGCCGCAACCCGCCACGGCTGTTCGACGGCACGGTGCCGGCGCAGAAGCTGCTGAGCGCGGTGCTGCGCACCGGTCGGCGCTTCGGCGTGGCGCATCTGGTGGACGTGCTGCGCGGCAAGGTCACCGACAAAGTGGCCCAGTTCTCGCATGACCAATTGCCCACCTTCGGAGTCGGCAAGGATCTGTCGGACCAGGCCTGGCGCGGGGTGGCGCGGCAATTGGTTGCGATGGGCGCCCTCGACGTCGCCATCGAGAACCATGGCGAGCTGGTGCCGACGGATGCGGCGAAGCCGATCCTGAAGGGCGAGCAGAAGGTGATGCTGCGGGCCGAGGCAGTCGGCGCCGGCGCACCACGCGCCGCACGGGGCGCCCAGCCGGCCATGGCGGGCGATGCGCTGTTCGAGGCGCTCCGCGCCTGGCGGAAGCGGGAGGCCGAGGCGCAGGGCGTGCCGGCCTATGTCATCTTTCACAACGAGACCCTGGCGGCGATCGCCGCCGGCCGGCCGGGCGATGCCGAGGACCTGGCGATGATCCCGGGCGTCGGCCGCAGCAAGCTGGAACGCTACGCGGACGAGGTGCTGCGGGTGGTGCGGGCGAACGGGTAGGGCGGCTCGCGGCGGCGCCTGCGATCGTGCAGGCGATCCGCCGTCGCGTGGGTGCGGGCTGACGCGACCGTGCTTCCCGCATGCCGGCGATACCGTTACGTTAGAGCATGCTGCGTTCGCTTGCGCTCACTGCGCATGCTCCAGCCATTGTCTGGTCGCGGGATTCAGCGTTTTCGGCGATTCCGCCTCAACGCATCCCGCTTTAGTGGCAGATCGGGAGCCGCCCATGCGCCGCATCATCCTCCTCGCCGCCTGCCTGCCGCTGCTGTTGCCCGGCGCGTCCCGCGCGGATGATCTGGGCGACGCGCTGGGGGAGGCCACCAAGGCCTACAAGGCGGGCGATTTCGGCGCCATGCGCGGCGCCCTGCAGGACGCGCTGCAACTGCTCGGCCAGCGCGCCGCCGCCAACCTGGCCGCCGCCCTGCCGGGGCCGCTCGCCGGCTGGACCGCGGCTGAGGCGGAAACGAGTTCGGGCGGGATGCTCGGGATGCTCGGCGGCGGCACCCAGGCGAGCCGGCAGTACAGCAACGCCCAGGGGCAATCGGTGAAGATCGAGGTGACCGCCGATTCGCCGCTCATCGCCCAGCTCGGCATGCTGCTGACCAATCCGGCGACGATGGGCGCGATGGGCAAGCCGATCCGCATCGGCAGCCAGCGGGCGGTGCAGACGGCCGACAACGAGATCCAGATGCTGGTCGACAACCGCATCCTGGTCGGCATCACCGGGGATGCGCCGATCGAAGCCAAGCTGGCCTATGCCAGGGCGATCGACCTGGCGAAGGTCGCCGCCGTCAAGTGAGGCCGGCGGACGCGGGTCCGGCGCCGCCTTACCGCTTCTTCTTTTTCAGCAGGGTCAGCGCCACCGCCGTCAGCGCCGCGGCGCCGACCGCGGGGGTGGTGCTCTTGCGCTCCCGGTCCTCGCGCCGGCGGCGTGGCCGGCGGCGGATCACCGGCTCGGCCGCCAGCGCCGCCTGCGCCTCGGCATTGCCCTGCATGCCGGCCCAGACCTTGGTGAATTCGGCGCCCAGCAGGAAGATCTGCGCCGAGTAGTAGATCCACAGCAGCACCGCCATCAGCGCGCCTGCGGCGCCGTAGGTGCTGGCGATGCCGGTGGTGCCGATATAGAGGCCGATGAGCCACTTGCCGATGGTGAAGAGGAAGGCGGTGACCAGGGCGCCCACGCCGACGTCGCGCCAGCCGATATGGCGGTTGGGCAGCACCTTGTAGATGGTGGCGAAGATCGTGGCGGTGGTGATGAAGCTGAGAGCGAAGTTCACCTCCGAGAACAGGGTGCCGCTGGCCGGGAGCAGTTCGGTCGCCCAGCGCGTCACCGCCGCCATCACCGCGGTCGCCACCAGGGAGGCCAGCAGCAGTACCCCGGTGCCGAGCACGAGCGCGATGCTGAGCAGCTTGTTGCGCAGCAGGTGGATCCAGGTGTCGCGTTCCGGCGGCGGGGCGCGCCAGATGACGTTGAGCGCCGCCTGGACCTCGGTGAAGACGCTGCTGGCGGTGAACAGCAGCACCGCGATGCCGATGCCGGCGGCGATCCGGCTCGATTGCTGGTCGGCGGCGCTGCGGATCAGGCCTTCGACCACCTGGGCGCCGGTGGCGCCCATCAGCTCCTCCAGGTGCTTGGCGACCATGCCTTCGACCGCCTGCGGGCCGAAGAAGAAGCCGGCGATGGCGATGGCGATGACCAGCAGCGGGGCGACGGAAAAGAAGGAGTAGTAGGCGATGGCAGCGCCGCGGCTCATGGCGTCGTCGGCAATATAGCCCTCGACGCTTTCGCGGATCAGCGACCAGAGCCTCAGCAGCATGCGTCCCCTGCTCCCTCACGGTGCACGCGGCGGTGAACGGGCCTCCCGGTGCCGCAGTTCCGTTGGCCTACAGGGCGCCCGCCACCAACTGCCCGTCCCGCAGCCGCAGCGCCCGCTGGTGGTACTGCGCCACCGCCGGACGATGCGCGATGGAGACCAGCGTGGTTTGCGGCAGCCTTTCCTTCAGCAGCCCATAGAAGCGCGCCTCGGCCTCCGGGTCGAGGCTGGCGGTCGCCTCATCGAGGAACAGCCAGTCGGGCTTGAGGAGCAGGGCGCGGGCCAGCGCGACGCGCTGCTGCTCGCCGCCCGAGAGGCGGCGGTCCCAGGCATCCTCCTCCTCCAGCCGCGGGGCCAGGTGGCCGAGCCCGGCATCCTCAAGCGCCGCCCGCACCGCCTCGGCCGGCACGTCGGCCGTGTCGCGCGGGTAGCAGATCGCGCGGTGGAGCGTGCCGAGCGGCAGGTAGGGCCGCTGCGGCAGGAACAGGACGGAAGCGCCTTCCGGCACCCGCACCCGCCCGGCGCCGAACGGCCAGATGCCAGCGATGGCGCGGAACAGGGTGGATTTGCCGGAGCCCGAGGGGCCGGAGATCAGCACGGCCTCCCCCGGTTCGATCCGGGCGGAGGCGCCTTCCAGCAGGACCCGGCCGCCCGGCAGGGTCAGCGTCACGCCATCCAGCGCCAGGTCGCCGCGGGCCTCGGCCGTGGTCTGGACGCCGGTGCCGGCGGCCATGGCGCCGCGGGCGGCGTCGATTGCGTCGAGAAAGCCGGCGATGCGCTTCACGGTCGCGCGCCATTCGGTCAGGTCGCGGTAATTGTCGACGAACCAGGAGAGCGCGCCCTGCACCTCGCTGAAGGCGCCGGCAGTCTGGGTCAGGCCGCCGAGCGGAATGCGGCCGGTGAAATAGGCTGGGGCGGCGACGACGAAGGGGAAGACGACGGCAACCTGGGTATAGCCGGCGGTAAAGAAGGTCAGCCGCTTGGTGGCGACCATGATGCTCCACCAATTGTCGATCAGCGCCTGGAAGCGGGTAACGAGGCCGCGCTTCTCATCCGGCTCGCCGGCATAGAGGGCGATGCCTTCCGCATTGTCGCGCAGCCGCACCAGGGCGTAGCGGAAATCCGCCTCCACCCGCTGCTGGTTGACGTTCAGCGGGATCAGCGCGCGGCCGATCCAATGCGCGAGCGCGGTGCCGAGCACCGCGTAAGCCAGAGCGACCCACACCATGTAGCCGGGGATCTCGATGCCGAGCAGCGTCGCCGGGCCGGACAGGCCCCAAAGCACCAGGATGAAGCTGAACAGCGTGACGACCGAGCGCATCAGGCCGAGGCCCAGCACCAGCGTGTTGTCGACGAACATCCGGAGGTCTTCGGCGACGCGCTGGTCCGGGTTGTCGGTGCCGGGATCGGTCAGCGCGATGCGGTAATAGGCGCGGTCGGCCAGCCAACGGTCCAGCACCTGCCGTGTCATCCAGCCGCGCCAGCGGATCTGCAAGGCCTGCCGGAGGTAGAGCTGGTAGACCGCGATCAGGATATACAGCGCGGCGACGAAGACGAAGCCGGGCATGGGGCCGGAGTCCGTTTGCCGCCACCAGAACAGCAGCCCCCAGAAGGCCTCGGCGTCCTTCTCCTGCAGGCTGTTGAAGAATTCGCGGTTCCAGTAGCTGAGCAGAACGCTCATCCCGACCAGGGACAGGTTCAGCGCGACGACGACGCCCAGCAGCAGCCGGGCGCGCCAGCGCTCCTCGCTCCGCCAGAAGGGGCCGGCGATGCGCCAGGCGTCACGCAGGAAGGAGCCGAGGCGCCGCATGGGCCGTCTCCGCAGATCAGGAAGGAAAGGGAAGGATCAGCGTCGCCGCAGCGCGGCGTCGAGCGCGGCCAGCCAGGCCTCGACCCGCTTGCGGTTCACGCCCATGTCGGACCAGCCGAACAGGCTGTAGGAATAGAGGTACAGCCCCGCCCCGGCACCGCCGGGGACCAGCTCCGCCACCATGATGTCCGGGTAGTTCATCAGTGCCGAGCGGGCGACCCATTGCGCCTGCCGCTTCGCCGGAAACTCGCCGTAGCGGGTGACGCGCGGCATGCCGTCGCCCAGCGCCCGCAGCACCGGCCAGGCGGTGGCAGCATCGACCGGCAGGGGGGGCACCGTGATCTGCGCCTGCGGATGCCCGCCGGCCGGCGCGGCCAGGCAGGTATTGGGTGAGGCCGGCAGCTTGAGCGTGGCGAAATCCAGCGGCGTCGCCGGCGGCAGGCCGCCGGTGCCCTGCGAAAACAGCGATGCGATCGGTGCGCTCATGTCTCGCCCTCCGTGGCGGCCCGGCGCAGGCGGATCACGCCCCGCACCTCGGCGATGGGAACCGGCTTGCCCTTGCGCAGGATCTCGACCTGACCCGCCTCGGCCAGGGCGATGGCGGCCTGGCGCACCCGGCCCATCAGGGGCCGCCAGGCGGACTCCTCGCCGCCGGCCAGCGCACGGGCGACCTCGCTCGGGCAGATCGACTTGTCGGCGCCGCGCGCTTCGGTCTGGCGCAGGATTTCGGCGGCGATGGCCGCCGCTTCGGGAATGGTCATGGTGCGCGGACCATAGTCCGGGCGGGGCGCCGCACCAGCCACGTTTTGCAACGGGTCAGGTCAGCAGCGCCGCGGCCAGCGCCGTGCCGCTCTCGAAGGCCGCCTCGGCCCGGCCGGCCAGGCACCAATCGCCGGCGAGGCCGAGGCCGCGCGCCGGATCGGCCAGGCAGGCGACGCCCAGCGGCATCTCCACCAGCGAATAGCGCCAGCGATGCGCCGCGGCGTGGATCGGCGCCGGCAGGTCGGCGCCGGCCAGCGCGCAGAGGGCGGCGAGCAGCGCCGGCAGGACCTGCTCCGCACCCTCCTCCAGATGCGTCCGTGACCAGCTGGGGCTGCCCTGCACCACCCAGCATTCGGCTGCCTGCGGCCGGCCGGGCTTCGAGGAATCGCGCGCCGCCCAGCCGATCGCGCCGCCCTCCGGCGGGCGCAGCGCATCCGGCAGCGGCAGCGGCGCGGCGAAGGCGGCCATCACCGTCCAGCAGGGGGCGAGCCGCACCGAGTCCAGCCGCGCCGCCCATTCGGGCGCATGCGGCGCAACCAGCGGGGCGGCCTGGTCGGGCGGCAGGGTCAGGGCGATCGCGTCGAAGGGGCCTTCGGTGTCCGGAATCGTGGCCGGCAGCGGACGGCCAGGGCGGACCAGCGCGGCGTCGAGGTGCCGCACCAGCCACGCGCCCGGCCCACCCTCGATCGTGGTGACGTGCCGCGCCAGGGCAACATCCAGCCCTTTGGCCAGGGCGCGGGGCAGGGCGGACATGCCGGGCGCGCCGACGAAGCGACCCGGCTCGCCCCAGGGCTGCGCCCCGGCTTCGGCCAGCAGCGCGGCGAAGGCCCCGTCGCGCGCCGTCAGGTATTGCGCACCATGGTCGAACTGCAGGGCGAGGCCCGCGGCCTCCGCCCGCCGGGTCGCCAGCCTGCCGCCCACCCCCCGGCCCTTGTCGAACAGGCGAAGGGAGGCACCGCGCGCCGCGAGGGCGCGGGCGCAGCTCAGGCCGGCGAGGCCGGCGCCGATGACGGCGATTCGGGGAGTGGACATGCGGCCGCAACGGTGGGGCTTTTCGCCGGCGCCGCAAGGGGCGGCGGGGCGGCGAACATCGTCTCCAGCGGCATCGGCCGGCCGATCAGGTAGCCCTGCGCCTCGTCGAAGCCGAGCTCCGCGAGCGCCGTCTGCTGTTCCGGCCGTTCCACGCCTTCTGCCACCAGCCGAAGCTGCAGCGCCCGCCCCATGTCGCGGATGGCCCGCAGGATAACCAGGTCGGCCGGATGGTGCGGCAGGTCGGTGATCAGGCTCTGGTCGAGCTTGAGGGTGGTGAAGGGCAGCCGCCGCAGCCGGCCGAAGCTTGCGTAGCCGGCGCCGAAATCATCCAGTGCCAGGGCGATGCCGCGGTCGCGCAGCATGGCGACGACCTCCGGCCTTTCGTCGAGCAGCAGGGTCTCGGTCAACTCCAGATCCAGCCGCTCCGGCGGCAGGCCGCTTTCGGCCAGCGCGGCATCGACCTGGGCGGGCAGCACGCCGGTGGCGATCTGGCGGGCGGAGATATTGACCGAGGCGCGGCCGAGGCCGGGATGGCGGGCGGCATCGGCGGCGGCCCGGCGCAGCACCCAGCCGCCGATCGCCACGATGAGGTCGGAGCTCTCGGCGAGCGGGATGAAGTCACCGGGCGGGACGTTGCCAAGGCGGGCATGGCGCCACCGCAGCAGCGCCTCCGCACCGGTCCGCTGGCCGTCATGCAGCCGGATGCGCGGCTGGTAATGCAGCGTCAATTCGCCACGCTCGAGCGCGCCGCGCAACTCGCCGGCGCGCCGGCGGCGGAGCGCACGGTCCAGCAATCCAGCAGCGATCGCCAGCGGGCGATCCATGGGGGTTGGCGGCATCCTGCCAGTCCTCTTCGCAGCGGCAGTAGCCACGCTCGGCGTGAAACGACCCCTAATGGCCGGCGCGATACGCACCACGTGTCAGATGGTAAAGCATCACAATTCCGAGTTGCGAGCGATTAAGATACCTCAACCATCATTCGAGTGCGGGGCCATGCCCCGCACCTGCCATCAGGCAAAACGCTCGACCAGCGCGCCGGGCGGCGGGACCGCGGCGATCTCGCGGATGATTTTCCGCCGCACCGCGGCCTCGAAGGCGGGGAAGCCCTCGGCCACCACCAGGAAGGCGCCCGGCCCGCCGATCACCTCCTCGCGGTAGAAGGTGTCGAGCGGCGGCAGACCGGAGCTTTGCGCGAAGGGGCTGGGCTGGCGGTCCAGCACGGCCAGCCCGTTCAGCACGATGCCCTGGGCCCAGATCCGCTCGCGCGCCGCACCCACTTCGCGCCCCGAGTTGTTGATGCCGTCGCCCGAGATGTCCACCACGCGGCGCGTGCCCTCATAGCCCTGGCCGAAGAGGCGGACCGCATAATCCATGGCGCCGGAGATGGAGGTGTAGAGCCAGGTGCGGCGCGGCGCGGCGGCGATGGCGTCGGCGAAGCCGTGCGCCGCGGTCGGGCCGTCGAGCTTCGTCCAGGGCACCACCACGTTCTGGATGTGCCAGTCCGACCAGGTAAACATCATGCAGGCGATCGACCCGACCGGGCCGCCCATGATGCCCTCGATCAGCCGACGGTCGCGGAAGGCGGCCTCGTAGCCGGAAAATTGCAGTTCCTGTTCCTCGGGGTCCACCGAGCGGCTGACATCCACCGCCAGGATCAACTCGACATCCACCGGAGTGTTGGCGCGGGCCCTGGAGGAGAGGAGCAGGGCAGGGGTGGCCAGGGCAGTACCCAGCAGTGAACGACGAAGCATATGACCCCCTTGCGCCGGCGCCCGGACCGCGAAGCGCGGGACGGTGCGGTCCGGCATGGACCTGAAGGCGGGCCGTGGGCTGGGCTGCTCCCTGTTCTTGCGATCAGACTAGAAGCCGTTTTGCTGCGCCGCAAGATAATGTTGCGGCGCACAATACGATAACGTGATCGGGTTTCCGCCATCTACCGGGATGGAGATGGCCAGTTCCTTGCGCCGGATCAGAACCCGGCGCCGGGCTGCGCCAGGTAGGTGGCTTCCGCCGGCGTGGTCGCGCGGCCGAGCGCGGCGTTGCGGTGCGGGAACCGGCCGAAACGGCGGATCACCGCGCGATGCGCCCAGGCGTAGGCGATGCTGCTGCCCGGCGCCGCATGGATTGGGTCGTCCCGCAGCCCCTCGAACAGCGCGACCGAGAGGTCCTGTTCGAGGAGCGACTCGGCATGCTCGAACGGCAGGTAGAGGAAGCAGCGGGCAGTGGGCGGCAGGGCGAGGTCCATGCGGTCGCGCAGCACCGCACGACGGGCGATGGCGCGGGCATGGTCATCCGCGGCGAAGGCCGCCGCGCTGCCGCGATGCAGGTTGCGCGGGAATTGGTCGAGCAGGAGCAGCAAGGCCAAGGCGCCGCGCGGCGTCGCCGCCCAGGCGTCGAGTTCGCCCGTCCGCGCCGGGGCCAGCAGGTGTTCGAACCGGTCGCGGCAGGCGGCATCGAAGGCCGCGTCCGGCCGGAACCAGCGCGCGACCTGCCAGGGCGCGAGGTCGGGCCCGAACCAGAAATCCAGGATCTCGGTGGGCGCGGTCATGCCAGCGCCATGTCCAGCACGCGGACGCTGTGCAGCGCCTGCCGCCCGCCCAGGTCGGCGATCTGGTGGCGGCAGGAGGTGCCGTCGGCGACGATCAGGTGGGTCGCCGGCGCGGCACGGACCGCCGGCAGCAGCGACAGCTCGGCCATCGCCTTCGAGACCTCAAGGTGCTCGGCTTCGTAGCCGAAGGAGCCGGCCATGCCGCAGCAGGAGGAGGTGATGGGCGTCACCTTCAGCCCGGGCACCAGGGTCAGCATGGCGACTGCGGCAGGGAAGGCGCCGAAGCTCTTCTGGTGGCAATGGCCATGGATATGCGCGGCTTCGGCGGCGATGGACTTGAGGGCGAGCTTCGGCTTCTCCCGTGCCAGGAATTCCGAGAGCAGCAGGGCGCGCTCGGCCAGCGCCTGCGCCGCCGGGCCGGGCAGCAGGGCGGGGAACTCGTCCCGCAGGGTGAGCAGGGAGGAAGGCTCGATGCCGATCACCGGCGAGCCGACGGCGGAAAGCGCCGCCAGCGTCCGGCGCGCCTCGGCGCGGGCCTGCCCGACAAGGCCGGCGGCGAGCAGGGTGCGGCCCTCGTCCAATGGCCTGGCGCCCTTCGCCGGCCGGGCGACGGCGACGCGGTAGCCGGCCGCGGCCAGCACGCGGGCGGCGGCGCGCAGGTTCTCCGGCTCGAAATAGCGGTTGAACAGGTCGGGGAAGAGGATGACCTCACCCTCCCGCCCGTCCGGCGCTGGCAACTCGGCATCGTGGAAGGCATCGTGCCGGAAGCGCGGCAGGGTCCGGCCGGCGGCGAAGCCGAGCAAGCGTTCGGACAGGCCGGCGAGGCCGGGGATGCGGTCCCGCGCATTGGCGAGGAAGGGCACCAGGCTGGCGAAGGGCGCCCAGCGCGGCATGGTGGCGATCAGCCGGTCCTTCGCGCTGACACCATGCGTCTTTGCCCGCGCCGCCAGCGCCTCGATCTTCAGCTTCGCCATGTCGACGCCGGTCGGGCATTCGCGGCGGCAGCCCTTGCAGGAGACGCAGAGGCTGAGGGCGGCGTGGACCTCGTCGGAGGCCAGGCCGCCGGGCAGTTGGCCGGTCAGCGCAAGGCGGAGGGTATTGGCGCGGCCGCGGGTCACATGCTGCTCGTCGCGCGTGGCGCGGAAGCTCGGGCACATGGTGCCGGCGTCGAATTTCCGGCAGGTGCCGTTGTTGTTGCACATCTCGACGGCGCCGAGCAGGCCGCCTTGCGGGCCGGGCCAGGCGGACCAGTCGAGCGTCGGGGTGATCTTGGCGTCGGCGGCGTAGCCCGGGTGGTAGCGGAACAGGCTGCGGTCATCCATCCGCGGCGGGCGAACCACGCGGCCGGGGTTGAGCAACGCGTGCGGGTCGAAGGCGTCCTTCACCGCCTCGAAGGCCCGGGCGATGCGGGGGCCGAACATGGTCTCGTTGAACTCGGACCGGACGATGCCGTCGCCGTGTTCGCCGCTGTGGCTGCCCTTGTACTCGCGCACCAGGGCGAAGCATTCCTCGGCGACGGCGCGCATGGTGCGCACGTCCGCCGGATCCTTCATGTTCAGCACCGGGCGGACATGCAGGCAGCCGACGCTGGCGTGGGCGTACCAGGTGCCCTTGGTGCCGTGCTTCTCGAAGACGTCCTTCAGCCGCTCGGTGTAGTCGGCCAGGTCGGGCAGGTCGACGGCGCAATCCTCGATGAAGGAGACCGGCTTCCCGTCGCCCTTCATGCTCATCATGATGTTGAGCCCGGCCTCGCGCACCTCGGCCACGGCGGCCATCTGCGCCGTGCCGGTGATGCGCACCACCTGCCCGGGATGGCCGAGATCGGCCATCATCTCCTCCAGCCGGTCGAGCCCCTGCAGCAGCGGGCCGTCCGCCTCGCCGTGGAATTCGACGATCAGCAGGCTGTCCGGCTCGCCGATCAGGATGCTGTCGATGGTGGCGCGGAACATCGCGATGCTGCGGCCGAGGTCGATCATGGTGCGGTCGACCAGTTCCACCGCCTCCGGCATCAGGGTGACCAGGTGCTGGCTCGCTTCCATCGCCTTGCGGAAGCTGGGGAACTGGCAGATGCCGAGCACCTTGCGCGGCTTCACCGGGTACAGCTGCAACGTAAGCGCGGTGGAATAGGCCAGCGTCCCCTCGCTGCCGACCAGCAGGCGGGCGAGGTTGCTGCGGCCGGCGGCGCGTGCCTCGGGTGTCAGGGCCTCGATGTTGTAGCCGCCGACGCGGCGGAGTTGCTTCGGGAAACGCGCGGCGATCTCGGCGGCCTCCCGCTGGCCCAGCGCGCGCAGCTGCTGGACCAGCGTGGCGATGGAGCCCGGCACCGCATCGCCGAGATTGTCCGGCAGATCGCCGAAGTGGAATTCGCTGCCATCGGCCAGCAGCGCGTCGATCGCCCGCACGTTGTCGGCCATCAGCCCGTAGCGGATCGACTTGCTGCCGCAGGAATTGTTGCCGGCCATGCCGCCGACGGTGCAGCGCAGATGGGTCGAGGGGTCGACCGGGAAGAACAGTTTTTCACGGGCCAGTGCACCGTTCAGCGCGGCGAGGGTGATGCCCGGCTCGACCGTGGCAGTGCGCTGGTCGGCATCCACCGCAAGCACGTTGCGCAGGTATTTGGAGGTGTCGATGACCAGCGCGCGGTTCACCGTCTGGCCGCATTGGCTGGTGCCGCCGCCGCGGGCGAGGACCGGGATGCCTTCTTCCCGGCAGATCGCCATCGCCGCCTGCACGTCGGCGGTGGTCCGCGGCACCAGCACGCCGATGGGCTCGATCTGATAGATGCTGGCGTCCGTCGCGTAGCGGCCGCGATCGGCGGCGGTCCAAAGCACCTCGCCCGCCGTCTCGCGCCGCAGGCGGTCGCCGAGGCGGCTGTCGCCGATGCGGGATGCGGTGGTCACGACGTTCATCAGGCATTGTCCTGCGGCAGCAGGATGAGGGGCGCCTCGGCCTGCCGCGATTCGAGAAGTGCGTGGGCCCGCGCGGCATCCGACAGCGGCAATGCCTGGCCGGTCTCGGCCCGCACCGCGCCGCTGGAGATGGCGGCGAAGAGGGATTCGGCCATGGCCTCCAGCGCCGCGCGCTCGGCGGCGTAGTGGAAAACCATGGGGCGGGTCAGCGTGTTCGACTTCGCCGCCAGCCGGGTGATGGCGAAGGGCGGTATTGGGCCGGAGGACTGGCCGAAATTCACCAGATGCCCGCGCGGCGCGAGGCATTCGAGCGAGCCGTCGAAGGTGTCGCGGCCGACCGAATCATAGGCGGCAGCGACGCCGCGGCCGTGCGTGATCTCCTTCACCCGCGCGACGAAATCCTCCTCCCGGTACAGGATGACGTGGTGACAGCCGGCGGCACGGGCGATCGCCGCCTTCGCCTCGGACCCCACCGTGCCGATCACCGTCGCCCCCAGATGTGCCGCCCATTGGCAGAGCAGCCTGCCGACGCCGCCGGCCGCGGCCTGCACCAGCAGGATCTGGCCCGGCGCCACGCGATGCACCTGGCGCACCAGCATCTCCGCCGTCAGCCCCTTCAGCAGCACGCTGGCGGCGAGCGCATCACTCATCCCGTCCGGCAGCCGCAGGGCGAGGGCCGCCGGCAGCAGCCGGTGCGAGGCATAGCCGCCATACCCGGCGGTGACGTAGCCGATGCGGTCGCCGGCGGCGAAGCCGGTGACGCCGTCGCCGACGGCCTCGATCACCCCTGCCGCCTCGATCCCCAGCACGCCCGGCAGCGCCAGGGTGCGATAGAGGCCGGACCGGACGTAGCAATCGTGGAAGTTCACCCCGATGGCGGTCTGCCGGATGCGGAGCTCACCGGGGCCAGGCGCACCGACCTCGATGGCCTCGGGCCGCAGTACCTCCGGCCCGCCATGCTCGCGCAGGATGATCGCCTCGGCCATGTGTCGCGTCCTGTCCCTCGGGGCATGCCTTGGATGCCGGGAAGCTAGCGGTGGAGCAACCCGCTGTCCGATCTATAATGCTCATCAATCCAAGAAGGGCTTCTCATTGGCGCCCAGGGATGGATCGGCGCCATAAGCCGCCGACGAACGGGAGGACCTCCATGCCCTACTACCAGTCCAAGCCGACCTCCGGCCGGCACTTCCTGCAGATCCCCGGTCCGTCCAACACGCCGGACCGCGTGCTGCGGGCCATGGACTACCCGACCATGGACCATCGCGGCCCGGATTTCGGCAAGTTCGGCAAGCAGCTGCTGGAAAAGCTGCGCGGCATCTTCAAGACCGCCCAGCCGGTCATCGTCTTCCCGACCTCCGGCACCGGCGCCTGGGAAGCGGCGCTGGCCAATACGTTATCGCCCGGCGACCGTGTGCTGATGTGCGAGACCGGCTGGTTCGCCCATCTCTGGCAGGAACTGGCCGGCCGGCTCGGCCTGACGCCCGAGCTGATCGAGACCGACTGGCGCCGCGGCGCCGATGCCGCGGCGATCGAGGCCGTGCTGCGCGAGGACAAGGCGCATGGCATCAGGGCGGTCTGCGTGGTGCACAACGAAACCAGCACCGGCGCGACCTCCCGCATCGCCGCGGTCCGCCGCGCGATCGATGCCGCCGGCCACCCGGCGCTGCTGCTGGTCGATACCATCAGCGGCCTGGGCTCGATCGACTACCGGCACGACGAATGGGGCGTGGATGTCACCGTCGCCGGCAGCCAGAAGGGGCTGATGCTGCCGCCGGGCCTGTCCTTCAACGCGATCAGCCAGAAGGCGCTGAAGGCGGCGGAGGGCGCGAAGATTCCGCGGAGCTACTGGGACTGGCGGCCGATGCTGGCGGCCAATGCCCAGGGGTACTTCCCTTCGACTCCGGCGACCAACCTGCTCTATGGCCTGGATGCCGCGGTCGACATGCTGATGGAGGAAGGGCTCGACAACGTCTTCGCCCGGCATGACCGCTTCGCCGAGGCGACCCGCCGCGCGGTGCGGGCCTGGGGGCTGGAGATCCAGGCGCAGGTGCCGGGCGAGTATTCCTCTGTGCTGACCGCGGTGCGGCTGCCGGAAGGGCACAGCGCCAATGCGCTGCGCGCGACGATCCTGGACAAGTTCAACATGAGCCTCGGCAACGGGCTGGGGCGGCTGAACGACCGGGTGTTCCGGATCGGGCATCTGGGCGATTTCGGCCCGCTGCAGCTCGTCGGCACGCTGGGCGGGGTGGAGATGGGGCTGTCGGCGGCCGGCATCCCCTTCACCCCGGGCGGGGTGCAGGCGGCGATGGGGTATCTCAACGGCAACGGGT
>JBMOJU010000414.1:0-4246 GCA_049315625.1 Paracraurococcus sp.
GCAGGGCGAGCAGATCGGCGAAGCGGACCGGCCGGGGCAGGACGGCGTCGGCCTTTTGGGAACGGAACGTATGATGCGAAGCCTGCCGCTGCGGTTGCGGCGCACCCTTTGTGCCGCCCTGCTGGGCCTGCTGCCGGGCGTCGCCGCGCATGCGCAGGGCGGGGGCGGCGGCGTCCCCGTCACCACCGATCCGGTGCGCGTCGGTCCGGTGCCGATCGAGATCCTGGCGAACGGTATCGTCGCGTCCGAATCCGTCATCACCGTGCGCGCCCGGGTGGATGGGCAGATCGAGCAGGTGCTGGTCGAGGAAGGCCAGCTGGTGAAGAAGGGGCAGCCGCTCTTCATCCAGGACAGCCGCTTCAACCGCGCCCTGCTGGCGCAGTTCGAGGCGACCCTGACCAAGAACCGCGCCCTGCTGACCCGCTACACCGCCGACCTGCTGCGCTACCAGCAGCTGGGCCGTGAGAGCGTCGCCTCGCAGCAGCGGTTCGAGCAGGCGCAGTCCGACGCCGCCTCGGCCGCCGCCCAGGTCAAGGCCGATGAGGCGCTGGTCGAGCAGGCCAGGGTCAATGTCGGCTTTTCCACCATCACCGCGGAAATCGACGGCCAGCTCGGCGCCATCCCGCTGCGCGCCGGCAACTTCGTCCGCCAGGCGGAGAATACCGCGATCACCACCCTGACCCAGCTCGACCCGATCCTGGTCCAGTTCTCCGTGCCGGAGCGCTGGCTGGCGGAGGTCCGCGCCGCGATGAAACGGGGCTCGCCGAAGGTGCGGGTCCGGCCGGAAGGCGATGGCCGCCCGCCCGCGGTCGGGTCCCTGGTCTTCGTCGACAGTGCGGTGGATGTCGCCACGGGCACCATCGCCCTGAAGGCGCGCTTCGAGAATGCCGACCACCGGCTCTGGCCCGGCCAGTACGTCCAGGTGGTGATGGTGCCGCGCGACGAGGAGAACGCGATCTCGGTCGCCGGCCCTGCCCTGCAGAGCGGCCAGGACAGCCGCTTCGTCTTCGTGCTGAGCGCCGACGGCACGGCGCAGCGGCGGAATGTCCAGCTGGTGCGGATCGCCGGCGACCGTGCGGTCGTGAAGGGTGAATTGGCGGCGGGCGAGAAGGTCATCGTCGACGGCGCCCAGCGGGTGACCAGCGGGACCAAGGCGGTCGAACGGGCGCCGCAACCGCAACGCGTATCCAGCAACTGAGCCGACCAGGGGCAGCGCGATGAACATCTCCGAACTCTGCATCCGCCGCCCGGTGATGACCGGGCTGCTCTCGGTCGCGGCGATCGTCGCCGGCCTGCTGGCCTATACCAAGCTGCCGGTCGCCGCGGTGCCGCGGGTCGATTTCCCGGTCATCACGATCTTCGCCAACTTCCCCGGCGCCAGCCCGGAGACGATGGCCACCAGCGTCGCCCTGCCGATCGAGCGCGAGCTGTCCACCATCGCCGGCGTGGACACCATGTCCTCGATCAACGGCCAGGACACCTCGCAGATCACCGTCCAGTTCCAGCTCAACAAGAACATCGACGCCGCGGCACAGGACGTCCAGGCGGCGCTGACCCGCGCCCAGCGGCGTCTGCCGGTCGATATGCTGGTGCCGCCAAGCTACCGGAAAGTGAACCCGGCCGACGCGCCGGTGGTGCTGCTGACGCTCTCAGGTGGCGACAAACCGCTCTACCACCTGAACGACATCGTCAGCACGATCGTCAGCCCGGCGCTGTCGCGGGTGACGGGGGTCGCCCAGGTGCAGGTCTTCGGCGAGCAGTTATACGCCGTCCGCGTCCGGCTGGACCCCGACCGCATCGCCGCGATGGGGCTCGCTTTCGACACTACGCTCCAGGCGATCGCGCAGGCCAATTCCTCGACCCCGGTCGGCGTGCTGAACGGTCAGCGTCAGCAATTGACGCTGCGCGCCAATGACCAGCCGCAGGATGCCGCCGCCTTCGGCAACCTCGTCGTCGCCGGCAAGCCGCAATCCCCGGTCCGGCTGAGCGAGATCGCCAGCGTCACCGATGGCGTGTCCAACAACCGCATCGCCGCCTGGCGCAACGACGACCGCGCCCTGGTGCTGGCGGTGCTGCGCCAGCCCGACGCCAATACGGTCGAGGTCGTCGATGGCGTGAAGGCCAGCCTGGACGGGCTGCGCGCCGCCATGCCGCCGGGCACCCAGATCAACGTCATGCTCGACCGCTCGGAATCGATCCGTGCCGCGGTGCATGACGTGCAGGAAAGCCTCGCCATCGCCATCGGGCTGGTCGTGCTGGTCTGCTTCCTGTTCCTCCGCCGGATCAGCGCCACGCTGATCCCGACCATCGCCGTGCCGATCAGCCTCTGCGTGGCCTTCGGCCTGATGTACGTGATGGGGTACGGCATCGACAACGTGACGCTGCTGGGCCTGACCATCGCCGTCGGCCTGGTGGTGGATGATGCCATCGTGGTGCTGGAAGCCATCGTCCGCCATATCGAGGAAGGCATGGCGCCGATCCCGGCGGCGATCCGCGGCGCCAAGGAGATCGGCTTCACCGTCCTCTCGATCACCCTGTCCCTGGTCGCGGTCTTCCTGCCGATCCTGCTGATGGGTGGCGTGGTCGGCCGGGTGTTCAACGCCTTCGCCGCGACCGTGACGCTGGCGGTGCTCGCCTCCTGCGTCGTCTCCCTCACGCTGACGCCGCTCATGGCCTCCCGCCTGCCGGCGCATGCCAAGCCCTCGCTGGTGGAGCGGGTGCTGGAGCGCGGCTTCCTCGCCATCGAGCACAGCTATGCCTTCCTGCTCGACCTGGCGTTGAAGTTCCGCCTCATGGTCTGGCTGATGTTCTTCGCCTCGCTCGGCGCCGCCGGCTACATGGCCTATGTGATCCCGAAGGGCTTCTTCCCGATCGAGGATACCGGCCTGCTGACGGTGAACACCGAGGGCCCGCGCGGCGCGTCCTTCGACGCCATGGTCACCATGCAGGGCCAGTTGTCCAAGGTGCTGCGGGCCTCGCCGCACGTGACCAACGTGGTGTCCAACATCGGCGCGACCGGCGGCAACATCTCGATCAACCAGGGCCGCATGTTCGTCGAGCTGAAGCCGCGCGCCGAGCGCCCGGACGTGGCGACGGTGATCCAGCAATTGCGGCGCGATGCCAGCCGGATCCCCGGCCTCCGTACCTTCATCAACCCCATCCAGAACCTGAATTTCGGCAGCCGCGTCACCCGCACGCAGTACCTGTATACGCTGCAGGGGCTGCGGCTCGATGAGCTGTACGAATGGGCGCAGCGGCTGGAACACAAGCTGCTCGAACTGCCACAGCTGCAGGACGTGAACACCGACCTGCAGATCGACAGCCCGGTGGTCCAGGTGAATGTCGACCGCGACCGCGCCACCTC
Organism: Paracraurococcus sp.; assembly: GCA_049315625.1. Taxonomy (GTDB): domain Bacteria; phylum Pseudomonadota; class Alphaproteobacteria; order Acetobacterales; family Acetobacteraceae; genus Paracraurococcus. The sequence continues at coordinate 3,365 of JBMOJU010000414.1, forward strand.
GCTCGGCGTCTCGGTCGACAATGTCCGCCAGGCACTGTTCTCGGCCTTCGGCACGCGACAAATCTCGACCCTCTACGGCCAGGCCAATGCCTACCAGGTGATCCTGGAGGCCTTGCCGGAGGACCAGCGGGATGAGACCGGCCTTGCCAAGCTTTACCTGCGGTCGGTGACCGGCAAGCTGATTCCGCTTTCGGCAGTGGCGCGGATCGAGCGCATCACCGGCCCGCTGAATGTCAGCCACCAGGGCCAGTTGCCCGCCGTGGTGATCGGCTTCAACACCCCGCCGGGCGTGGCGCTGGGCGACGCGGTCAACGCCATCCGCGCGGTGGAGCGCGATATGGGCCTGCCGCCGACCGTCGTCACCGGCTTCTCCGGCGCGGCGCAGGTCTTCCAGCAGGCGCTGGCCGGCCAGGGCGCCCTGGTGCTGGCCGCGGTGCTGATCGTCTATGTCGTGCTCGGCGTGCTGTACGAAAGCCTGATCCACCCGCTGACGATCCTGTCCGGCCTGCCGGCCGCGGCGCTGGGTGCCTTCCTGACGCTCTGGCTGTTCGGGATGGACCTGTCGGTGATCGCGGTGATCGGCGTGCTGCTGCTGATCGGGCTGGTGAAGAAGAACGCCATCATGATCGTCGACGTGGCGCTGCAACGACAGCGCGGCGGCGAGGCGCCGTTCAGCGCGGTCCGCACCGCCTGCCTGGTGCGGGTCCGACCGATCCTGATGACGACGCTGGCCGCCGGCGCCGGCGCGGTGCCGATCGCCGCAGGCTGGGGCGCGGCCGCCGAGCTGCGCCAGCCGCTCGGCCTCGCGGTGATCGGCGGCCTGATCGTGTCGCAGATGCTGACGCTGTTCGTGACCCCGGTGCTGTACCTGGGCTTCGAGGG